>JAJDBQ010000184.1 GCA_029261255.1 Nitrospirales bacterium
GAAGGACGTTACGATTCAAGGGAATCATAGTATGACCGAACCCCAAATTGCCTGGTTCAGAGCTGGCTCCGCGCTTAACGCGCTCAACTAATCGGATCATTCAAGAGTTTGACTCGTACTGAATCTTTTGGGCCTGCCCGCCTTGGCGGGCAGGTTCCATAGCCCAGAATTCTACTTTTCACAGAACTGACTTTTTCAAGGTAATCTAATGGGAAGCGACTCGAACACACCTCAGCAATTCACCGAACAAGCGAGCGAAATCCAAGCTCAAATGGTGACGGTAGAAATCGAAGGAAAGCCGTTTCAGGTTCCGGCGGGCGTCACGCTGATGAAAGCCATGTGGTATGCCGGCAAAGAAGTGTTGCGTGGTGCGGGATGTTTAGGGGGATTTTGTGGCGCCTGTGCGACTTATTACCGCACCAAGGATGACCCAAAAGTCAAAACCTGTTTAGCTTGCTCAATGGCTGTTGAAGATGGGATGTCTTTTTCCTTCATGCCCGCCTTTCCAGCTCGAAAAGCGATTTATGACCTTACCGAACTGAAGGATCCCAAGCAGGATCTCTTTGAACTCTACCCTGAAGCTCCCCTATGCAGGAATTGCAATGCGTGCACCGAAGCTTGTCCACAGAAAATCGATGTCCGGGAAGGTGTGTGGAAAGCGGTGTTTGGTGATTTCAAAGCCGTATCAGACATGTTTATGGACTGTGTCATGTGTGGGATGTGTGCCCCGGTCTGTATCGCGGACATAGCGCCGAATCTTGTGGCGGTCTATGCCAGTCGCGCTCAGGGCGTGCATTTCACGGAGAAACCCAAGGGTCTTGCCACACGGATCAAGAAAATTGCAGATGGGGATTACCAGGAAGATTGGGACAGGATTCTTCAGCTTTCTGATGAAGAACTTCAAAACACCACAGCTTCTATCACATAGTCATTTTCTGAAGTATTCCAATGGACATTACAGCGCAACAGAATCTCGTTCATCAAACTCGTGACGCGCGTCGCGCAATAGACTTTCCGAAGCTCTCGCCTGCTGAACGTGATGCGCTCATCAAAAAATATCATCCCGACCATCGTGGACATGCCTACCGGCCTATCAAATTTGGTCCCAATGCGGGTGACTCAACTGTTAAGGAAGTTGCGACCCTTCTAGAAGGGGATAGCTCCATTCCTGCTGATTTTAATCTGACGCCAGAATATTCGGTGGATGTGCTGGTTGTTGGCGGCGGCGGCGCAGGTTGTGCGGCGGCGCTACATGCACATGCCGCGGGTTCGAATGTTTTGTTAGCCACGAAATTGCGGTTAGGCGATTCCAATTCGGTCATGGCTCAGGGCGGAATGCAAATTGCGGTCGGACCAGATGATTCCCCTGTTCAGCACTTCTTGGATACCTTAAAGGGTGGTCATATGAAAAACGACCACGATCTTTTAAAGGTCATGGTCGAAGAAGGGCCTTCCATTGGACAATGGTTATTGGAACTGGGTGTGTTATTCGATCGCCAATCTGATGGCAACTTGCATGTCAAAAAAGGCGGTGGGAGTTCCAAGGCTCGATTGTTGACCTGTTCCGATTATACCGGCCTCGAAATTATGCGAGTGCTAAAAGATGAAGTCTTGAATCAAAAAGTCCCGCTCTTAGAGTTTGGAGCAGTTGTCGAACTTCTCAGTGATGGGAAGGGCACATGCACGGGAGCGGTCTTACAAGATTTAGATAATAAACGTCATGTGGTAGTGGCCGCCAAGTCGGTTATTCTTGCCACGGGCGGAATTGGGCGTCTGCACATTCAAGGATTTCCCACGAGCAACCATTACGGGGCTACTGGAGATGCTCTGGTGTTGGCGTACCGCATGGGTGTACCGCTCGTACAAATTGATACCTTTCAATATCATCCGTCAGGCGGAGTATATCCAGAGCAATTGGTCGGCGCGCTGGTGACTGAAGGCATTCGTTCAGAAGGTGGACATCTCGTGAACGCCAAAGGTGACCGATTCGTGAACGAATTGGATACGAGAGATGTCGTCTCATCTTCGATCATCAAAGAATGCGAAGAAGGCCGTGGGGTGAGAACGGCAGCCGGGCGCTCGGGTGTTTGGTTGGATACGCCATTGTTAGATGTAGCGCATGGCCCTGGAACATTAGACAAACATTTTCCTGCCATGGTCCGGCAATATGAGCGGTATCAAGTGGATATTCGTAAAGATCCCGTGTTGATTTACCCCACGCTGCATTATCAAAATGGTGGAGTCAAAATAGATGTGACAGGTGAAACCCCAGCCCCTAATTTATTTGTAGCGGGTGAAGCATCGGGTGGGTTGCATGGCCGAAACCGACTGATGGGAAATTCCTTGTTGGATCTCATGGTCTTTGGCAAACGCGCAGGGCAGACTGCTGCTGAGCGAGCAAAATCTCTTCCGCAAGGAGCACTGACTCTTGATCATGTGGCCAAGTTTCGTGAAGAAGCCAAGCGGCATCATGTGTCATCGGGGCTGAATTCACCGATGGTATTGCCAGCATATACACGACAAGTATAGAGAACAGTTCTCTTTTGAAAAAGGAACATTATGGATATTCATGAGTTTCAAGCTAAACAATTATTTGCGCAATTTGGCATTCCAGTGCCCAAAGGCAAAGAAATAAAAAATGCACGAGCCGCAGAAAAATGGGCCGCCGCACTTGAGACCTCGGTGTATGTCGTCAAGGCACAAATTCATGCAGGAGGGCGAGGGAAAGCTGGCGGAGTCAAAATCACGAAAAATGCTGAAGAGGTTCCAGGGCTGGCACAGGAATTAATTGGCAAAACCTTGGTCACTCATCAAACGGGACCCAAAGGTCGGAAAGTTCGACGACTACTCATTGAAGAAGGAGCAGGGATTGCCAAAGAGCTGTATCTGAGTTTGTTGGTTGATCGAGATTCCGGATGCCCAACATTTATCGCCAGCACTGAAGGCGGGATGGATATTGAAGAAGTGGCGGAACAGACCCCAGAAAAAGTACTCAAAGAATCCATCGATCCTGCTGTAGGATTTCAAGCACACAACGGACGCAATCTGGCCTTTGCCTTGGGTTTGCCTGATCTTGAGCCGGCGGTGGTCAAGCCGTTTTTTCAGATGTTGGACAATCTGTATCGCTTGTTCATGGAAAAAAATGCCGCGATGCTCGAAATCAACCCCTTGGTCATTACCACGGACAAGCGACTTGTCGCGTTGGATGGCAAGGTGTCCTTTGATGACAGTGCTCTCTATAAACATCCTGACGTCCAAAAATTTCGGGATCTTCATGAAGAAGACCCTATGGAAATTGAGGCAGGAAAGCATAACCTGAATTACGTAAAGCTTGATGGTGATATTGGCTGTATGGTGAACGGTGCTGGGTTAGCCATGGCCACGATGGATGTCATTAAGCTTGCTGGTTCTGAACCTGCCAATTTTCTTGATGTTGGGGGTGGGGCCACAAAAGAGACCGTGGCGGCGGGATTCCGAATTCTGCTGAAAGATAAAAAAGTCAAAGGCATATTTATTAATATTTTTGGCGGGATTGTCCGTTGCGAACGCATTGCCCATGGCGTGATCGAAGCAGCCAAAGAGGTAGGCATTAAGCTCCCCGTCGTGGTTCGACTCCAAGGCACCAATGCGGGGGAAGGCCGAAAGCTTCTAGCCGAGTCAGGCTTAAAAGTTGAAGGGGTTGCTGACCTCTGGGAAGCCGCACAACGAATCGTCGCGCTACGAAAAAAGAAAAAATAACACCGCTATTGGAATCATTCTTCTCGATTGCTGAAAGGTGATGTGGCATGAGTATTCTGGTCAATAAAAATACACGGGTCGTGGTTCAGGGTATTACGGGAAAAGAAGGGTCGTTTCATGCGACTCAATGCAAAGCGTATGGCACCCAAGTCGTCGCTGGTGTGACACCAGGCAAGGCTGGACAAGAAGTCGAAGGGATCCCTGTATTTAACACCGTTCGTGATGCCGTGAAGAAAACGGAAGCCACCACCTCATTGATCTTTGTGCCGCCCCCATTTGCCGCTGATGCAATCCTAGAAGCCGCTGAAGCAGGCATTTGGCTGATTATTTGTATCTCGGAAGGCATCCCTGTCAATGATATGGTGAAAGTGAAGCGTGCTCTCCATGGACGTGCCACTCGTCTCATTGGTCCCAACTGCCCAGGCATCATCACAGCAGAGGAATGCAAGATCGGCATCATGCCAGGCTTCATCCATAAAAAAGGTCGAGTGGGTGTCATTTCTCGAAGTGGAACACTAACCTATGAAGCTGTGAATCAACTCACGCAGTTAGGGCTTGGGGAAACCACATGCGTGGGAATCGGTGGCGATCCAATTATTGGCACGGGCTATATCGATTTATTGCACATGTTTGAGGAAGACGATGAAACCGAAGCCGTGGTCATGATTGGTGAGATTGGTGGCGATGCTGAAGAAAAAGCCGCCGCATTTATTGAAAAAGAAATGTCCAAACCCGTGGTGAGTTTTATTGCCGGCATTACGGCACCTCCAGGACGTCGGATGGGCCATGCGGGCGCGATCATCACTGGAGGCAAAGGCACTGCCGCCGATAAAATGGCTGCCTTAGAATCTGCTGGCGTGACTGTTGTGAAAAATCCTGCGGAAATCGGCGTGGCGGTGCAATCGGTTTTAAGTTAAGATTTCTCTCTTTTTTGGGCCATTTCTTCAGCATTCATTTCCTCTAGGGCAATCCCCTGTCCTAGCTGAACCCGTCAGCTGCGTTAAATTTTCCAGAAAACAATTCAGTCAGGTTCTGCTATTCTACGTCCAACAAGGGTGATCTCGTACCTTTTTCATCGAATAGGGAGGCACTTATGAAATCATTTTTTGTTGCTCTCATTGTGATAAGTTTCGGGTTGATCGCTGGCTATACGACGATGGCTCACGCAGACGCGGCTGTGACGTATTGTGATTGTATCCTTAAGCCTATTGATACGGATGCTAAACATGCAGCTTGTAGTAAGATGACCGAGTTGCTGGGGGCGCAGGAAAGGTCTGCGGAAAGAAGAGCCTGTCTTGAGAATGTGCCTGTTCCTGCCGGAGGGCCGGATGTATGTTTCTGTATGAAATCTAGGAGCAAAGATCCAGCACTTCGTAAGACCTGTCAATCAATGCTTAAAACACTATCAAACAGTCAGTTCATGTCCAAATCTAGGGAATGTATTTATAAGTAACAGTTCTCTTCTCTCTCCAATTTTATAGTAAGAAAGCTGTAACCCATGTCTCGTAAATATATGGCGTTTGATATCGAAACAGCCAAAATCTTGCCCGAGAATTTTGGTGACTTGCATGATCATCGGCCGTTGGGCATTACCTGCATGGCGACATGGTGTAGTGATGAAGCCTCGGCGACGACGTTTCATTCCAACAATGCCGACGGATCGCCTGCGCTACAAATGACCAAGGAGGATGTTGCGGCGTTTGTCGAACACCTCAAAACTAAATTGCAAGAAGGCTACACCATCATTACCCACAATGGGCTCGGATTTGATTTCGTCATTGTGGCAGAAGAATCTGGCTTAACAGATGATTGCCGAGACTTAGCGATGACTCACGTGGATATGATGTTTCACTTTTTTTGCGGGAAAGGGTTCGGAGTTGGGTTAAATGCCGCAGCCAAGGCCATCGGCGTGAGTAAGCCAGCTGATGTTGATGGCTCCGTTGCGCCTAAACTCTGGAAAGAGGGTGAATATCAAACCGTGTTGGATTACGTGGCTCAGGATTGTCGGTTAACCTTGGATGTGGCACAAGCAAGCGAGCAAGCCAAAAAAATTAGCTGGATTACCAAACGTGGAACGACATCTCATTTTGAATTGCCCGATGGATGGTTGACGGTGGAGGAAGCCTCCCTCTTGCCTGAACCTGATACCTCCTGGATGGACAAACCCTGGCCGCGATCAAAATTTACAGAATGGTGGTAAGGCAATAGCGTGCATCATTGCATCACAATTTATACATTTTATTAGTTTGATGAAAGGAAAGAGAAGTCATGTCGTTATTGATTGGGAAAAATTCAGTGGTGACCCTGAACTATACACTCACGGATGATGCTGGAAAGGTGTTAGATAGTTCTGATGGTTCGAAGCCTATGATGTATTTACATGGTTCGGGACAAATTGTGCCTGGCTTGGAAAAAGCTTTAGTGGGAAAAACAGATGGCGATGCTTTGAAGGTCAGGGTTGAACCAGCCGAGGCCTATGGAGAGGTTATTCCAAATGGTATGAAGACGATTGAACGCGCGGCGTTTGAGGGTGTCGATGTCGTGGAAGTAGGGATGGCATTTGAAGCACAGGCTCCGGACGGCAGTGCGCAGCATATTATGGTCACGAAAGTTGAGGGCGATAACGTCACGATTGATATCAATCATCCTCTAGCCGGTGTCGCGCTTAATTTTGATGTAAAAATTGAGAACGTACGGGATGCGACGAAAGAAGAATTGGAGCATGGGCATAGCCATGAGGGTGATGGCCATAGTCACTAGCAGGATGTTGAAAAAAGTCGCCAGCGGCGTTCTCGGAACTTTGTCGTCCTCACGTACTCAACGTACGCTCCGGGCGCCAAAGCTCCTGCGGCCTTGCTGGACGAGCCTTTTTGAACATCCTGCAAGTATTGTAAATACAGGGTGAGATACCATTATTCTCGCTAGCTAAACAAAATATGGTATGGCAAAGAAAACTTTTTTTACAATCGGATTCGAACTTCCCGGAGATGATTTTGAATACATACCTTTTGATTCGAATCAGTCCCTACTTGATGCGGATATAATTCTTTATGAGGTAGGATTTGGGGAACACTACCCAAGCGAAACTTACCAAGGGGACGATCAATTTGATCATAAGAGTTCTTCCTGCCTAGCAAAGAGTTTACCGCACTGGCGTTCCGAATTAGCTGCAGCCACTAATGCCGGAAAGCTTGTAATTGTATTCCTTGCAAAGCCACTTAAATACTTTCGCTATACGGGTGATGTGGAATTTTCTGGTACGGGGCGTAGCCGTGTTAAGACTAACATTGTGGCTCCAGTGGAATCATATAGTGCAATACCAAATATTACATTGATAGAACCCAAATCAGGTCGTGGAGTACTCTTGACGAAAGAAGCCTCCTACCTCAAGCCATATTGGGAGGCGTTTGCAGCGTATTCCCCATTTGAAGCATTCATTGATGGGAATTTTAATCATCCCCTGCTAAAGACTAAGACCGGAAATAAAATTGTCGCAGCGGCTGTTCAGAGTACGGGCGCCTTACTTTTTCTTCCCCCGTTAAGATATGACGATGATAAATTTGTGAAGAGGGATTCTGGGAAGAATGAAGAATATTGGACCCCAGAAGCACTTAAGTTCGGCAAGCGTCTCACTTCTACCCTTTTATCTCTTTCTACAGGGATTTTGAGTGGAAGAATAATTACGCCTCCTCCTCCTTGGGTACTTGATCCGGTTTACATTTCGCCTGAAGAAAGTCTTTTTCATAGCAAGATTGCTGAAATTTCAAAAAAGATTGGTAAATTACAACAACAACGTACAGAGGCAGATGAGGGTCTCAACAAGGCAGGATCGATTAGGGCACATGCTTTACGAGCAAGGCAAGCCACTTGAACACGTAGTTCGGGAATCTTTAATAGGGTTGGGTTTTTCAGCTATTCCTTTTGCAGAGAAAGATTCAGAATTTGATGTTATTTTTGAGTCACCAGAGGGGCGGTGCTTGGGTGAGGTCGAAGGAAAAGATAGTAAGGCAATTAATATCGAAAAGTTTAGTCAACTTGAAAGAAATCTACAAGAAGATTTTGCTCGCGAAGATGTCACGGAATATGCGAAAGGAGTGTTATTTGGAAACGCTGAACGCTTAAAGCCTCTGGCAGAACGCGGAGAGCCTTTTACATTAAAGTGTATGGCGGCTGCTGAACGGGTTGGTGCTGCTCTCGTTCAAACGGCAGATCTCTTTGAGCCAATCAGATATCTCCGAAGCCGCTCTGATCCTGCTTATGCTGAGGCGTGCCGGAAAGCAATTTTTGACACCGAAGGGAAGGTGGTCGAGTTTCCTCCAGTGCCGCGTTAGACTTTGGGGAATACTACATTACCACTAAACCAGCAGGTGCGATCAATTCCGAATAGTAGATCCCTGAGATATTAACGTCGGTTCAACTCTGATCCAAAAGATGATCTGAGGATCGAGGAATAATTGCTTTAAATGAAATCATTTTCATACATCAGCGTTTATTTCCATAAGAAGCGCGGAAGAGGCGGAGTTGGCCGTAATCGTAGAGATCGCCGAGGAGTTCTTTGGCTCCGGTGAGATTTCCAAAGCCAGTTTTAGCAAAAGCTGCTGCGATTTGTGTTTGCTGCTCAGCTGTTATGAGCTGATTGATATCCACTGAGTCACCAGCATAGATAGCTTGCTCCAGATGTCCATAGATCGTACTTCCCGCCAGTTTTCGTTGCTTGGCAATGTGATCTACCGAAAATCCTCTTTGAAATAAGCGTAGTGTTTCTCTGGTAGTCTCGTTCAGAGGTTTTGGCTTCCCTGGTGTGGGTACCGATGGTGCTGGGACTGTGGATGTGCTTGAGACACTCTGTCGAGTGTTGCTCTCCAGATATTCAGCGATGGTTCCAAGAAAAGCCGCTCCAAATTCCTCTAACTTCCGACTGCCTACTCCACTAATTCGTAAGAAATCTTGTTCATTCGCAGGGTAGTCCTGTGCCATTTGTCGTAGGGCTACATCAGAGAAGACGACATAGGCTGGGACATCGCGTTCATCCGCTAAGGTCTTGCGCAGTTGGCGTAAGCGGTCGAATAACGATTCGTCATGGGCGGTGTAGTCGACACGTGATGGTTTTCGTTCTGGTGCGCTTATAGGTTTGGTCAGCATGATTGTGTGGCGTTCTTGGGTAAAGGCTTGGCCCTGTTGTGTGATTTCCAACACTGAAAAATTCTCTGTGGCTTGACGAAGATAGCCGAGACGGATGAGTTCACGAGCCATCACGCCCCATGCAGGGCGACTGTGGGCTTTTCCCTGTCCGTACATGGGCAGTTGATTGTGGTGCCATCGGCGAATTTTCTCCGTATTGGCCCCAGTCAGGACGGCAATCACGTGATTGAGTCCCACGCTAAAACCACTGGTGTCGTAGATTGTTTCGATGCAAGAGAGCAGAGTCTCTGCGACTTCCGTTCCGTCGAAGGTGTCTCGTGGTGAGAGGCAATTGTCGCAGCCTTCGCAGTTTTCTGAGGAGTAGGTATCTCCAAAATACTGCAAGAGTTCGACCCGTCGACAGGTTGGGCATTCCGAATATTGGATCATTTGTTGGAGTTGTGAGCGGGCAATCTGCTGTTCCTGAATGCCTGGTTTGTCATTGATGAAGCGTTGCTGCTTAACGGCATCTCCAGAGCTGAACAGTAGTAGGCATTCGCTCGGTAGTCCGTCCCGTCCGGCTCGACCAGTTTCCTGATAATAACTTTCGAGATTTTTTGGCAAATCGTAGTGGATCACAAATCTGACGTTGGGTTTGTTGATGCCCATGCCGAAGGCGATGGTCGCGCACATCACCTGGACTTCGTCTCGCAGGAACAGTTCTTGATGGCGTGATCTTTCCTCTGGTGTAAGGCCTGCATGATAGGGCTGAGCTTTAATGCCATGCGTCTGCAAGCGCTCTGCTAGGAGTTCTGTTGTTTTTCGGCTTTGGCAATACACAATTCCACTTTCCTGCGGTTGTGCTCGGAGAAACGCTAAGACTTGATCGACGGGACTGGCTTTGGCCTGCACGCGGTATGTGAGATTCGGTCGATTGAAACTGGCGACGTAGGAGGCGGGGTTCTGCAGTTTGAGGAGTTTGCTGATGTCTTCTTGTACGCGCTTCGTGGCTGTGGCCGTCAGCGCCATGATTGGTAGCTTAGGGAACCGCTCTCGCAGTTCTACGAGCCTGCGATATTCTGGACGGAAATCATGACCCCATTCACTGATGCAATGTGCTTCATCAATGGCGAGAAGATTCACCTGCCATTTCTGAAGGTCATTGAGACTTTCAGGGAGCATGAGTCGCTCCGGCGCCATATACAGTAACTGATAATCACCACGGTAGACCGCATGTAATCTAGTGTGGAATTCATGCGCATTGAGTGAAGAATTGAGAAAGGTCGCGGCGATGCCATTGGCTTGTAGCGCATCCACCTGATCTTTCATGAGGGCAATGAGGGGTGAGACCACCAGAGTGAGCCCTGTTCGGGCTAGTGCGGGTAACTGAAAGCAGAGGGACTTTCCACCACCTGTCGGCAACAGGGCCACCACGTCTCGTCCATCCAGGGCATCGCGAATGATCTCTTCTTGTAATGGCCGAAAGGAGGTAAAGCCAAAATGTTCTTTTAACAGAGAGAGCAGCGGAAATTGGTCTGTCGTTCGTTCGTATAATGAATTCATTGGGGATATCTGTCAGTGTATTGAGAATATGGAAATATGAATATGGCGTCAAATATTTCGTTGACTCATATCTTCGTAATCTTGTTATTGGCACGAGATAGATTCTTCTTACAAGCGGTATGCTTGAAAAGCCAATATGAACCAGAGTGGTGATGGAATCAGATTCGAATCAAAGAATAGCTGAAAAAAGATTGTAAACAGGTGTTGGGACTATGTATTTCATGCACCGACCCTGAGTGAGGGAATCAGTTATAACCATAGAGATCGAAGAGAATACCTTTGGGGACAATTGTGAACTGTTTGAGGAGGAGTCACAATTCTGATGAAAAATCCTAATTGGATGTTGAATGAGAAGAGAGGGGGATGTGATAGATTAGTTGGTAAGGTAGGAAGCATGTCTCAGCCTGCACAAGCCATGTTCATGACCCTAGTGTGCTTTCTATAGTTTCAGTAACTCTTTCTCTATCCCTGCGCGGGATTCGGTTATTTCACCATTTTCCATTTTCACCACACGATCTCCGACGTGAAAATATCGGTCGTCATGTGTCACAACAATGGCTGACTTCCCATTAGCCTTTAGCTCAGGCAAAAATTCGTGATAGAAAAAATCTTTAAAGTATGGGTCCTGATCGGCCGCCCATTCATCAAATAGATAGATTGGACGGTCATCAATGAAAGCGAGAAGCAAGGCTAACCTTCGTCTCTGACCGTGGGATAACCCATCAAACGTATATGACCGATCTGCGAACGTGACCTTCTTATCAAGGTGGAGGACTTTCTGGAATTGTTCGACTTTCATGTCTTGATGGGTCTCTATCATGTTCGCAAGATTTTCAAAGAGATGAAAATCTGAAAATACGACAGCGAGATGTTCGCGAAACCAATTCTTGTTATCTTGAGTAATGGGGATGTTGTTGAGTAGGAGGTGGCCTTCGTGAGGAAAGTACAACCCACAAAGCAGTTTCACGAGCGTGGTTTTTCCACTTCCGTTTCCACCTGCAATCAGAACGATTTCTCCGGGCCCAATAGAGAAGTTTAAGGGACCGAGGGTAAAGCTTTCATCGGATTGAGATCCAAGAGAGTATTGAAAGGTCACACCTCGAAGTTCAAATGTGCGCCATGTGGATTCCATTGAGAGGCTAGATTTTGGTGTGTTGTCAGCTTGCTCTGGAAGCAGTGAGAGGCCCAACTCTTGAATTTTCTTCAGTGCCATTTCTCCTTGGCTTAACGTGGGAGCTGCCCCGATAAATGCGCGAAACGGGCCCATCATGTAGAGAAAAGCAAAGAGATACCCAGTGAGCGTTTCAGTAGACATATCTTGTAACAAGGGAATAGAAAAGAGCAGGGCGCCAATCGTTCCGTAAAACATCAGTTGTGTCCATGCTTGCATGTAACCGTATTGTATTCCTGCAGCAATGTTCTCTCGTTTAAATTCATCAGCGGCTGGTTCAAGATTGTCTTCAATAACGGCATGACCGTAAGATCGACGAATGTGTAATTCTTTGAGGCCTTCCACAAGATGTCGTAAAAGTCCTAAGACGTTCTCTCGGGCCTCTCTCGCACGTTGAACACATTGGAATGCTCGTTTGTTGAGGATCCTGTGAACTAGGCTTGCGCTGAACACGATAACCAGTACGATGGCAAATATTTTCCAGGAGAGATAGGCCAAATACGCTGAGCATCCAACGAGGATCGCGGCGTTCATTAGCAATAGGGGAATGATGGCGATAGCAGAGGCAATTGCACGCACATCATCAATGAGGGTCACGAGGATACGTGATTGCCCTTTTTCTTCAAGAAGTTGATAAGAAGCGGTGAAGAGTTTCTTGGAAAGTTGTAATAAGAGGTCAAGGACAGCGTCTTGGCCTGCTCGATTCAATAAAAAGCTCGAAAGTAAGTTGCAGGCGATTATCCCAAGGGCCAACCCTATAAATCCCACAATGAATTGGTTGGTACCCTCTTCAGAATGAAGCGTGGTATTGATGAGGGCAATGAGGCCAGCTCCGAATAACCCGCCAAGTAAACCAGCTATTCCGATCGCAAGGCTCTTGTGGTAGGAGATTCTTGAGAAGAACCAAAAAAACTTGAGAATCTCGCGCAACATTAAGCGCGTGACCGGGCTTGTGAAAGTAAGGTGTGTAGCTTCTCGGCAAGGGAGCTCACATTGGGTTTACTGAAAAGATCTCCCGTACTCGCAGCAGGTATTTCGTCAATAGAAGAACCGCTTAACGCGAGATCACACCATGTGCGTCTTGTATCCTTAGGGGGATTAATTTGACGCTTGGAGGCGACGATAAGTTCGATTCGACCAGTGAAAGGCTTCGGATGATACGCTGCTGCCGCTTTGCGGTTTGCCTCAGAGACCTTATCTCTAAAACGAATTTCGCCATCACCTCGATAGACATCTCTATGAGACACTACGTCTCTAAAGCCACGTACAGCCTTGAAAATACGAGCGAGTCGGTCTTTCTTGTTTGCATGAAGAATTTGAATCATGATCCTATAAGTCATCGTAAGAAAAAATACTGGTGCACGTAAAAAGTTTGGTAGAGTCCAATGAGGCACTCGAAGGGAGGCTGGAGGCCATGTCTCCAGTAGGCCCAAAAAAGCCACCTTATGCCCTTGCTTTGTGAGCACTTGAGCCATTTCAAATGCAATAATGCCACCGATACAGGCACCTACCAAAAAATAAGGTCCTGTGTTTTGCACCTTCTGAATTTCACTGACAAAATGTGCTGCAATATCTTCTACTCTGGTAAAAGGTTCGGCCTGTCCGTCTAGTCCTCGTGATTGGAGTCCATAAAATGGTTGCTCATCTTCCAAGAGTTTGACTAATTCATAAAAGCCCACCACATTTCCGCCAATTCCTGGAACGGCGAAGAGCGGCGTCTTTGTGCCAGTGGATTTTATTGGGACAACAGATTGCCAATTGGTCGGTTGTTGGTCTCTCTGGAGAACTAATGCTAATTCCCTTATGGTCGGGGCCTTGAATAAACTGGCCAAGGGAAGACGTATGCCCGTTAAACTTTCAATATCCGTGAACAGTTGTAGTGCAAGTATGGAATGTCCACCCAGATCAAAGTAGTGGTCATCGATTCCAATGCCCTGTAAATCTAAGTGGCGTTCCCAAATGCTAATGAGTTGACGATGTAGATTATTTTTAGGCAAAGCGCGTGGCGTGGGATGATGTGATGGTTTTCCTCTCATCTGTACAAGCGTTTTTCGATCTACTTTGCCGTTGGGCGTTAGCGGAAGCTCTGGGAGAAAGACGTATTCTGTAGGAATCATGGTCACAGGAAGGTACGCTCTAAGGTGATGTCGTATATCTTCGATGTCTACTGCTGTCTCCTTAGAAGAGACCACAAATGCCACGAGTTTTTTGTCCGATTGCATTGTTTCGATGGCGAGTACAATAGATTGGTGTATTTCAGACATCTGATTGAGTCGAGCCTCTATTTCTGGGAGCTCCATCCTGACACCTCGTATTTTTACCTGGTGATCATCACGTCCCAGGTAATCGATGCTCCCATCAGGCCTCCATTTAGCAATATCTCCTGTCTTATAAAGGTGCTCTTCAGGCCAGCCAAAAGAATTATGTTGAAATCTTTCAGCGGTTAAGTCTGGACGACCTAGGTACCCGCGTGCGACACCTTCCCCGCCAATGTACAATTCACCGGCTATACCGACGGGCGTAAGTTGTGAGTTTTTATCAAGAATGAGGGTGCGGGTGTTATCAATAGGACGGCCAATTGGTACAGGCCCATTCCCTGGATGGACTTTTTGTACGGTTGACCAGATTGTGGTTTCGGTTGGACCGTAGAGATTCCAAACTTCCCGTGAACGTGGGAGCAGTTCTTCGGCTAATTCTCGGGGTAATGCTTCACCGCCGCACAAGATCTTCAAGCTTGTATTCCCCTGCCACCCAGCCTGTAGGAGCATTCGCCAAGTAGCTGGCGTCGCTTGCATTACGGTTGCCTCCGATGCCCGCAGTCGTTCCATGAGCCTGTGTCCATCCCGTGCCTCCTCTCCGCTCACGAGTACGACACGAGCTCCAACCGAGAGGGGCAGAAACAGCTCAAGTCCAGCAATATCAAACGTGACAGGCGTGACAGCAAGAAAAATGTCTGTACTCGTCACGGCAAGCTTTCGTGACATGGAGTGGAGAAAATTGACTAAGGAATGGTGCTCGATTTCTACGCCTTTGGGTTGACCTGTGGAGCCCGATGTGTAGATCACATAGGCGAGGTTGGATGGTGTAATCTTTGAGCCGGGTGGGTGAGTTTGATCAGTATCGTCATTAAGGTTCAGGAGATCATTATCTAGACGAACGAACTTTCCTTGGTATTCAGGGATAGTCTTTTTGAGGTTGTGCTGAGAGATCAGTATTGGTGCTTGACTATTCTGTAGCATAAACGCCAGTCGCTCTGGTGGGCCATGTGGATCAAGGGGAAGATAGGCTCCTCCTGCCTTCATAATTCCCAATAGGACGACGGCAAGATGTGCTGTTCGGTCAATAGCCACTCCAACGAGGAAATCCGGTCCTACTCCAAGCCGACGAAAGGAAAGCGCTAATTGATCAGCTTGTTCATTCAGCTCCTGGTAGGTGAGGGTGGTTTCCTCACAGATGACGGCCAATGATTCCGGTGTCCTATTTGCTTGGTATTCGACAGCATCAATGGTGGATACATCTCTGGGGAACGGCGCATCCGTCGTATTCCACTCGATAAGGATTTGTTGTTTTTCAGCATGGGTCAAAATATTGAGTGCAGAAATGTTGGCGTCCGGTGATTCTATGATGGATTTAAGTAACTCGTGGTAATGCGCGAGCAGAAGCTCCATGTGTTGAGAATCAAAAAGATCGGTATTGAATTCTAGAATCGCCTTCCCTGAGAACATCGTATCGATCGAGAGGCTGAGGTCGAACTGAGAAGCTCCTCGGTCGATCTCAAACGGGCCGAGCGACACCCCTGTAAACTTCACTCGCTCGAAGGGCGCATTGCCAAAATTAAACAAGACTTGGACGAGTGGCATGCTGCCCAGCGTGCGCGCCGGGGCAAGGTCTTGAACAAGTTTTTCGAAGGGCAAGTCCTGATTTGCATAGCCCTCTAACGAAACTTGTCGCACACGGTTGAGCAGTTCACGGAATGTCGGGTCCTCAGATAAATCAGTCCGAAGCACGAGCGTATTGACAAAAGTGCCGACCATGTTCTCGACCGAAGGCCAATGACGGTTTGCCACGGGAGAGCCAATCACAATATCTGTTTGTCCGGTATAGCGATTGAGGAGAACCTTAAAGGCTGAAAGGCACAGCATATACAATGTGGCGTTTTCGGTAGCACTAAGGTTCTGCAACTTGTTAAGGAGAGGTTTTGTCAGATCGAGGCTAATGTAGGTTCCAGTAAAGGTCTGCTCAGGTAGTCTTGGGTAATTCGTGGGTAATTCAAGTATTGGTAGATCAGCTAGCTTACGCATCCAAAATGCATATTGTTTTTCTAAGACGTCGCTGGTGAGCCACTGGCGTTGCCAGCAGGCAAAGTCACTATATTGTAGTGGCAAGGGTTCAGCCAGAATGGGTTTCTTTTGGCAGAGGGTATTGTAGAATTGCCCTAGCTCTTTCCCAAGAATGGCAAAAGACCATTGATCAGTAACCATGTGGTGCACGGTCAAGATCAACACATGGTCATTGTTGGTCAGTTGGAGTAAGGCCGCTCTCATTAAGGGGGCGGTTGTGAGATCAAAGGGACGTCGGACGGCTTCATCGGCTTCTTCCTTAGCTCTTTCTAGCTTAAGATCATGTGGCACATGACGTAAGTCAGTAAGATCCAGTTTTACATTAGAGATTGATTC
This sequence comes from Nitrospirales bacterium, assembly GCA_029261255.1. Taxonomy (GTDB): domain Bacteria; phylum Nitrospirota; class Nitrospiria; order Nitrospirales; family UBA8639; genus Nitrospira_E. The sequence goes on from JAJDBQ010000184.1 coordinate 16,270, forward strand.
GATTACCTGACTGGGGGAACCGGACTTTTCGAAAAAGCTTGTCCGAAGGGATTCATGCCTTTGAATGAGGTGATTAAGGGCTTGTTGGAGAGCAAGGTTATTAAGTTGCCCTTCTAATCGAATTGCCACAGGAATGTTATAGGCAGCACTCTGTGGCGCAAGTTTATGTAGGAAGTAGATACGCTCCTGAGAGGAGGAAAGAGGTAGGGGCCTATCTTTGGGAACTGAAGTGATGGAAGGAATGGTTTCCTGGGCTGCATTGCCATGCAATAGAGCCTGTATTGTTTCAGCGAGGTCAGCGACAGTAGGATTCTCAAAAAACAGGCGTAAGGATATGTCACACTGAAATATTTCGCGCAAACGTGAGACGAGCTGAACGGCAAGAAGCGAATGTCCTCTCAATTCAAAAAAATGGTCTCGAATGCCTACTTGGGTGAGACCGAGAATCTCACAATATTGTTCGGCGATGGCCTGTTCGATTGGACCTCGTGGGGCGACATACTGTTCTTCGAATTCCCATTGAGTTTCATCCACTTCTGGTAATTGAGCGCGGTCAATTTTCCCCGTGGCTGTATGTGGCCACGAGTCCATCGCCATAAAAGACAATGGGATCATGTAATCAGGCAGCCTCTCTTTAAGGAATTTCCGAATCTCTTTTGCCGGTAACCCAGGCTGCCGAACAGGAATGAAGTAGGCAATGAGGCGAGGTCCCAGTTGCGCGTGATTGTTTAAAGTCACGAGTCCTTCATAAACCCCGGGGTGCTCTTGCATTACGGCCTCGATTTCTCCGAGTTCGATACGGAAGCCTCGAAGTTTAATTTGTTGGTCGGTTCTGCCAAGGTACTCTAGAGCGCCATCTGGCCGATATCGACATAGATCGCCAGTTTTGAATAAACGAGATTTCGCTACGGTGCTAAGTGGGTCATGGATGAAATACTTTGCAGTTTCTTCATCACGATTGTGATAACACCGGGCTAAGCTGTGGCCGCCAAGATATAGTTCTCCAGGGACACCGATAGGGATTGGTTGAAGATACCGATCCAGTAGGTAAACCTTAACATGAGGAAGGGGTCGTCCTATCGGGATGTTTTCGGATTCGGCTACTTTTTCTTGTCGATCAAGATTGAGGTCCCATGTGATCGCAGTTACTGTTGCCTCGGTTGGTCCATAGGTATTGAGGAGGCGGATGGAAGGGTCTACATTGTTTTGCCAGGCTTGAACAGCACGAGGTGAGGCTTTCTCGCCTCCAATAATCATGAGACGTAAAGATGGGTATATCTGAGTCAGGTGTTTCTCTAGATCCAACGCAATCTTATGCCAATAGGCTGTTGGGAGATCAAGAACGGTGATGCCGAATTCACGACACTTGTCCAAGAACCGTTCGGGTGATTCCACTGTCATTTCGGTGGGGAGGACAATGGTGCCTCCGCTGATGAGAAAGGGGAATATTTCTTCCACTGATGCATCAAAGACAAGCGAAGAGAATTGTAACACTCGATCGCCTTCCTTTATGACGCATTCCTTGCGGAAGCTTTGTGCAAAGGCGACTAATGCTTGATGTTCGATTTGCACTCCTTTCGGCCTTCCTGTTGATCCAGACGTATAAATGATATAAGCCAGATTTTGAGGCTCTGCCGATGGCGTAAGATCTTTGTCAGGTTGTCGAGAAATTTCTACTTGGAGCTCATCTAGCGTGATGAGTGTCGTTAGCTCTTCCGACAAGAGATCTTTTAGGTTTTTTGTCGTCAGAATGACCAATGGACGAAGGTCTTGAATGATAAAATCGAGTCGAGCTTTAGGAGCGTTTGGGTCAAGTGGGAGATAGGCGCCACCAGATTTGAGAATAGCTAGAATTCCCACTACCATTTCAATTGAACGCTCAATGCAGATGCCTACTGGAATGTCTGGACGAACGCCTTTTAACCTGAGGCAATGGGCTACTTGATTCGCACGTTTATTCAACTCATCAAATGTCAGTTCAGCATTCTCAGAAACAAGAGCGATCACGTTTGGCGAGAGCTTAACTTGATGTTCTATTAATTCATGAGCAGTGGCTGTGAGGGGAAGATGCGCAGGTGCCGAGTTCCACTCAACTAAGACCTGCTGTCTCTCACTAGGTTGAAAAAACGGAAAATCCCAGATGCGACTATCTGCCGAAATGGTGACGCTATCCAGAAGTATTTCAAAATGACTGGCTAACCTTGCGACAAACATGGAATCGAATAGATCGCTGTTATATTCAAAATGACCGGTCAGTGCCGAGTCATTTTCCCCCAACTCTAGCGTGAGGTCGAATTGTGCTGTTGGTTGAGGAATGACAAAGGTGTCCACAAAAATGTCTTGATGGGAAGACATCTGATGTTGTGTCAGAGTAGTTGACTGTGGATCAGTTAGGTCATCAAAGAGTTTGAAGTCCTGCAGCACAAACAGCATTTGCCAAATAGGGAGTTGCGCTCCCTCGCGTTGAGCTCTTAGTCGTTCAACGAGTAACGAAAAGGGGTAGATTTGATGATCAATCGCGGCAGTGACTGTCTTGCTTACTTGGCGTAGGAATTTTCGGAAATTGGGGTTCCCAACGAAAGTTTCCCGGAGAAGTACAGTGTTGGTTAAATTTCCGACGGTTTTCTGGTGCTCAGATCGAATTCTCCCAGACATAGGTGAACAGATGAGGATCTCTTCTTGTCCAGTGTATCGATGTAGCAACATTTGAAGTACGGACAGGAGTATTACATAGAGAGTGACACCCTCTTGTTTTGCTATTTCACGCAACCGAAGCGTTAATTCAGAATTGATGGTGAATGTTTGAGGCGCAGATTGAGGTGTTCTCAGAAGAGGTTCAGCTGAACGATGGGATAAATTGAGCCGCGGCAATGTCCCTGCAAGCTGTTTCTCCCAGAAAGCCCAATGTCGAGTTCCTTCTACTCCTTCTAGCATCTGAATCTGCCAGCGAGAAAAGCTGATGTAGTCCGGTGGTGTTTCTAGGTTGGCGAAACGATCGCTGCCAATTTCTCGGGAATACAATTGCGTGAAATCATCTGCCAGGAGGTGCATGGACGAACCATCTGCGACGATGTGATGAGTGCTGAGAATCAAAAGATAGTCAGTTGAAGTCCGTTCAAGAAGATGCGCTCTGAACAGCGGAGCCTGAGATAGATTAAAGGGTATCCGACTAATAGCAATGATGTCTCGTTTCACCTCTTCCCATTCAAGGTCTGATACGCATCTGAATTCTAACGTGATGGCAACGCTAGGAAGAATTCGCTGATAGGGTACTCCTGCTTGGGCCTCATAAATGGTTCGTAGAATTGGATGTCGGTTAGCTAGAGTGTTGAGCGCGCACTGTGCTGCTGACTTGTCGAGGGGTTGGCGAATGAGAAACGCTACGGCGACATTGCCCGCCGAACTTTGTGGGTCTAACTGACTCAGAAACCATTGTGCTTTTTGATTTGGTGAAAGGTGATACTCGTCAACTGGTATGCCGACGTCCACTGGGCTAGTCTGAAAAAAATCAAGGTGATCAGGGAGGTGTTTCAGTAGTTTTTCGACCAATGCCTCAATAGTGAGGTCTTGCAAAAATGTTGACGGCGCAAGGTTCACTCCGATGGTTTTTTCAATCTTGCCTGTAAGTTGTGCTGACATGAGCGAGTTAATACCCAGTCCATTGAGGGGTTGGTCTAACTCTATGGAGATCAGGCTCATGTTGAGACAGTGGGCGAGACTACTTTTTATAAAGTTTTCAACGAGTACATGACGTTTAGCTGATGACGTCTCTTGGAAAAGAGCTTGCGTCATTACTAGGTCATTGGGTTCATGGTTATTGACTGGTCTTATGCTGGTATGCAGGCTGGTGATTTGTCCTGTAAGAAAGGCCTCACGGCAAGCTTGTCGTTGAATTTTTCCACTCGTGGTTTTCGGAGCGTTCCCACGCTTGACTAAGAGGACTGCGTATACCGGGAGCTCATGCTCAAGAGAAACCGCTTGCCTAATGATGGATGTCAAAAAATCAAGGTCAACATTGAGCTTGTGGCTTTTCAATTCTTGGACGATTACTAGCTGTTCATCTGACCCTTCAGATACGGAAAATGCGACAGAGGTTCCTTGTTTGAAGGCGGAGTGACTTTCCCGAACTGTCTGTTCGATGTCGTGCGGGAAATAGTTGTTCCCTCTGATAATAATCAGATCTTTAAGTCTTCCTGTAACATAAAGTTGTTGGTCTTTGATAAATCCTAAGTCACCTGTTCTCAGGAATGGGCCTTCCTCTGTATCAGCTATAAAGGCGTGGAATGTCTGTTGGGTTTCATTTGGTTGTTGCCAGTAGCCATGAGTCCCACTTGGGCCGGCAAGCCAAATTTCCCCAATTCTATCTGGAGGGGCCTGTTGTTGGGTCTTATTATCGATAATGCGAATAGTTGTCTCTGGTATTGCCAAGCCGCAGCTCACGATTTTTTTAGCTATTCGGGTGGTTCTATGGGGAGAGGCTATTAATCCTTTTTCTAGGTTCTCCGCATCTAGTTCAAGATGAGAAGGCGGACTTCCGTAAGGTTTTACTGTAGCTGCCAGGGTAAATTCTGCTAAACCATAGCCTGGAGAAAAGGATTGTTTGTTGAACCCAAAGGGTTCGAACGTTTGGATAAAGTTTTCCATTGTTTCCACGCGGATGGGCTCTGCTCCGCAGCTTGCAAAGCACCATTCTCGAAGGTCCAGTCCGGTTCTTTCTTCTGGTTTTGTCCTATTCACGCATAGGTCGTAAGCGAAATTAGGGCCACCGCTATGGGTCACATGGTATTTTGTGATGGCTTGAAGCCATGTCAGTGGGTTTCGTAGAAATCTTGTAGGTGACATCACATAGGTATGGGTTCCTTGATACACATTCAATAACAATCCATTGATCAATCCATAGTCATGGAAATGTGGCATCCAAGTCAGTGAGACGCTCTCCTCTTGAAGTGCAAATGCATGAGCGAGTGCCTTCAATTGCTGTAGGAGACATTCCTGAGTGACGATCACTCCTTTTGGAGTGGAGGTAGACCCCGAGGTGTACTGCAAGAAAGCAATTTCATTAATAGGTTCAATGCGCTCGCGGCTTTCGTTGGTCGAATTGTGAGCAATGTCCTCGATAAAAATATGTCTCTCCACAGGAATTTTTGATTGTTCTTCAAGTTGTCTTTCCCTGCTTTCGAATATTTTCCTTGTCGTCAAGAGTGCGGAAGCTTGAGAGTCCTCGACAATCGAGTCCAGCCTAGGTCTGCTTCTCTTGGCTCTTGCTGGATCTATCGCAGGTATTGGAACTGCAATCACACCAGCATAAAGACAACCAAAAAATGAAGATACAAACTCCAGCCCTGGGGGAAACATTAAGAGTGTACGTTTGCCAGGTTGTAAATTGTCTTGCAAATGATCAGCAATTAGGCGTGCTTGATCATGCAGTGTTTTATAAGTCAGGGTCTGGGTTGAGGTGATTCCATCGCCGAGGTAGGTGAAAGCGAGACTATCTGGTTGGGTCATGGCCTTATGGCGCAGAATATGACTCAAGGCAGTATGTTGTTGAACTATCAACATATAAGAACTTGTTCTACACTACTGGCCTGGCGTTGACCCCAGGCGTTTTTTGTAGTCTCTTTAGGTGATTGTGAAATTGAACTTGGTAAATTTAGTTCTATATTTTCCAAAAATTAGCAATCTGAAAAGGGAGTGAAATTTATGCATCTATACCCTGAGGGATAAAGGGAAAAATGGCCGTGCCACGCGAACGCCTGTGGTGTCTTTGATATGGAGGGGGAGCTACGCTCTTGCGAATTGATTCCCTTAAGCGTAACAAATAAAACAGCAATTTCAAGATAGTTGGCCTTTTTGATCAACTGATTCCTTGATGAATTTCTTCAACGGATATCCTCGCTCAGTTAGGAGGAATCTAATGTAAGATAAATAGATTGTTTTTGGTGAAGGTGTCTCCAGGTTTGTATGGTTACACCTTCAGCATTAGTGCCTTGAAGGCCATTAATAGGGTCAGGAACATAATCAAAGCCGTTTCGCCCATAATAATAAAACCCAATTCCATTTCTTTTCGTGTCGAAAAGAAATGAGGAGTAGTGAAAAGGCTGCACAGTAATCGCATAGGTAAAGGCCCTGCTGTCCGTATGCCACCTGATAGTGTTGAAGAATAGTCCAATTTTGGTCTTGGTGAGCAGGATTAAACAAATCAAAAAATCCATAGATTAGATGATGTGCGTTTCTTAGTTAGTACTTACATGCAGTATGTATGCCATAGGTTGGCCGATTATTTTTCTATCTGAAGGTGTGGCGAAGATGTAAGGTATGTTGCCATAGCTACTTTCTTAAATGTCTGAGTGCTATTCCAATCATTAGTCACGTCCCTTCGTTGGTCGATAAAACTATTCGTGATCTTATGGTCTCTCAAGCATCACGCTAGCCACTTTACCTTAGCTCTTATCGTTCCACCCTCATCCCTATTCGAATGTCTATTTTTTTATTGTTGGCTTTTTTATTGTATTTTCGGTTTGGCGTGTTCTTTTCTAAACTCTAAATGGCAGTTGATCACTATATTTTATGAAGAATGCCTTCCTCATATTTTGAAGAATTAAGAGAATATTTTAAAATTACGCTTATATCGGTGTGTGGCTACCTGACATTCTTGTTTCTGGAAATTTCCCTCCATGGGTATAGTTTTGGAGTCTGATTTGAAATGACTTGGCCAAAAGATGTTTTATTTTAGTTTTGAAAGAAATTCAGGAGTATTCAGTTCCTCTAAGCTGTTGAGTTTTGCTGCCAAAATGAGGAGTTGTGGTTTGATTCTTTTGCTGTATTTTTCTTCTTGTTTTTCAATGAAAGTTGATTTTAGTTCTTTTTTCAGAACATTTTTTTTCTTTAGCTTTTTTATCGATGGTTTTATCGAGCAAGTAGAAAATCATTAGAAAATCAGGGTAATCGGCAAGAATTGCCGGAAATTGCCGAGAAAGACGTAAGACGCCATGGTGTTTTATGCATGTAGCCGAACGAATTCAAGATGACACTCTCGTATTAATGATTTCTGGGCGTGTGACGTTTTACTCCCGAAAAGTCTTTCAAGCCATTGTGAGCAACGCCAGACATTCCGGTGCGAAGCATATAATGTTTAATATTCAGGACGTGACATTTATGGACAGTACAGCGTTGGGCGGGCTGGCATTGGCCTATCTCAATTTAAAAGAATATGATTTGACGATGAGCCTCGTAAGTCCTCAGCAACCCATCAAATCTTTACTCGACGAAGCAAATTTTCCGACGCTTATTCCAACCTATCCCTCCGAAGAGAAAGCATTTCAATCCATCATTTAGTCGTCGTATTTTTCCGCTAATTTTTCCGTTGGACTCGGAAAGATCAAGGGGAGATGTGCTATCCTTTTGCTCGACTCCTTGAAGGTGTCGGTCGAAGGGTAGGGGTCGTTTATAATACGGTAAAAAAACAAGGCGATAGTATGAACGAAAAACCACTTGGAGCATTGAGGTTAGAATTACAGCGCTTGGAATTGACCGGATTCATTGTGCCTCATGCCGATGAATATCAAAATGAATATGTGCCTGCCTGTGCTGAACGATTAGCCTGGCTCACAGGGTTTACGGGATCGGCCGGTTCGGCGATTGTGCTTACCCAAGAAGCGGCGATGTTTGTGGACGGACGTTATACGATTCAAGTCGCTGATCAGGTAGATAAACAGGACTTTACCCTCAACCATAGCGGCGATCATCCTCCAGCCACGTGGCTCGAATATCATGTTCGGCCCTCTAACCGCATAGGCTATGATCCGCGGCTTCATACGCCGAAGGACCTTGAGCGATATCAGAAAGCCTGTGAACGCGCTGAAGCGCAGCTGATTCCTTGTACTCCAAACCTCATTGATTTGGTTTGGCGTGAGCGACCCGCACTTCCGATGGGCGTCATTCAGCCGCATCTCTTGGAGTTTTCAGGAAAAAGTTCGCAAGAGAAACGTGAGGAGTTGGCCAAGCACTTTCGAGATGATGGTATTGACGCTGCAGTAATTAGCGCACCAGATTCCATTGCCTGGCTATTAAATATTCGAGGGAGTGATGTATCTCATACGCCCTTGCCCTTGTGTCAGGCCATTCTCTATGCGACCGGTCGGGTGGCAGTATTTGTGGATTCTCAAAAAGTGAGCTCAGGTCTTGCCTCACATCTGGGCCCAGATGTTTCCCTGGAAACGACTGATGCATTTCAAGGTGTGCTTCAGCAGTTAGGACAACAGGGACAGCGTGTGCTGTGTGATCCCATGAAAACCAATACCTGGATTTTTTCGATGCTGACGACGCATGGCGCCCATCTTGTTCATGCTGCTGATCCATGTTCTTTACCGAAAGCCTGTAAGAATTCTGTGGAGATTCAAGGGGCGTATGCGGCCCACGAGCGTGATGGAGTTGCGGTGTGTCAGTTCTTGGCTTGGCTTGATCGTGAAACACCAAGTGGGCAAGTGACGGAATTGCAAGCCTCGGCTTATTTAGATGATTGTCGTAAACAGCAGGCAATGTGGGAGGATGCGAGTTTCCCAACCATTTCTGGCGCGGGAGCCAATGGGGCGATTGTGCATTATCATTCGACGACTGAAACCAATCGAGCGTTAGAACTTGAGACGTTATATCTTGTGGATTCGGGAGGACAATATCTCGATGGGACGACAGATATCACGCGAACTGTGGCGATAGGGCCACCGTGTGAGGAGTATCGGGATCGGTATACGCGAGTCCTACGAGGCCATATCGCTTTAGCCATGGCCAAATTCCCTGAAGGAACAACCGGAAGTCAACTTGATGCCTTGGCCCGCGCCCCACTTTGGGCGATGGGTTTGGACTATGACCATGGAACGGGTCATGGAGTTGGTAGTTTCCTTGGTGTGCATGAAGGGCCACAGCGGATTTCAAAATCTGCCAGTGATGTTGCGTTGAAGCCCGGTATGATTGTGTCAAATGAACCGGGGTATTATAAAACGGGGGCATATGGGATTCGGATCGAGAATTTAGTGGTCGTTCAACAAGTGGAGAAGGCGAAAGATTCCAACCGTTCGTTTCTGGCTTTTGACACGTTGACGGTCGTGCCATTTGAACGGAAGTTAATTGATGTGGCTCTTCTCTCTGTGTCGGAAAGAAGCTGGGTGGATCACTATCACGCTCGTGTGTGCAAATGTTTGGAAGCCAAGGTCGATAGCGAGACACGCGTGTGGTTAGAACAGGCGACGCAACCTCTTGCTTAAAAATGCCTCTTGCGAGAAATATCCATCTTGGCCCTGAGTCATGATGAGCAGGAAGATTGGTGATACATGTCTAAGACGAATGAAGAAGTTGCAGAGGCGATCGAAACCCAGATGGGAAACAACCCAGAGATTACGGGCCTTCAGGTTAAAGGGAAGTTGTTGCAATTGCACGTCACAGAGCAATTCTTTAATCGGTTGTCGGCTGATCGAGAGCGAGGACGGAAAATCGTTCTCGTACTCTTAGAACAGATGAAAACATTAACAGGGCAGGAAGATGTGGTTGTGTGGGTTTATTCAGAAAATAAGAAGGGCATTGAGGCAACGATTAAACCTTGGGGAGGGGGAAACGTGAATTTTCTCTTTGACCTTTAAGGAACCAGCTCATTGGATTACCTATTCCTGATTCTTTGCCCCAGGCCACGTTCCCAAGCTTGCTGGGACGCCGGGCTTCCAGGAGCCAACACGTTTCCCACCAGTGCCGATGGGGCATGACCATATTCCATCGGCCGAGTGATTGATTCGCCATCGTGCGCCATCGGCACTCAACCAGATCCATGTGGAAGATCGTCGAGCGGGTTGGTTTTTTTTCTCATCCATGGATCGTTTCGTAGGAGTTGGAGATTATTTTAACATTCGATAGCATCGGAAGAGAAGGATGTCTACACGAGAATATCCAGGGCAGTCTTGAGGCCCTCGCATCAAACTTGACAAGTTTGTTGCTGAATATGCAAAGGTATGAGTATGCCAGATATTGATGATTCACCACTTTCGTCAGCACAAAAATCCTCAACAGTCCTTCATGGGCAGTATGACTCCGATGTCACGGTTTTAACCCATGGCGAGAAGACGATTATTTTGATTGGCACAGCCCATGTGTCACAAGAATCCGTTGAAATCGTCAAGTTGGTAATTGAGCAGGAGCATCCAGATGGGGTGTGTGTTGAATTAGACGACAAGCGCTTTGAAGCGATTTCCAATCCTAATCGTTGGGAATCGCTGGATTTGAAAGAAATCATTCGTCGACAGCAACTCAGTACGCTGATGGTCAATTTGGTATTGGCCTCTTTTCAAAAGCGATTGGGTGATAAATTGGGTGTCTTGCCGGGCACGGAAATGCTCGAAGCCATTCGGATGGCTGAGAAGCATAATATTCCTGTGATATTAGCGGACCGTGATGTTCGAATCACCATGCGTCGAGCGTGGCGTAATACACCGTTCTTTCGAAAGAGCTTATTGGTCTCGTCTCTCATGCTCAGTATCTTTGATACCACTGAGGTGTCAGAGGATGAAATTCGCAATCTCAAAAAACAAGATGTGTTGTCGGAGATGATGAAAGAGCTGGGCAAAGAGGTCCCTACTCTCAAAGTCGTCTTGATTGATGAGCGAGATCGCTATTTAGCGAAGAATATTATGGAATCATCTGGGAAGAGAACAGTGGCTGTTGTTGGGGCTGGGCATGTTGCAGGTATTTGTCACACTATTGAACAACAACAATCAGTGGACTTGGAAGAGTTAAAGTATATCGCCCCAGTGTCTTCTGCCTGGAAGCTGGTCGGTTGGAGTATTCCTCTGCTCATTGTCGGGTCAATTGCCTGGATTGGTTGGCAAAAAGGTGCGGATGCTGCGGGAGAAAATGCCTTGTTTTGGGTCTTAGCGAATGGCATTCCTAGTGGTATTGGCGGCATCTTAGCTCTGGCTCATCCGTTAACGATCCTGACGGCATTTGTGTCCGCACCATTTACGAGTCTTACGCCAGTGATTGGAGTGGGTTACGTGACAGCGTTTGTTCAAGCCTATTTACAACCTCCAATCGTCCGTGATTTTCAAACAGTGGCAGAAGACATTGCGATTCCAGGTCGATGGTGGAAGAGTCGACTGCTTCGAGTGTTTCTGGCGTTTTTGCTACCGACGATTGGCAGTATTATCGGCACATGGGTAGGTGGGACGCGTATCGTTTCAAATTTATTTTGAGGGAATGTTGAAAAAACCGCCAGCCTTCGCCAAGGCTACGGCTGACAGGCTAGCGGTTCCATGCCTGCCGAAGCGGCTTCGCATAGGCAGGTCGCCATTTTGCCGTGCTCACGTACATGAGTACGCTCCGCGCGCCAAAATGACTGCGGCCTTGCTGGACGAACTTTTTTGAACATTCCCTCTCACTGATGTGGAGCGCCCTTTAAGGCAGAAGCTGTTAGGAAATATTTAGGAAGAAGACGAGGGGACGGGTACTTTAGATGTGTGCTGGAAAATACATTTCGGGCAGGTGTAATGAATAAATCGGCCTTCCCCGACAAGCCGTTTCATCATGGTGGCTTGGCACCAGGTGCAGAGTCGGTCAGGAATTTCAGAGGATGGTGCAGTTTGAGCCGAGGCTGGATTTGGTATAGTCATAGTGAAAGACATTCTCAAAATATCTGTGGGGTTTGTCAATGTTTAAGACCTTGAAATCAAAAACAATTCTCAGCTGTGTCTTTGTCGCACTCCTCGTGTGGGTTCCAGCTCATGGATGGGCGGGAGATGATGAACCGGATCAGCCACGTCTGACCGTCTCGGCAGAAGGTAAGATGAACGTATCGCCGGATAAAGCGGTATTGAGCTTTGCGGTAGAAACTGCAGGGGGCAAATTGGCGAAAGTTCAAGAAGAAAACCGAGAACGAATGGATCGGGTGATGAAAGAATGCCAGAGATTAAACGTAGAACCAAAATTTATCCAAACCACCTCCTTAAATGTCACCCCGGAGTATCCTCCTCGCCCCCGACGGTCTTCCGGTGGGTCGTTGGAGCAGACCATCCCGCGTATTATTGGTTATCGCGTCGTCCATCAGGTGAATGTTGAGGTTCGGAATCTGGATAATGTCGGCAAGGTTGTCGATCGAGTGTTAAAAGTCGGCGCCAATCGGTTTTCTGGTATAACGTGGGGCTTACAAGACCAGCAGCCAACGAAACTCACGGTCTTACAGCTGGCCGCTTCCAAGGCTCAAGCGAAAGCAGACACTCTGGCCCAGTCATTGAAGCTTAAATTAGTGAAGATTATGAACGTCATGGAAGGTGGTGTGTCAGTTGTGGCACCAGCGGTACGATATCGTATGGCGAATGCGGCGATGGCGATGAGCGAAAGCGCCGATGCTTCGGTCTCGGCTGGAGAACTCACCGTACGGGGCACGGTAACGTTAGAGTACGAAATTAGCTCTCAATAAATATACATTGGAAATTCCAGTTTTAGCCAATAGATCAAAGGTGTACATCGAATTTTAGAATTTCCCCTCCTTTATAAGGATCGGGAATGTTTCCGAAGAGGAACATTCGGAGGTAGAAGTCGTTGAACGACTCTACTCCTCGATCAAGCTTGATTGACGTACGATATGACCACCGAACCTAACCCCATCTCTTCTCCCAATGAACCCACGAATCCCGTACTGGGTGTGCCAGCCTTAGTGGTTTCTGGTTTTTTAGGAGCTGGCAAAACGACCCTCGTCAAGCATCTCATCACGGATGCTCAGCAACAGGGGCTGAAGCTGGCAGTGGTCTCAAATGAATTTGGAGAATTGGGTATTGATAAGGCTCTGCTACAAGAAGCTGGTGGGCCGGGATATGTCGAGTTGGAAGGTGGCTGTGTTTGTTGCCAATTAACCAATGAATTACTTGAGACTCTTCAGAGTTTATGGGAGACCATACGCCCCGATCGCATTGTGGTTGAAACATCTGGAGTGGCGTTGCCCTTTGAAACACTCATGACCTTTTGGCGAGAGCCCATAACTGAATGGGTGGGAGAAAGTTTGGCTGTGGTGGTCGCGAATGCAGAACAAGTGGCCGACGGGAGGGATTTGGAAGGTACGTTCGAACAGCAAGTGTCGTCGGCCGATATCGTGGTGCTGAATAAAGTGGATTTAGTTCCTGAAGAATCTCTGGGGAAATTGGAACACATCCTTCAGGACATGGCTCCTGATGCGCCAATGATTCGAAGTATTAAGGGGCAGGTTGATACGAACGTGGTCTTTCCTCCCACACCAACTCAAACCCCTTCATCTAAACGAAAAGGCCAGTCTGAGCATAGGCCTCACACACATGAAGCCTTTGAATCAGAAGAAATTTCCATCTTGCCGAAGATCACACCGGAAGAACTCATCCAACAACTTCAATCTCTTCAAGCGCTTCGCATCAAAGGCATTGTCAACACGTCAGAAGGTCTCAAATTGGTCCAAGGCGTTGGCCCACGAATTGATCTGAGTGTTCCTCCCTCAAATCTTCCTCAAGAAATAATTGGCCGTCTGGTGGCCATCCGCCGAAAATAGAGTGGAAGCCGTTCCTTGTGTGTGGCCAAATCTGTCCACATCTGTCTTTGCTAAGGCGACCTTTCTTGCCAAAACCGCGTGAGATCGAAAGAGAGTTGGCGGTGGTGCTTAATGGAAAGGAAGACAATCTGTTTGTTCCGAAGGAGATACAGCACCAGGTAGTCATCGATGATATATTCTCGAAGATCATCGTCGAGGTTAAGACGTGTGTACAATTTCTTAGTCAAGGATGTGGCTTCGGAGGAATGGATCGTATTTGCTAGGAACGATCGGCCTGACTTCGGAAATCCATAGAGCTGTGGGACGATGTCATTGAATAGGCGGTCGAGGAAGCGTTGAAAGGGCTTGAGTCCTTCTGCCCCTAAAAACGTTTGAATGGCTAGAAGGTTATCGGAGAAGTTTTGAGTAAAAATTGGCCGTTTAGCGGCCATGCCGAGTTTTGAGTTGGGAGAGTGACAGCGTGTTTCCTTCAGCAAGATCCTCGATCCCGCGGATGGCCTCTTCAAGAAGCGTGAGGTGAATGTGCTCGCGCTCAAGACGGTGGTAATGGTCTAAGCGGTTTGCATCGATCAATGCAGCACAACTTTCCCCATTCTTCGTAATGATTTTTTCTCGTCCCTTGGTCTGTACCTCTTCGCACAGTTCCGTCAATTTTGTTCTCGCGTGAGTCAAAGAAATAATGTCCTTGGATGAGATAGCCATACGCGTTCCTCCTATTGTAGTTAGGGTACTATTCTGTGCAGAATTCTGTCAAATATCTATCCGGCATAGAGTCTGTCTCGAAGATGGCATTCTCATCCTACCAGCGATGCTCATCACGGGCCTCAATAGTACAATTACCGACGGCCTTTTTAGGAATGTGACGTCTGCTGGGTACTGAGCGGTGGGGTTTTCGATCTTTCCCGGCAACGCGTGGCCTGTGAGTTTGAATAATACTTTCGTGGGAACCTTTGGTAGGGATGCTGCGGGCAACTTCCTCGTCTGGCACGTTGTGTGTCTAGGTCTCTGATGGGCAAGTCATACTAAGTGTGGTACCGGCATGATGACGATTCGGTCATTCGAGTGATTTGGTCATTTTGAACTTGGGAGTGCAGGGGACGGATGTCCCCTGCTTCCACTCAGTTTGCGAGCAGGAGTCCAGGCGATGGCGCGGTACGAACGGCCGATTGTCCGGGGTGTTGTCAGAACCTCTCCTACTTTTTAATTCTCGCTTCGACCACATAGTCGCGAAGACCGCCGACTTTGGTCATGAGTTCATCCAGTTCTTTTTGTGGAACTTTGAATTCTTTTAAGGTTGTCACTAAATGACCCGCCACGATATCAAATTCTTTATCAGTCACACCCAAGCCGACATGGGCCTCTCCTAATGGGCGATTAATTTTTTTGCAAGGCCCACCGGTATTGGCGCACATCAGATTTTTATTCTTTTGTCTTAATTGGTTTCTGGTATCTGTGCCCATTCCCACAAAATAGCGCCCGACAACGGGATCTTCCCATATTTTAGTAAGAAAGACGTCGACGACAGCTGAGATCGCGTCATAGCCACCAAGACGTTCATACAATGACCGATCTGTCTCGGCCAGACTTAGGCTGGAGGTAGCACCAATGATAGAAAAAATCATAACCAAAGACAGGGTTTTGAAGAAATGTGCAATGCTCTGTGTTTTCATCCGTCCTCCTTTATTGTGAGTTAGCATATTGCGAATTGTAATTCCCTAGACCTTCTTTCTCAACAGGTGTGTCCTATCGGCCTATTTGACATCCACTGTCATAATCACAAACTCCTTGTTCATCTGCGAGCCTTGGTGTGGTTCGACATATGTCCCGTCATAGTAATACCATTGCAGAGGTTTCATTTTTCCAAGTTCACTGGGATGGCGTGGTAGTTTGGAGACGTCGAGACCGTTAGCTATAAAGGTGGCTGGATTCAGATAATACACCACGTCTTCTTTCCTTTTTTCTGGAGTTTGTGAAAAATGGATCATATTATGTTTGGTGACAGTCTCTAACATACACATTTCCCCACTGGCATCCGTGGCATCAATTGAGATCATTTTTGAACCAGAGCCAAGGATGTTGGCAATAGCATTGATTTCTTTTCTCGCAGTACCCTCTAGTTTCAAGACCGGACCAAATTCCTCTTTGACATTCTCCTGCCCCCCCCAGCTAGGCCGATTGATGGTGTGGCCGCAAGCAAAATACCACTCCCCATTATTGTCACTAATAACGTCGTGAAAGTTCGGTGTTGCCTCATTGCTTCCTCCTTACGTAAGAAATGGTGATTGCACAATATTCCTAAGCTGCAATGTGTGTCATTAGCTAAGGATGATGCCCTTACTGTAAATCGATGGGCCTATGTGAGGGTATCCGTATAATCACGATTTGACCGTAGAGAAATATCGAGTGAGGTATCGAATATATTCGATACGGAATCTGACTCGCTGGATGTGTCGGTAAGGGAGGGTGAGGCGAGCTATGGAAGAAAAGACAGAAGGCGACTAACCGATCAACCCATGCTTGCTCGCATACAGCGTGAGATCAGCATTACTCGTGAGATGCATTTTTTCGAGAATATGTGCTCGGTGAGTGCTGACCGTGGTCACACTGATACACAGTTCATCGGCAATGGTTTTGTTTGGTTTTCCCGAAGCAATCATCAAAAAAATTTGAAACTCTCGGTCAGAAAGTACTTCATGTACAGACTTGAGAGGGTCTGTGTGTAGTCCCAGTACGAGTTGTTGAGTTAAAGCCGGGCTCACAAACTTTCCGCCTTGGTGAACGGTGCGAATCGCTTCGACCAATTTTTCAGGGGCACTGGTCTTGGATAGGTAACCTGAGGCGCCTGCCTTCAGCAAACGAAGCCCAAACTGATCTTCTGAATAGATACTCAGTATGATAACCGGTACATGAGGATGAGTGCGTTGTAACTCAAGCAGTACATCTAGGCCAGATTTTTCTGGCATTTCAATATCCATAACGACCACATCTACTGATAGGGTTTTCATCTTGGTCAATACGTCTTGGCCTGTTGCCGCTTCATCGACTACGAGCAAGTCTCGTGTTTTTGAGAGAATTTGCTTCAACCCCTGACGGACCACTGCATGATCATCAGCAATGAAGACCCGAATGGGTTTGGAGTGGTGTTCGTTCATCATCTGTTTGTGAGTACGTTCGTGGCGAATATTTTATGACTCGGGTTCCTCCACAATCTTTACTTGCAGACTCCCAATAAGATGAAGGAGCTCTCGTTGCTCCTGTTCTTTAATCTTGAGGGTCTGGAGTGTCTGGGTTAAATGAGTGACCGCGACGTTCCAATCACTGTAGGTGATACTCAATCCTTCGTGGGTGAGTTTCATCTTACGATTGATGATTTTGCAGGGTCCTCCCGTATTCTTGCACATGAACAGTTTATTTTTCTGACGTAAGTGTTCACGAGTGTCCGTGCCCATCCCCACAAAGTATCGACCAACCTGCGGATCGGTGAACATTCTTTGTAGGAATCCATCAATAATATTGGAAATGGTGGCATACCCACCCAATCGTTCATAGAGTGATGCTGGTTCTTCGCCATGGCTCAAGTTCGGGAATATCAATCCTCCCCCTCCGATAATCATAGTCAGGATACAAGATGTACAGAGGCAGACAAATCGCTGATATGCTCCTAAGGACGGTCGTGGCATTAATCTATCCTCCTTCTGCTCAAAGGGATTCTAAGGGTCCGTCGGTTTTGAGCAAGGAACCATGATGGCTATATGTGTCCCGTCTTCTGGACTGCCACTGATTCTCACTTCTCCACCGAGATGAAACACACGTTCTCGAATTCCAATCAATCCTAGAGAGTGAGTGTTGGCCACATCATGGTCGCCAATGCCTTTACCGTTGTCATGGACGTCAAGGTGGCAAAATCCGTTCTTTCGTTCAACGTGAACTCTTACATGAGTGGCCTCAGCATGTCGAGCTACATTGGTTAACGACTCTTGCAACACTCGAAAACACGTGACGGCTCGTTCGGAATCGACCAAGAGATTTCCTGATCCCATCCCAAACTGGACCTGTATCCCTGTACGACGTTGGAACTCTGTGGTTTGCCATTCGATGGCTTCGGCTAGACCAAAAACCTCCAGAATTTTAGGGCGCAATTCTAAGCAGATGCGTTGGACGCTTCCCACCGTTTGGTCAATTTGATCGTTCATAGAATGAATCGTTTCACGAACGATGCCGGGACGGTCGAATAGCTCTTTTTCAAGGCATGATAAATCCATCTTTAATACCGTTAAGGCCTGCCCCAACTCATCATGCACTTCTCGAGCGATTTTGGTTTTCTCCTCCTCACGGATGGATTGAAGTCGGTGGCTGAGATTGCGCAATTCTTCTTGTGAGTGAAGTAACTGGGCTTCAATTGCCTTGCGATTGGAGATTTCATCTTTTAGCCCCTGATGAGAGAAAGAAATCTGATCAAGAAACTTGCGTTCTCGTTGCAGGAAAAATACAGCCATGGATAATAGTGAGGCCATCACGAATCCAAACAGCAGTACGCTGGTTTTGAGTAAGGGTTGTTGGGGTAACTCGAGATGAATCCATAGCCCAAGTGTCATGATCATGATTCCGGTGCCCACCAGTATGGGCAACCATTGGGGGACTCCAATGACTTTGTGTTGTTCGTTTCTCCAGGCAAACGCGATCAGCCCGACGGCGAATAGCCCAAATCCACCAGGTACGTGGACAGCCATGCGGAGATAGTTTCCCCATTCTTCCGCTCGATACAAATCCATAAGATGGGTAAAAAGGGCCAGGGCACTTAGGGCAAAGATCACAGTGCCTAATATCCCAGAGATGATTGTTGCGTATGTCTTTGTTCGCGGGTTCGTCACACCAAGGAAGACTAAGCTTGTGAGCAAAAAACACAAGACCGTAATAGGTGCGATGGGAGAGACAAGCGAATGGGTTGTTGAGGAAGACGAGGTTTCGAAGATGTTCAACGAAAAAGGAAATTCAATAAGGGACAGTGCACTCAGAAGAAGAACAAGAATGCCCACTCCTTGAGTGGCGCGAAATCGTGAGGAATTTAAAGCGATGAGTCCTAGCCCACTGAGTACAAACCCCACCGAAACGGGAATGGACATGGGAACTAAGGTGGATCGAATTTGAATCAAAGAAACTTGGTTAGTTGACCACGCAAATAAGGTAAACCCTCCCAGTGCGATTAGCCCAACTCCGCAAATCAGAGAGAAAATTGATCTAGACATTTTATTGTTCTCATGCGTCGGGTGAAAAATGATGTTGGAGCTTTTGGTTTACTCTCTATCCTATTCCGTTTTTTGGTCCCAGGGCTAGCTTGGTGAATGTAAGCTGTACTCCAAGGTAGTCGTTGTTTAGAACAACCAAGAAATGCCGCTCACGATTGTTCGGGGTTGGCTTGGGAAATGATTCAGGTCGAGGGCTACGGTGGAATTCATTGGGGAACCTGAGTCAAAATGAAATAAGCTGTATGGGCTTCGATGATTTCCCACATTAATTATTCCCAATGAAGTCCTTAGATTTCCGTTTTTTCCGCCCATAGTATATTGATAGTGGACGAACATATCGAAAGAGTGGAATGCGGGGAATACCTGATTGTTAGTTATTCGTTTGCTTATGTACTGCCATTGGAGAGTGGTCGACCACTTCAGATGTAATGCTGTGCGGAGTGCTGCACGTCCGACTAATTGTGGAAAAAGCGGTATTGGTTGTGAGGATTTCCGAAAGGTGCGGGGAGAGATGGTGAATCCGCCTGTAAAAGCCGTTTGATTTGGAAGATCGATCCTTCCATCCAAATTAAAGCCATAACGCTGTGATGGCCCGTGGTCCTGAAATTCTTCCTCTTCCAGATTATAGGAAAAGTCGGTGTTGCTTCTTGTTGCCCAAAAAGAGCCTCGTATCTCCGTTTGACTTCCAGGACTGGCCAGAAAACCTAATTCAAGGAACTGTATTTGGTTAATTTGTTGTTCAGCAGTACTTCCAATGGGTTCGTGATCATCAAAACGATAGAAGCCTTTCCCAAGATTGACAAAAAATTTGGTATTCACCCAGGGACCAAAACGTAGGCTTCCCTTGAAGCTTGGAACCGTGGTGTTCCCTTGTCCTCTTGGTTCTAATGAGCAAGTCGTACGGCAAGTATGCTGAAGGTCGAAGGAGAGGAGGTTCAATCGAAAATTGCTGACTATGCGTATCCAAGAAAGGGGTTGAGATTCCACTAATAGATAGGGAGCGAAGACAGTATCAATTAAATGTTGTTGCTGCTCAGAGCTACCTTGGCTGATTTTGGATAGGGGTATGGATTGAACAGGAGCATCCTCAATGATGGTCTCAATGCCGAAACGGAGTATACTGGTCCGGTTGAAGAATTTTTGATGGGTTTGTACCCCTGTATGGGTACGGTAAATTGTTCGAGGTACAGCAGATTCAGAAAGGTCCCAATTGACTGGATCATTCAGATAATTGAAAAATTCTTCTAAAGGATCGTCAGTTTCTTGTGATCCAGAGAATTCAAAGAACGCGAGATTGGTTTCACCTAATGGTGCATGGTACTGGAGTGACTCAAGGTATCCTGATGACTGAAATGTATTTTGTGGAACCTGTCCCCATACCGTAGGGCTGTTGCTTGCAAAGAGAGCAAAGCATATTCCAAGAATAGGAAGAACAGAACTTGTGAAATTTGTGATGCGGAGCAAGAAACAACGGGAACGGGCAAACATTAAAAAACCCTCTGTCGAATGTGCATTACTTGAGTTACGAGGAGAACGTGAAAAATGGATTTCTTATTTCTGAAATTTCTCGACTAAGTAAGGGAAAGGTAAGAATCTCTGAAGGAAAAAACGCTAGCTCATACTGAAAGACTGGCTATTGAGGGCCGAAGATAAAGGGCCTTGGGTATTATTCTTCTAGGACGTGTTTGATCAAAGCGAGAGATTCGGTATCCGTGTCTGATAGGACTTCTTCTATTTCCCCTAGGAATTCACGTGGGTGAGTCTCTGTCCCAATGTCAATCGGATCTAGCGAATCCGAAAATTCGAGATTTACGGATGAGAAAACTGGTTCTGGCAGAGGGAAGCGGCTTGTATGGGAAATGACCACATGTTCTTTTGATTCCGAAAGTGTTTCACTATGGTTTCTTGAGAGGATCACTATTTCAGTGCGGTAAGGGAATTCGGATGTGTTCTGAGCTGCATCAACTTGATTGTGGATGATAGCGAAATCGTACCTAGTCAGGAGTTTCTCTAAGCTTTCTTCGAGAGAGAGATTGCGGAAGGAAGAAGAAACCAGATCGTTTTCTACGTTTCCCTTGATGACAAACTGAATCGGTACATATGAGGTTAAGGTCGTTAAGACCTGTTCTAATGGGGCACGAATAATATTGGCGGAGTATTGTTGATTGTGCATTGAAAGTGAGAGTGAAGACTGAGGTGCAGCATGTACGCATTTATCTACTGTTATTCCCAGACCCATGAATAGGAGACAGCACCCTATAATGGTTTTGGTTAAGCGCGCTCGTAACGCCAAACCTTTTTGTGCCATGGGGGACGTAACGTGGTTTTCCATTACCAGAGCCAATTGGTTAACTGGAGGTTGAGACTTCGTTCGATGAACCAGATGAAGGCTAAACCCGCGATACACACCGATCCGAATTGCACGGCGAGGCGCCTGTACGTCCAGGAATGGCGGACGGCATAGGCCAGTGGTAAGAACGCTGCAACGATCACTAGTTGGCCTACTTCTACTCCAATATTAAAACCCGCTAAGGCGACAAACATGGATGAAGTGGGTAACCCTAAATCTGCCAGGACCGATGCGAACCCAAAGCCATGTACCAGGCCAAAGACCAATCCGACGATCCAACGCCGAATCTGAATAATGGGAAACAGGTTATGTAACGCGGCGAGTACAACGGATCCTGCAATCACCGATTCTACCCACCGAGATGGCAAAGTGACGATTTCTAATGCCGCCAGACTCAACGTGACTGAATGAGCCATGGTAAACGCCGTCACAATTGAGATGACTTCTCTCAGCACGTTTTTGAATGACTCAACCGGTTGCCATTGGCCTGACCGCCACCATAGGACTGCGGGAAGAAGAAGACTAATCAAGAATAGAATATGGTCATACCCTATCCAAATATGCCAGACCCCTTCTTTGCTGAATTGAAGAAACTCTTGCCAGAACGAATTGGTGGTTCCAGAAAGTTGAACAGTAGGTTGTTCTGGGCTCAGGACCGCAGTTTGGGTGCCAGATGGGTGGGTGACTTGTAGTAATCCACGATGGAGAGGATCCACATCAAAGAATAAGCCATAGTGGAGATTTGTGAGCTTGGGTATCGTTGGGCAATGTATTGAAAACTGTAAGACCGCATAGGCGCCATCGCTATGGTGATCCACCAAATGACGTTCGATATGATTCGAACAGGGCGAATCGCCTACATTGAGATTTAAACGAGAAAGCGCATAATTCGTAATGGCCTCATGTTGGCCCCGAACTTCTCCCCAGGTAATCGTGCCGTCATCGTTCCCATCAAGCCCCATGGCATGATCCAAATCTCGCAGGGCAATATCCCACTGCCCTTGAATCGTGTGTTCTTCAATGGTTAGGCGCAGGTAACTGTCACTAGGTTTATGGGCGAAGGTTTCGCCAGACCCTAGGACAAGAGCGATGAGAGAGAATAGTGAAACCAGCCAAAGTTTCATGAGAATTGTTCCATTAACCGTGTAATCTGTTGATCTTCAAGCTTCATGGTCTTGAGCCAATCTAATACCGGCTTGGCCGCCGCAGTATCGTTAGATAGGAGTGCGGCCTCGAGAACAATCCGGGTATCCCAGGGTTCTCGTTGCACCTTCCAATTTTCCTGCGCGATTTGGAGGGCCTTGTGAGGTTGCTTCAAGAGATGAAGGATGAAACGGGCTTCTTCTCGCAAATGCCGAGCGTCGTCTCGTAAGCGACTATCCGAAAAACGCGCGCGAAGGCTCTCGAAATAATTATTAAATTTTGGACTGCGAAGCTGTTGTGCGGCGAGAGTTAAACGAAGCAGTAGTCCATCAGCGCGAATATTTTCTTGAAGTAATGACTCGACGTCTCTTGGCCGATTGTGATCTAGCAAAAAATCACTATAGGCTCCAAGGAGATAGCTATCCTTTGGATCTAAAGCCAAGGCTTGTTGGAAATGCTCCTCTGCCTTCACCTCATGACCTAAACGTGCGGCAGTTTCGGCTAGGATGGTCAATGCCCACGATTGTCCCTCTGTTGTTGCGGAAAGATTTTGTGAATAACTCTGAAGCAACGCATCGTAGCTTTTCTGTGCTTGCCCATTGACGCTAGCAATATTGGCCATGCACGAAGTAGAGATCATTGCGTTGACTAATCGTAAGAGAGGTCCGCAGCTTTGTCGGGCTTGGGCATACTGACCACGGACTTGATAAATGACAGCTTGAGTTAACCAAGCTTGAGGATGGTAGGGTTGTGAGAGCAAGACCTGTTGAAGATCTTTTAGGGCTTCCTCAAAATGATGTCCTCGTTGTTTGAGTGTGGCACGGATGAGTAAAACCTCAGATGGCGGTGATGGCTGTTCCCACCACGGTAAGAGCGCAGCTCTGGCATATCCATCAAAGCGAGGATCGGCTTCGGTATGACCTAACTCCAGATAATGTCTGGCGATTTGAATGGCCAAAGAGAGGTTGTGTGGATCTTTGGATAGTTGTTGTCGCCGTTTGAGCAATTGTTGTTTTCGAGGATCGCCTGACAAAGGAAGGGTTTCCAATATAACGTCCTCATCGTCGGGGATGTAGGGAGCTGCATATACGAATGAATAGTTTCCGATCTGGAGCTGAAAGAAGGTTAGGAGGATCAGCATACTTGCTCTGAACAGTATCCCCCTCAAGCGTGACCGAGAAAATTGTGTTTGCATGATTGATTTCTTGTTTGGATAGCGTCCAGAGGGGGCGAACACCCCCTCTGGACATTCAAGGTTAGTTACAGGAGTTCGCTCCAATTTCTCCACAATCAATATGTCGACGATTACGTCCATCATGCGGTGTAGGGAGGAATGGAAATTGTGTGGCTATCCCATTTGCTGTCACATTTGACCCAGGCGCATCTTCCAGGAAGTTGACGCCATCTCCTACTCGATTGTCGATAAAGGCTTGTCCGCCAACCACGCGAGTCGCAATATCTGTGACATCGTCGTTGGGGCGTCGACCATTTGGGAATCCGGCTGGGTCCGGTGGAGAGGCCAGTCCACCCAGCCGTTTTTGGTGTTCAGGTGATGTCGGAGATACACTCAGATCCAAACGAAGGAGTTCTGAACATGGTGATCCACAATTACTTCCATCTAATGGTTGTCCGGGATATTTGAGAAACACCATCATGAGATCAGTTCTGGGAGTAGCAGGAACTGGCAACCCAAAAATCAGGTTTAGTGCGGTCGCCAGGGTAGGGGCTTTGAAGAATTCTTGAAATTGTGCCTCGTCTTCTGGTTCAGAGGCATTCCATTTATCTTTTGTTGGTGTATTGATAATGAGCTCGTTCACCAACGGATTGGCGAGTCGTGAAATTTGGACAAACTGACCAATATTGACGGACTTCCCATTTCGCCTTAGGATTTTGACTTTTTTTCTGCTGGTTGAGGCATACATGCCAATTTGGGAATTGACGGTATTGTCAGCCGATTGTTTGTCCACAGTTACCCGAGAAATCGGGACTTCAATCACAATACTGTTGATATTGAACCCACTGAAACGGTTCACTCCAAAAGGGTTGTTGGCATCATTGGCATCTTCTGCTTTCGTGAGGGCTGGGACAGGGCGTCGAAGGTTTACCGTATCAAAGACAGCACCGAGATCAATGTAAAAGGTCTCAGCACGTTGTCCGGCAAAGACGCGGATTCCTGTGGCATCATCGGAATAGACTCCTTGAGCGGCGAGATTTTCATACTCTGGCATGGTGGCCGGTCCGACGTTGGAGGGAACCGCGACAAGGGTTTTGCCTTTAAAGAGTTTCTTGCGTTTTTTCCCGCGGACTTCAGTCACCGTATAGGTTTGACGTCTGGTCAATCCTTCAGAACCTGCGCCATCTAAGGCTGTAATGCCTTGAAGTGCTGGAACAGCACGAATATTGGGATTGCCCACAAACGGAAGTGGAAAGTTCAATGATCCTAAGGCTGGGCGAGTTTCGGACTTGAATGTGACCTCGTAAACGACATCTTCTGCTTTACCATCCTTATTATTGTCAATATGGATGCGATAAAGGATCGTGTCATCAAAGGCAAAGTAATTTGGTCCATCACCGGGATCTTGCCCAGGGATGGTATTGAGAATAAACACCGCTTTATCTGGATCTTCCCAACTTCTAAAAGCATAGGTATCCGTATTGTCTGCCGCTGGGTCGAGGGCAATGAGCGGCGCCTCTCGATGACTAGCTCCAAAGGCCGGAGTCGCTAGGCACGTCGTCATCATTAGAGCCAATAATTTGAGTGAACAGGAATTTTTCATGACTTAACCTCCTTGAAAGTGAAATGTCGTTTGTTGTGTGATCGTTAACGTCTAGTAGGTGTTTAATTGTTTGATGAAATCGTGGCCAGTTCCAATTGAGGACCTGTCTGCCTGTTTCGCCGGTGCATGAACGCCATGCCGATCAGGCCGATGACCATAAGTGCAAATGTTGAGGGTTCGGGTACGGGAGCCGGTGCAGGAGAGGCTGTTGCGATACCGGAAGCATTGGCCGTGAGGGTTAAGACATCTGACTGCCCTGGTGCCAGTGACACGGAAAAAGGAAAGACTGACATATCGGAAAAAAAATCCCCACCCAAAGATGATGTACTCTTGGAGATATCGAGCAAGGAGCCAAAAATGTTGCTCACAAGTCGTATCTCAGATAAGGCGGAGGGAAAGTCGTTGATGGGATCGGTGATACTGGTTTCGACTAAGTACGACCAATTCACTTCGAAATCGACCCAGTAGCTTTCAGTCGAGGAGGTGTTGTTAATTCCCAGTATTCCTTCGGTGAGAGCGAAGGAAACTGCCGTCCCCTGGGTCACCTCGCCAGTGGCAATGGCTTGCTGAGAAAAACCTTCATTGAAATCAAGATCATTGGGATCATTTCCGAAGACCATGGCGTCTGCAAATTGATCCGTAGTGACATTGCCGTTGACAATGGTGTCTGCATCAACGACACGGGCTTCACCAGAGATAAGCAAATCATTGGGTTTCGATGTCAGTGGTCCAGAACTGTTAGCCGCTCCCGTAATGCTGAGATCTACGAGGGTGATCGCGTCGTAAGTCGCGATGGCATGTGAAATAGTTGGGAAACCTACTACAAGACTCAATGCGAGTATCATGGGTGTGTTCCATCTTGACGATTGTTCCTTGTCGTGTGTCATGTTGTATCTCCTTAGTCTGTGGGTTGAGCTGGATCTGATCTTGGCCAATTTTTCTAATTTATAGAGCTTTACGGTCTGACTTATTCGTTTGGATCTCTTTCTCACAAAAAAAAATCGCAGATTCTCTCTTTCCTAATATTTTTTCTTCAATCAAATTTCTAGAGTTTGTTATTCATATTCTTGATTCATTTGGGAGTGCACATGCATGCCTACAGTCCTAGAAATTCGAGAATGTGCGGTCATGCCTGGGGCAGGGGAGGCCGATGGCGAGTTTTTTCAATGATGGGAGCTACACCGCGAAGGTTGTATAGCCATATTTCCCACAGGTGTATTGCCCTGGTAGATCAAGCACTGAGAGCCCAGTATGTACGTTCGTGATGGAGTAGGCTGGCAGGTGAAAAATTATTGATTTTGATCAGTCGTTTGGGAAGTAAAAAGTGGGAGTGGAAGTGGTACTAGGAAGTCTTGCAATTGAAAGGAGAGGAACTTGCGTCCCTCTCCAGTCTATTAAAGCAAGGGTTGGTGGTCCTCGAATGCCATTTCCATTATTACTTAACTACCGCTGCTACAAGCCTTTTCGCCAGGCTGGCAATGGGCGCTCATCTGAAAAACCGAGGGCAGGAGAAGAGTCCAGAGCCTGAGACAAGATTGATTGGGTTGTCATAACAATGAACCCTTTTCAGTGAAATTAATACGAATGCACTCGCTTCATGAAATATTCATCATACCGATGGACATAATCCTTTGACTCTCCTAACGGTATATGACAGCTTCGGCATTTCTCATACCCGATATCCAGCCGATCGCCATTTGGTTTAAATGCTGAATACATCCAGTCACCATTCTTGAGACCTTCAGGAGCATTGTTGCCCCATCGTTCACCTTTCTGCATGACGAAAATTTTCGCCAAGCCATCTTTTACCAAGTTGCCATCATGACCTTTAACGTAGGTGTCATCAGTATTTTTTTTGGCATTATGGATTTCCATGACGAGGATGCTCCCATTCGCAAAAGCTGCACCCTTCTGCGTTTCAGCGCCTCTTTGATTAATATACAAATCGCGCACGGCGTTGGGTTTCTGAATGCCGTGTAAAAATGTTGGAAAAGATTTGTAATCAAAGGGAAATGCTAATTCCCCATCTTGGGGGGCTCCATCGGATGGAGCCGTAGGGGTAATTGCCATACCTCCACACCCAACAATCGACAGCATGACTCCAGCTAATAAGATTTGACGCATTTTCACAACCTCCTTGAACCTACAAATTAATAAGTAAAGGGGATTTCTGTGCCCCCTTCATCGAAGCCACTTAGACAGAGTTTGTGGCCACCCATGCGCTTGCTGAACAAATGGCCGCGAAAGACTGAATAAGGAATGTTTTCATTGAATATTCTCTTTTCGTGCTGAATTTATCGTCTCTCTGTGATTCCTTCCCTAGCCGTTGTAAATCTTTTAATAAGATATACGGGAACACATTGTGGTTTGGATCTCTTTTATGGACATTTTTTGAGACAAATTTTATGATGTGATACAGTCCGAAATTATTTTTCGAATTATGAAGCCAAATGTTGCCTGAGACTCGTACTACAGAATGCGAGGGAACGTTGGAAGTCCACGGCTCCCCTAAGATCAAGGAACTCAGTAGGCATGACCGAGAACTGATAGGATTAATTGGCCGAACGGCACAGAAGGATGAGACTGCTTTGGGGGCCCTCTACGACAAAACTGGGTCGTATGTGTATGGACTAGCGATTCGTGTGCTCAATGATTCCACGATGGCTGAAGAGGTCACGATGGATGTGTATATGCAGGTATGGAAACAAGCCGGAAAATTTGACCAAGATCGAGGAAACCCAATTGTGTGGCTGACTGTTTTGACTCGTAGCCGTGCCATTGATCGTCTTCGGGTAGGGAAGAAAGATCGGGAAGCTCGTGAGCCTCTTGAGGAAATATCAGATGAACGAGATGAAGGACGTGATCCCGAACAATCTAGTGTGAATTCGGAGCAGAGTCGAATTGTTCGACAGGCCCTGATTTCGTTACCTTCTGAGCAGCGTGTTATCATTGAACTGGCGTATTTTGAAGGACTCAGTCAGAGTGAAATTTCGACCCAGACTGGCGAACCACTTGGTACGGTGAAAACTCGAGCACGATTGGGTATGGTTAAATTACGCAATCTCCTTGGTCCTCTAGAGAAAGGGCTTATTTGATGAGCCACCAAGAACCTAGCGATGAAGTCTTAGAACAGGCAGCACTCTATGCATTAGGTGCTCTCGAAGGGCAAGAGAAGGAAGCATTAGAGCAGCTTGTTGCTGAAGGGGGGGCAACGAGTCAGTCTGTCAAAGACTTTCAAAATGTCACAAGCCAATTGGGTGCTTCTATAAAACCGATGGCACCACCATCTTCTCTTCGCGCAACCTTAATGGAGAGAATCGCAAAGGATCGAGAAGCCGATCAGCATGGGGCGACATCCGAGTCCGTAGAAGACACGGCAGATACCGGGCTCACCTTTGTTCGATCGACTGATGATCTGTGGCAGGAAATTATGCCTGGGGTTTTACTCAAGCCACTATCCTTTGATAAAACTCAAGGACGAATGACGGCATTGGCGCGGATGGCACCTCGTACGAATTATGCCGCCCATCGGCATACCGCAGCTGAAGAATTTTATGTGTTAGAGGGAACTTGTTTTTGTGGTGGGCAATTGCTTCATCCGGGAGATTACCATCGAGCCGAAATCGGGTCAGTTCACGCTGAGACTTCTTCTGAAGATGGATGTTTGATGCTCATCATTTTCTCGCCAAATAATGAAATGCTGGAATCTGTTAAGACTTCTTAGTGCCTCATTCCGCTTCTCTTGTGCTCTGAACATTTCTCGCAGACAACTCTCGTACTGAATTTAGTCAACTGAAGGAACGGTTCCCTCGTTGAGAAATTCGTTAAAGGAAAATTACGCCTCAGGTTGTTCGAAGAGGTGGGGATGGTCTTTGAGGAGTTGGTCTTTGAGTTCTGGATCGAGTTGGGATTGGTAGAGTGTTTTGGCTTTGGCGAGGAGGTCGATGTCGACGTGGGTGACGCCAAGGAGGTTGGCTTCTTGGAGGATGGCTCCGGTAAAGGAGGTATCTTGAAATGAGGCCCCTTGGAGGTTCGCTAGAATCAATTTGGCTTCGCGTAAGTCTGTGAGCTTCAACTTTGTTTTAGAAAGATTCGCTCCGGCAAGGTTTCCCCAGGGCAGCGAGGCTTGCGTAAGATTCGCGCCTTCGAAATTAGCGCCTTCTAAGTTGCATGCAATTAATCCGGTGCCTGTTAAGTCTGCTCCGACCATGGTCGCGAACGAAAGATTGGCTTTAATGAAATTGGCTTCAAGTATGTCAGCTTCGGTGAAGTTGGCTCTGGTCAGATTGGCTTCGGTGAGATTGGCTCGATAGAGATAGGCATCGGAGAGATCCACACCTTCTAGGTTGGCATGGCTTAGATTAAGACTTGTAAAGTCGTATCCAGAGAGATCAGCACCACTGAGGTCTGGTTGCGGAGATTGGGAATTACCTCGAAACTTGTTCCATTCCTGAACACCGCCGTCAATTAACAGCTTGACGTGTTCTGGATTTGCCATATCTTAAAAATGGAGAGAGCCGGGAAGCTATAATGAATTTTGGTGGCGTAATGATTTTCGTCTAGCGTTTTTTGAGGTATTTGAGGAATTCGGAGTCTGGTGTGAGCACCATTGTGGTATCTTTCGCAAAGACTTTTTTGTAGGCTTCCATTGTTCGGACAAATTCAAAAAACGTTGGGTCTTGCTTGTAAGCAGTGGCATAAATTTTATAGGCTTGGGCTTCCCCATTCCCTCGAAGTTCTTGAGATGTCTTATAGGCTTCAGCCAAGATAATCTCTTTATCTTTCTCAGCTTCAGAGCGGATTTTCTGGGCTTCCTCTTCACCCTCTGCACGGTATTGCTTAGCTTGGCGTTCTCGCTCAGCTTGCATTCGTTGGAAAATCGCTTTTTCATTTTGTTCTGGTAAATCGGCGCGTTTGATTCGCACGTCTAGCACTTCTAATCCATACACCGACGCTTTTTCATTGGATCGATCGGAGACGAGTTTCATGATGATCGCTCTGTTTGCAGAAACAATTTCTGCCAGTTCATGACGACCTAATTCTACGCGAAGCTCTGAATAGACAATGTCATCTAAGCGCTGAAGGGCACCGCGCTGTGTCTGAAAGGCTTGATAGACTTTCAAGGGATCCACAATCCGCCATTTGGCGAAATTGTCGATGACCATGGATTTTTTATCACTGGTAATAACATCTCTAGCTGGAGCATCATAATCCAGATATCGTTTATCAAAGAATGTGACTTGGTGGTAGAAGGGAATTTTGAATTTAAGTCCTGGCTCCGTGATGGTCCGTTGCGGTTTCCCCAATGCGACGACAATAGCGGTTTCCGTTAGGTCAACAACGAAAAATGGGGAAAGGCCCAAGGTAATCAGTAGCCCAAGAACTAAGACGGCCCCAAGGAGGAGATTGCTTTTCATTGTGCTCCACCTCCACTAGTTTTGCCGAGACTCCCTAAAGGAAGATAGGGCAACACATTTTTCGCGGCATTGGAATCGAGTATAATTTTTTCTGTATTGGACAGGACTTCTTCCATGGTTTCGATATACACGCGTTTGCTAATCACGTCTTTTCCTTGTTTGTATTCTTTTAATGTTTGCAGGAAGTGATTGGCTTCCCCTTCGGAGCGGCTAATTCTAGATTGAGCGTAGGCTTTGGCTTGATTGATTTGTTGAGCGGCTTCACCTTTGGCTCTGGGGATTAAATTGTTTCGGAAGCCGTGAGCCTGATTGATGAGTTTTTCTCGATCTTCCTTCGCGCTGGCGACGTCTTTAAAGGCGCCGGCAACGGCTTCAGGAGGATTGACGTCCTGCAATTGGATGGTCGCAATCTGCACGCCAGTCTGGTATTGATCCAAAATGCCTTGCAGTAATGTCTGGGCGTTTTGTTGAATTTCTGCTTTGCCAACTGTTAAGGCTTCATCAATCTTACTTTTCCCGATGACTTCGCGCATGGCAGCTTCTGCCGAATTATGAATCGTGTTTTCGACGTTGGCGACTTGGTATAGATACTTTTTCGCATCATTAATCTTATATTGAACGATGAATTCGAGTGAGAGAATATTCATGTCCCCTGTCAGCATCAGTGCTTCGCGAGGAACAAATTGCGTGCGTCCTCGGTCTGTACGGAAGCCAACTTCCACTCGGTGGAGCTTTTCGATTTTTGGTGTATCGACCGTTTCAGCAAACGGGATCTTAAAGTGAGGACCAGATTCAACCACACGAACAATGTCGCCAAAGCGTTTGACGAGGCCTTGTTCGTCAGGCGCGACGATGAAGACGCATTGCCAGAGCGCCAGGACCGCTATCACAATATAGACGATAGATTTAAAGCCTTTACCTGGAACAAGATTCTTGATTGAATCTTGGGCTTTGCGCAGGGCGTCATCAAGTGGATCTTGTCCACTACCGCCCCATGGATCTTTAGGTTCCCATGCCATAAGTTAGTCCTGTTAGGTGAAATCGAGAAAAAGTGGTGTGTGTGCTGTGCAGTGCAATTCTCGATAACGGTAGCAGAAAAATTTAGTTTGGGCAATAAAAATGAACAAATGCCTCGCTCGCGGCAGCTTTGTTGTGATGAATAATCGAGTAACCTTTTAATGCCACGCGCTCCCTTGGGAAAAATAAGATCTGTGGACACCGCTCACTATGTGGTGTTTCACAAGCCCTATGGCGTGTTATCTAAGTTTACAGATGCTGAAGATCGTCCGACGTTGGCGGCGTATGTGAAGGTGCCGGATGTGTATCCCGCAGGTCGATTGGATATGGATAGCGAAGGACTGTTGTTTCTCACGTCTGATGGCGACCTTGCTGCTCGGCTCACGTCGCCCTCGTATAAAGTAGCTAAAACCTATTTAGTTCAGGTGGAGCGTATTCCTGATGCAGCAGCCCTTGAACGATTGCGGTGCGGGGTGCTCGTGAAGGGGAGGCGGACTCGTCCAGCGAAAGTTCGCCTTCTCTCTCTAGAGCCTGTTGTTCATCCGCGCTCCGTCCCCATTCGTTTTCGAAAGTCTGTGCCGACGGCGTGGTTACATATTGAGATATCTGAAGGCATGAATCGGCAGATTCGTCGTATGACTGCCCAGGTGGGGCACCCAACGCTGAGGGTGATTCGCATTGCCATCGGATCTATTACGCTTGGCGATCTTGCACCTGGTGAATGGCGTATTCCGAATCTCGGGGAAGTCCAGGGTTTGTTGAGGCCCGGTTGAGATGGTAATGGTCTTAGAGGCTAAAGGGTCTACGGCCATACGTCTTGAGAGCGCCTAATGAATTCATGGCCTATAAGGGTAAATACCTTGAACATTAATCTCTGGACAGGTACAATACACACCTTCTTTGCTTGCAACATTTAGTATAGCCCATTCGTTAGGGGTACTATATGTAACTTTAATTATACGGTACCAATATTTTTCTGACCTATTTGCATAATCCCCCACATCTTTTATCTTCCAACTAGCGGGCCTTCTTTACAGTGGATATGATTCGGTGTGTATGAGTTGAGCGATAGTTATGTGAGTAAGAAGAACGATAGAAGTTCTTATTTTTCAGGATCTTAGGACATAGTTTAGTTTTATGACGACTCCTTTAAGTTCCTTCTCTTTCAAATAATGGAGATCTATTCAACATGGCGGTAACGATAATTCTGGCTCTCTCACTTATGGGATTGGTCATCGCGTTTTATTACTCTTCATCAGTCAATAAAATTCCTATTGATATGGGTGTCGAAGATCAGGACACCAAGTTGCGCTTGGCGAAGATCCATTCGGCCATTGCCAATGGAGCTATGGCATTCCTCAAGCAGGAATATAAATTCATGGCTATTTTCATGGTGGTCTTTGCGGCGATCATCGCCGTGCTCATCGATGATCATCATACGGATTACGTGAATGAAGGAATATATACCGCTATCGCATTCATCTTTGGCGCCATCATTTCGATTGCTTCGGGCTTCATCGGGATGAAGATTGCGGTACAGGGCAATGTGCGTACTACGGTCTCGGCCAATAAATCGCTCTCCGAGGCCTTTAATGTTGCACTACATTCGGGCTCAGTGATGGGCTTTGCATTGGTCAGCTTAGCTGGCTTAGGGCTCCTCCTCATCTACCTCGGTCTAGCTGCAATCATGCCGGCACAACTCCCGACGCATATTTTGATGGAAGTCATTGCTGGCTTCGGTCTTGGTGGTTCGTCCATTGCCTTATTTGCCAGAGTGGGTGGCGGAATTTTTACAAAAGCCGCTGATGTTGGTGCTGATTTGGTTGGTAAAGTTGAGGCGGGGATTCCGGAGGACGATCCTCGGAACCCTGCGGTGATTGCCGATAACGTTGGCGATAATGTCGGTGATGTGGCCGGAATGGGTGCCGACTTATTTGGATCCTGTGCTGAGAGTACCTGCGCCGCCATGGTTATTAGTGCTGTGGCCTTTTCCGGCATGGTCGATGCGTTGCTGTACCCCATTGTCATTACTGCCATCGGGATTCCCGTGAGCTTTCTCACCATGATGATGATTAAGGTGGATTCTGAAGATCAGGTTGCCCCAGCGTTGAAAAAAATGCTGATTGTTTCCAGTGTGATCATGGGAATTGTCATGTTCTTTGTGACCAAGATGCTGATCCCCGATACCTTTGAAATCGGAGGCGAGACCTATACCGATTTGGGTGTCTATTTTTGTTTCCTGACTGGCCTCATTGCAGGTCTGGTCGTGGGGTTGATGACTGAATACTACACATCCCATGATTACGCTCCTGTGAGAGAAGTCGCAAAATCCTGTGAAACGGGTTCGGCCACAAATATTATCTTTGGCCTGGCCCTTGGTTATAAGAGTGCAGTGGGGCCCTATTTAGCCATTGGTTTAGCCATCTATATTCCGTGGATATTGGCAGGGATGTACGGTGTGGCCATTGCCTCTCTTGGTATGTTGGGCACACTAGCCATTGCATTGACGATTGATGCCTATGGACCTGTTTCTGATAACGCTGGTGGTATTGCTGAGATGGCCGGGATGCCAGAGCACGTACGGCAACGGACAGACGTCCTGGATGCCGCTGGGAATACCACAGCGGCCATCGGGAAAGGCTTTGCCATTGGAGCAGCGATTCTCACATCGCTGGCGCTCTTTGCGGCGTTTCTTACTCGGGCAGATTTATTGCTCAAGGAGAAGAATGGCCCAGAGTATGATCTTTTGGGCAGCATTAATTTGCTCGATCCCTTGGTCTTTACGGGTTTGTTTATTGGTGCGGTGTTACCGTCGTATTTTTCCGCCATGACGATGAAGTCGGTCGGGACAGCTGCCTACGAGATGATTGAAGAAGTCCGACGTCAGTTCCGCACCATTCCAGGCCTGATGGAGGGGAAAGCCGAAGCCGATCATGAGCAATGTGTC
Organism: Nitrospirales bacterium; assembly: GCA_029261255.1. Lineage (GTDB taxonomy): Bacteria > Nitrospirota > Nitrospiria > Nitrospirales > UBA8639 > Nitrospira_E. The sequence continues at coordinate 50,716 of JAJDBQ010000184.1, forward strand.
GCCATTTCAACTAAGGCTGCACTGAAGGAAATGATTGCGCCAGGTATTTTGATCATGGGGACGCCTCTAGTCACAGGATTTCTGTTTGATATTCAAGCGCTCGCCGGAGTGCTCGCTGGGTCTCTAGTCGCCGGTGGCGTCATGGCTATCTCCGCATCCAATAGTGGCGGTGCGTGGGATAATGCGAAAAAATATATTGAAGCCGGCAATTTGGGTGGGAAGGGTACTGACATTCATAAAGCAGCGGTGGTTGGTGATACCGTTGGAGACCCGCTTAAAGATACTTCAGGGCCTTCGTTGAATATCCTGATAAAACTTTCGGCTATTTTGTCTCTGGTGTTTGTCCCGTTTTTTGTGCAGTACGGTGGTATCTTGGTCCGGTAATTATTTGGTGAAAATTCTGATAGTTTCCTGAATTTCTACGTGTCTGTCCTTGTGCTCCTATGAGGGGTGGCGATGCTGGTGAATTTTTACGGATTCACCAACATCAGTCATTCAGGTAAAGAGAAAAGCCATTACTATTATTTCTGCTGTCTTCATTATTTTTCTGCTTGGGTTATTATTCTTCATATTCTTCATTCCGTTTTCATCCCCTTTACGGGGGGGAGGCCATGGTTTTTTGAATGTGGTCGCTCCTCGTGTCATTCAATTTCTTAGAAAAAAGTGTGATGTTTCAACATCTCAGCTGCTGAAGATCTAGGCAAAAAGGTGTGCGGGTGCTGTGTGAGGCCTTTTTAGCCAGATCTTTGATTGGAAGTCTCTGAGAGCGTTGCAAGCGAAGGCTGAGGCAGCTGCGCTATGTCGTGGCAGTTCGTTGTCCCACCTGATACTCAGGTGGAGTGCACAGATAGAGGTCGGGAAAGGAACGACTATTTTTATGGATACACCGAGTCGACCAGACAAGCCGTTATCTCCTCAAACTGGCCAGACCCAAGAGGCGTTACCAGAGGATATGGAAACGTTGATGCACGTCATTTCCCATGACTTGCGTGCTCCCATTGTCACAATTCAAGGTTTTTGCCAGGAACTCACCATGGCTTGTGATCGTCTGAAGACGCTGTTTGAGGAAGAAGCGATGTCTGATGCGGTCCGAAAGCATGTGAATCCCTTGGTGACAGAAGATATTCCAGAGGCCGTGCGGTTTATCCGGGCAGGGGCCGACAGTGTCAATTCGGTGACCTCTGGGATTCTTCGATTTATTCGACTTGGACAAATAGATATTCAATGGGAACGCTTAGATGTGAATACCTTGATGATGGGTATCATCTCGTCCATGGAATTTCAACTGAAGAAGAAGGGTGTGGTTCTACAGATCCGAGATCTCCCAGATTGTATGGGTGATGAAGTCTTAGTGACGCAGGTGTTTGCCAACCTGATTGATAATGCGCAGAAGTATCTCGACCCGTCGCGTCCGGGTGAAATCACGGTTTCTGCAAGGACCATGGATGGACGGGAAGTATATACCATCACCGATAATGGTATTGGGATTCCCCTCGAGCAGCATGCTCGAATTTTTCAAGTGTTTCACCGTCTGGCCCCTCAACACGAAAAAGGAGACGGGTTGGGATTAGCCATTGTGCAGAGGATTATTGATCGGCATCAGGGCAAGATTGAAGTTGAATCGTTGCCAGGGAACGGGACAAGTTTCCATGTGTCCCTACCACGAGCAATTGATGTTGAAGGAGGAGGACATCATGAATCCTGACACGACGGTATTGATCGCAGAGGATGATGACGGACATGCTGCGCTTATTGAGAAAAATCTACGACGGGCTGGGATGGAGAAGCCCTGTCATCGTTTGAGAGATGGGCAGGAAACGTTGGATTATTTTCTCGGTCATGGCAACGTGCTGCCGGGGAAAGTGGCGCACCACTGTCTCTTGCTTCTTGATATCAACCTGCCTGGAATTGATGGAATTGAAGTGTTGAGAATAATGAAAGAACATGAATCCTTGAAAAAAATTCCGGTCTTGATGCTATCCACGACCGATGATCCTCATGAAGTCGAAGCCTGTCATTCCCTTGGATGTAATTTCTATCTCACCAAGCCTACCGAACCCGAGGCCTTTGCACAGGCCATCATCTGTTTAGGTTCATTTTTAGACATCGTCACGATCCCAACAGTTCGACTGAACTCCCCCTCAAATCTTTCTATGAATTAGTGAATGCCGTAAGCTCTTGTGAGGCTTGGCTCGAGTTTCCAGAAAAACGTGGGGATTAGGGAGGGTTGGAACATGACGTTTCTCATGGACAAATGTGCCCTCAGTTGTTTTGGATATGAGGCGCTTTGGGGCTGTTCAAAAAAGTTGTTCAGCAAGGCCGCAGACACATTTAGTCGCGGAGGGTACCTTTCGTACTTGAGTACCGGAATTTGACGACCTGCCAGCACGAAGCCGCACCGGCTGCTTGCGCGCCAAAGCTGGCTCCAGCGGCGAGCGCGAAGGCAGGGAACGCTGCTGGCGTCTTTTTTCAACAGACTGGTGGTGTAAATTGTGTGGAAGTGTGGTGTGAGGAATCTGCTGCGTCTAATCCAGAAATATGAATTTCTGGATTAGAGAAGCATGAAAGAACGCGCTACAAAAGAGAGACGCTAGCGGTGGCGTCGGGCTAGCCCGGACCACTGTGCATGGTGTCGTTCAGTCTTTTGCTTTGTGGGTAAGCTGCTTTTTCCCTTATATTTCCAACCGAGTGCGCGTAAAATCCGACTGACGTGATCAGGGTGATACTTCACACCGAAAGATCGACGAATGATCGTGCCAACTCGTTGGCACGTCCATTGATCAGCTCGTAAGTTCGCGGCTCTTGGCCCTTGCTTGAGAATCTGGAGAAGATCTTGGCGTTGCTTGGCCGAGAGGCGTGAAGGACGTCCTGTATGAGGTTTCGACTTCAGCGCATTCTTTCCACCTTCTTCAAGGGCATCTTTCCATCGTTTGACGGAAGATGGAGCCGCCCCAATCGTTCGAGCAACTTCTCGGATTCCTTGGCCTTTGGTCAATAAGCTGGCAGCTAACCGGCGTCTGGCTTCTAATTTTTTTGCACTGCCTTTTGGTCGCATACAGACATTAATCGGAAAGATAGGGAGGACACTTGAGGGCTCATTGAGTGTGGTAGAAAAAATTTCACATGCTGGTGTTCCCAACAGACGGACAAATCAATGTGGCTAGAAACACGAGAAGGAAAGAACGCTGAAGAAGGAATTGTTGAACGACGCTAGGGGAGGCGCTCTGATGAAGCATTTGCCTGATGAAGCACGGCTGGGTTGCTCATGCCATAAATAGAAGTAGAGCCTTCTACACGAGCGAAAATTCCTGGAGAACGGATGTCGCCATACGCATTGTTGGAGGATACCGTCAATCCAGAAACTCGTTCCTCCGGAGAAAAGCTGATGGCGCCCGACGGGGTGTGCTTGGATCTTTGTCTCCAGATTTCGATTGCACCGAAAAAAGGAATGTATTGGAAAGGAGTGATTGTTTGTTCGTTGCTAGAATAGCCTAAAGATTCAATCTGCCTTCCTTCTATTGAGCCAAATTGTACGTCGTCCGGTACGCCAAATCTTGAGGCAACCTCTTTGACTGGTGTCACTCCAATACGCATAGGAGCGAAGTTATGAGAGGTGTCAAATGCAGAATACTGACTTTCGGCAGATTCTGATAGCCAGTTGCTGGCACCGACACATCCTGTGAGAAGCACACTGTACAGACACCACATTCCAATTTGTACGAGTGACGGAGATAGAAAAGATTGGCTTCGTCCCGTTGAGATTTTGGTTTCAGTCATAGCAGCATTGAAGTGTCATAGTGAAAAAAGATTGGCTGAGACATCATTCTCGATTAGCGAATTCTGTTAATAGTGTACCAATTTTTTTAATAGCATGTTGTGAACGTAGAATACCGTCATGGGTTTCATTGAATCCGATGGTCTTAATGGCCGAATCCTGAGCTTCCAGCTTTAATTGACTCACCAAGGAGACCGTTCCGTCATCATTGCCATTCGTGAACGGATTGTGTCCACCTTTGAAGCTAAAGAACAAATAATAGTCAACATGATCTGATAATGGTGTGGCAAAAAGTTCCCGTTGAAAGGGACTATTGGGAATCATATCAATCCAAGACGGGATGACGGCAGGTGCATGATCCACGCCGATTTGAGCCGCCTGGTGTCCGCCCCATGGGGTAGAGAGCGTCAGGAAGAGTACCTGTAGTTTTTGATTCACATCTTTTTTCACAATAGTATTCACCAATGATCGAGAAACGAGCCCTCCCATACTATGGGCCACCACCACGACTTTCTTGAATTTATCTTGCACATAAACCTTGCTGAGCGACCGAACGAGAAATTCCGTACACATGTTGAGCCGAAGACCTGATGGATAAAAGAAGAGCCAGGGTTGAAAGCGTGTCCGGTCTAAGCGTTGGATGATCGAGGTCCAGTGCTCAGGATTACCGCCAACGCCGTGAATGAATATCAGGGGGATTTTCTCTGGATCGAAGGGTTCAAGAAAGAAAACTCCTCCCCCGACTTTACGGAGAAACTTAATGGGCCGCCATAATCCTAACTGACCATTCTTCTTGGAAAATCTTTTATCTTTAAGTGTGACGATTTCTCCGGCTTGAACTCTCGGTAAATCGAGTTGCGCTGTTGTCGCTGGTGAAGTCAGATCAGGTGCTTCGGTCAGCGTGACGGCGTCCGGATGCTTGAGAGTCAGATTCAGGTCAAAGCGATCTTCATCTTGCTTGATGGAAATAACCGTTGAGCCATCAACATAGCTAGCATATTCAGTAGGTTGGTACACTAAATCTTCATTGGTATCTTCAAATGCGGCAATAAGGTATTGCCCCGGTAAACGAATAAAGGTGAACGTGCCAGGACTGTGATGGATAGAATAGGCGACGAGTTTCTTTTCATTGCCTAGAATTTGATACAGCACGACGATTAAGGGTTTCTTTTGAGGGGAAGGATTGGAAATGGTTCCTTGGAGGATTGATGTTTGATCGAGAATAGCGACTTCTTTTTATAATTTCTTAAAAGCACAACCCGAAAAAAGTACCACCACAATGCCCAAGACGACCATGCGAAAAAAATGAATCAGGTGAGATTTCGGCAGAGAGCAGCGGGAGTGATTCATGGAAATGATTACTTGAGAATTAGCGTTTATCGTTCTGAGCCACTAACCAACTTTCATTTACCATAGGGAACAAAAAAATTGTAGGCTAATTCACAGAAAGCCAATTTGACCGCAGGTTATTCCGGTCTGCTTTCTCGTATCCATCCTTTTGATTGCAAGCACTGTTCGATCCTTTGTCGAAGAGGCGCGTTGGTTGTTGGCGTGGTACTGGCCTTCTCGTAGGATCCGGAACTTTCCGCTGCCAGATTGGCCTCGATGGTCGCCTTCAGTATTTGTTGTGTGCATTCAGCCTTATCGTCCTCAAAATCCGCATCTGTGGAATTTGCGTTAACGTACTTTACACTGGTGCATCCAGCGAGAAGAAGAATCAGCGTAGTCAATAAGATCCATGCTGGCATGATTGACTCCTTCCTAGGCTGCCTCAATAGAGACCTTGGATCTTCTACATTGGTATCCCTCCTAGAAAAGTCGGATAACTTTTTTGTCATCCTTCCAAAACAGGCTGAGGTGGATCAAAGAATCTGAACCTCAGTCTCACCATTATATGCTTTTTATTGGCATTTCACACGTATCGAAAATTACATGTTGATGAAGAAAGACTGTATGAGTGCCTGAGCTGGAGTCTGAGCAATGAAATTTATGGTTAATGGTCAGTATGGTTTGTCGATGTTTGTCCTGAACCCTTTGTAAATGATACATGTACAGAAATGGTGTCTCAGCATCATGAGATGTGAAAGGAGGCGATCATGGTTTTTCCCAAGCTGATTTGGAGTGCGCAACGCGGGAAAGCCGTACAGCTGTGCAGGGCCAAATTTGTCGTTGTTGTTTTCATCCTCTTGCTTCCGAGTGTGGCAGCTGGCCAAGAGAGGGCTGGCCTATCTTCAAGTTCTATTCTTCATCCCGCTTGTAGTTATCGGGAAACGAGCGGTTCTTCGTCTTCTTCGGAAAACGGGATTTTTCATAGTGTGGCTTTGCCCGACGATGATCTCTTTCGTCCCCTATTAGCAGACCCTAAAGAACCCAGGTTTTCTGGGAGCTTTCAGCGCGTACGGTTCAGAGATATCGATGATTCGGTGAATGCCAGTGCGGTGGGGTTCGGAGGAACCTTTGGGTTATGGGGTCTTCGGCATGAGAGAAACTGTAACGGTCTCCAAGTTAATCTCTTTGGAGCCGTGTTTTCGCAATTCAATCTCGATGCGCCTTCATCTGATCTGATCAACTCAGATTTTCAGTTCGGACTTCCAGTCACTTTTCGTCACGGTCCATTTTCAGCTCGCCTTCGTATCTTTCACCAAAGTAGTCACGTGGGGGATGAGTTTCTGCTCAATAACCCCGGTTTCGACCGCGTGAACCTGAGTTTTGAAATAGTGGAGGCGGTTGTTTCTCTCCAGAATCGATGGGGGAGACTCTACGGAGGAGGAGGCTATATATACAACCGAAATCCAAAATTTAAACAAGGTGTTGTTAAATGGGGTTCGGAGTTGCGCGGGTCTCCGATCGGTTCTCCAGTGTTGGGGTATCTCATGGAAGGCCTTCAGGTCGCACCTGTGTTTGGGGCCGATATCAATTCTGTGGAGGAGTTAGACTGGAAAATTAATATGAATTTTTTGGGTGGCTTAGAATGGTCACGTCGATCGAGTAATCGACGGTTGCGGCTGCTTTTGGGGTACTATCGTGGACGAAATCCCTTTGGGCAATTCTTTGATCAGAGGATAGAGTCCTACAGTATCAATCTCCAAATTGAGCTGTGAGGGGCCACCCGTAGGATCTGAAGAGAAACCGAACCATCAAGAGGATGAAAGAATTCCTCACTGTATATTCCCTTTATCTGTATGGCTCATCGGAACCCAGCGCCCTACGCGTGTGAGATATTCCTCATAAGAATTGCCAAAAATTTTCTTGAGATGCGGTTCCTCATACAGTACGACAAACAGATGAAAGCTAATTCCCATGGAAAGGACATAGAGCAAAAAACGAAGAGAGGGGAAGAGGATTATCCACCCCAAGAGGAGAGCAAGGATGCTTCCATACATTGGATTTCGAGTGTAGTGGTAGAGGCCACGAATGACGAGGCGTCTGGGTGCGTCAAATGGGGCAGGAGTACCTTGACCAATGGATGCAAAACTCCAGACAGACCATACATAGCCTACGCCTCCGAGAATGAAGAGGCCAAACGAAATGGATCGCATGATTCCGATACTGGCTAAATCCTCAGAGGTCATGAGCCAGGGTAAATAAATCGCAAACGTACTTGGAACGACGATGGTATAGGCGAGGTTTTTTAGTAATAACACTCAATCTGCGTCCCCGATATGTTTTAACCTGATGAGTTATGTAGAGATGAATGTTGCTCCTTCAATAATGTTGAACCATGCATATGGGTTATGTGATTCGGTTTATTCTTTTAATCCATTCTAAGCCGTAGACGGTTCTGATGCCGAATCGCTTGAGATTTGACTAGCTGGAGGGGTTTCTGTGTAGTGAAAGTTCTGAAAATTTACGCGGAAAAACAACGTGTACAAGACTGGAACGACTCCAAGTGTTAGTACCGTGGCAAAAAGTAACCCAAACATAATGGCAATGGCCATAGCTTCCCACATCGGTCCACCGCCGGTGTAGAGAGGAATGAGCCCGCCAATCGTTGTGATGGTCGTTAACAGAATGGGGCGGAGACGATGTTGGGCTGACAGAATAATCGCGCTGGCCAGATCTCCGCCATTTTCGGTGGATTCAATATTGATGCGGTCGAGCAAGACTATTGCGTTGTTAATAATAATGCCTGCAAGTGAGAGCACACCCAACATGGGCATGAATCCGAAATACAATTGTGTGCTGTGAAGACCTATCACCACGCCAATTAACCCGAGAGGAATGGTCATTAAGATGATGAGGGGCTTTCGAATAGAATTAAATTGCGCCACTAAGAGGAAGAGGATGATAAGCCCTGCCGTAGGAAGCTTTGCCCCTATGGATTTATTGCCTTTCCCTGATGTTTCGGATTCT
>JAJDBQ010000185.1 GCA_029261255.1 Nitrospirales bacterium
ATCTACGAGATCGAGACATCGTGAATTGGCCAGTGGCGGAGATGGCCGATGCGGCGGTGATTCTTGTGGCGGATATTGATCGAGGTGGTGTGTTCGCGCAGATTATTGGGACCATGGATCTCTTGGCACCAGAAGAACGGATGCGAGTGATTGGTGTGGTCATTAATAAATTTCGTGGTGATCTGACGTTATTTGACGATGGAATCAAGATTATAGAGGAACGTACGGGAGTGCCAGTTTTTGGCGTTGTTCCCTATCTTCGTGACTTAGAATTAGATCAGGAAGATAGCGTTGACATCGAGCGGTTTCGTATGACGCCTTTCGCACGAGAGACGGTCAATGTGGCGGTGGTGTTGTTACCGCACATGAGTAATTTTACAGATTTCAATCAGCTTGCTGCGGAATCAGATGTGGCGCTGCGTTATGTGGCTTCTCCCAACGAACTACATGGAGCGGATGTGATCATTGTGCCGGGAAGTAAAACCACTATTGAAGATTTGAATTATCTTCAGAATGCAAAATTCGACGAAGCTATTAAAGAACACGGAAAACGAGGTGGTGAAGTAATCGGGATATGCGGGGGATTCCAAATCCTTGGAAACAAGATCGATGACCCGCAGCATGTCGAGAGCGGTGGTTGCTCGAAAGGGTTAGGATTACTCGAAGTGGAGACAGAATTACTGACGTCGAAGAAAACTGTACAAGTTCGTGCTCGCACGTGCTTTGAGGCGTGGGACCAACAACCCCTGGTTGAAGGCTACGAAATTCACATGGGTCTGACCAGCAGAGGGAAGAGAGCTCTTCCCTGTTTTCGGATTCTCACGAATGAAACGCAATCGACCTCAGGGCAAGCACCTGAAAGAGATGATGGAGCGATGAGTGCCGACGGATTAGTCTGGGGAACCTATATTCACGGAGTTTTTGATCAGCCAGGATTCCGTCGTGAATGGCTCAATCAAGTGCGAGTGCGAAAAAATATTTCTCCACTAGGCGTGCATCTGTCTGAGTCGGTTTCAGCGAGATTAACCCATGCGCTTGACCGTTGGGCCGATCACATGGAGAAACACATTGATGTCAAAACAATTATTTCTACTCTTGGACTCAAGGAAAAGTGAGATGATGTCTATGTCGACCCATTGTTCAGGGTATGTACATTTATGAGGGAAAATCGTACAAAGTGAGCGTAAGAAGCTGTTATTGCCGATCCTAGATCCGATACTCCCCCAGAATTCATAAAGACTATTTTAGTAGATTATGTACTGACGTGCGACATGAGAAAGGAGCCAATCGGACCGGCCAAGACCGGGCCGAGGATGGCGCTGATTTGCGGTAATTGCTCCCCCAAGGTCACTGAGAAATGATTGTCCTGTAGCCATCGTTGGGGATCTTTAATCGTTCCTGCCTGTTGCGCTTGCTCGGCGAGCTTTCGAGCTTGTCTACTAAGATAACTAGCAGCTGGACCGTAGGTGGTGATGAGCATTAAGGTAAAGGTCGCTCCCCAGAACATGGTAACTGCGAGGACGGCGCCAGAGAGCGCTGACTGTTCTACTGGATCGCTGAGCAGCCCGGTCGGCCATCGAATCCAAGCGCTCATGTGAAGTATCCCTCCAACTAACAAAGCTGACCCTACGTTTAACACACCTTTGAGATATTGCATTTGCTTTGTGAGGTAAGCGAGACCACCTTGGTTTTGCTTCGGTGAAGGAGCCAATGTGCTTGATGCAGCCAGAAGGACAATGCAAGGGACAATGATGGCCAGTGTATTTATGAGCAGGAGTAGCATGTCCACATGATTTAAGAATGCTGTGCTATACAGTCCCGTGGCCTGCAAAGTGGAAAAGCTAAAATAATAAATCAGCCTGTACATGGCATTACCGGTTGCACTGCTGATCATCAAGCTGACCAGGCCGAAGATGATTAAGGCACTTCCAATGATCGTGACGGTGATCAATCGTTTTCGAGTATGAGAACGATAGATGATAATGCCGCCTAACGAAGCCGCATACAAACAAACTACCAAGTTGACGAGTACCGTGGTAAACCAAATATAGCGCAATTTCATTTCGATGAGTTTGGATGTGATGGGACTGAAGTCTTGCGAAGCGATATGTGTGCTCAAGATCGTGACCCATTCTACGCTCTTGGTGTGCATGCTCAGTTCGAAAAGGACACTGGCCAGAGCATAGACGAAGATGGGGGGAATCAGCAGTAACCAATATCCATGTTTTGAGAGAAATGTGGGTGAAGAAGATGTAGCCATAGGGATGCTGTAGAGTGGAGGAAATAGTGTTTTGGGTCAATAGATAGAAGGTGTTTTTTGTTCGATTTTTTGTGCAGGCTTAGTATGGTCAACCGTCTTCTATAGCCGGCGTGCATGCTAAGATTGTTTCTTCTCTAGCCTAGGTATGATGTTTCCTCCTGCCCGCTTGTTATCCCAGTTTTCCTCGTCTGATGAAAGTCATGACAGCTCGAAAGCAGACTCTTCCCTGGGTTGCAAAGAACAATGTTGGGAGTACACTGAAAATGCAGATAGCGGAAGATAAGCTGAAGGTTCCTAATAGGAACATTTGTCGTACACCATAGAATAATGTCTTTTGAATGTGAAATGAGAATAATTATCTACGATTGCTAACAGTCCTACTTGCCAGGCCTTTTCGCATTTCCATGTATAGATTAGTCAATCTTTCAAGGAGAGTCATAATGAAAATGACATTGACCGCCTTGCTTTTGTTGTTAGTGATGGCAGGTTGTGGAGGGACGATTACTCGTCATGGGTCTCCTATAGCGCTTTCGCCTGGTGCCATTTCGATTCAAAATATGACGCCATTTGGGGTTGATAGCATGATCTCGGATAATATCAAAGACGAATGCGAGATCGGGCAACAACTGTCTGACTCTATTAAAGAAGCAGCAGCAGACAATGGATTGGAGCTGCGGGGTGTAGATGTTGTGGATACGAGCGAATCAGGAAATGTCCTAAAATTAGAAATTACCCATGCGGTGAGTAAAGGCCATCCAGGGCTCGGCCACAGGAAAGGCACATCGATCCGAGGGGAATTGTTTGAGAATGGGAAACTCTTGGCTTCGTTCTCTGGCGCTAGAACCTCAGGCGGAGGGTTTTTGGGGAAATATAGAAGTTCTTGCTCTGTTTTGGGACGAACGGTGGATGCACTTGGAAAGGATGTTGTGGCGTGGATAAAGCAACCCTCCGACAATGCCTATTTAGGAGATGAGTCATTTTTTTAAGAGTGCTACCCGTGAAATTTTTTTTGTTGTTGCTTGAGAGCGAAGGGGTAACATTCTCATGCTCATCACCAAATAGATACGGAACGGATGAAGCAAAGCGAGTTCAATCCACAAGGTTCATAAAGCCTTCTGGATTTTTTTTGAGTAGTTTTTTCATCGGCTGGTGAGCTGTTGGTGAGAAAATCTTTTGATAAGATGCCTGGTGGGAAGTTTGAGTTCGATGGTTCTGTCGAGCACGAGTTTTTGTTCGTGAAGAACGACTGAAGGGCCGGATAAGGTATTCGGCTTGTCCGACCCTTCGTGGTTAAATAGTCATATGCATGATACCGCTATTTGAAGAGCTGCATTTTGAGCCAGAGATTATTTTGTCGCCAACCAGTTTTTCTGTCGTTCTGTAAACTTAAGGAATGTCCTATATTGTCCAACACCTGGACGGTGACATCTGGCGAACCGGAATAGAGCATTTTTTCATTTTCCGGTATTAAGGGTTTGGCAATCACATCCATATCTCCCAGCTGCACTAAGACTGGAACCTTGACTTGGTCCACAAGTGAAACCGCTTTGATGATGTTAATTTTCCCATCGTCCATGGCAGTGAGTAGACGTTGGCCTTCTTTTAAGGCTCCATTCGGAAATTGATCAGCTAATTGCTTGTTGTCAAAGGCAATCTGGCGTGGTTTTGCGGTAGGTGTGTAGTAGAACAGCGCGGTACGAAGGTCACTAGGAAAACGGATATAGGGAGTTTGTCGTAGGGCGGCGTCGATGATGTCTTGAGAAAAGACCTGATGCGGTGCATATGACCACCCGGTGGCAATTAAAAAGTCAGCGAGAGGGGGAACGGTTCCGGCCGTGAGGACGGATAGAATGGTACCACCCGAATGCCCGACGAGGGCGATATACTAAATAGGATTTTTTTTAAGATGCTTTTGTAATCGAATTGGAGTTAGGACTTGTACGAGGCTTTTTACGTTTTCAGTGAAATTGAGCTTTGCTCCATCTGGCACACTCGATGCCCCAGATCCCAACAAATCCAGAGCAAGAACGACATACCCTTTTTTCGCCATGAAACGAGCGTAGGAACGGCCTGGTTTGGCCGCGCCGTAAGGATCCCAGTATGTATGATTGTAGGTCCATCCGTGAACGAGTACTTGAAGTGTCGAGAGTTTTAAAAAACACTTCTCGATCTTGCGTGGTGTGGCCTTCTGGGAACAGATTTTCTGCTGGCGAGAGTTGACATACAACACTCCAGCTATTGTGTGCTGTGAGTCTAATAGCTGAATAGAAAACTTGATGTGTTGGACGTGAATGTCACTCTCAGTGTGAGCAAGAGTTTGAGGAATGAAGGCGACCATATTCTGTGGGAGCACCGTCATGGTCAACCATAGGCCTAGCATGATGGCTACACGAACAAATAATACATGTGGCATGAATGAACCCTCCTGGTAAAAAAAATCCGATGAATAAATCGCTGAATGATGAATGATGGGAATAGGCTGTGTGAGTGCGAGCAAGTTTGTTGCTCTGCGTACTCAGCCATCATAGAGTACGAAAATAATGGCAAGAGTAGAATGCGTTGAAGGGGGAATGTCACATGTTAGCCATATTAAAAATGATCATCAAGATTAATGAAAAAGTGAAGAGCCGGAATGGCTAGATGTGCCTCATCTTTCGATTGCAGAATGTCGATTTCTCACATCTGTCTATATCGTGTAATGCATATAGAGTGGAACGATTGAAGAAGCACTGCATTAAAAATAGTACAAATGCAAGTCCCCAAAGGATATTTTTTATATTTGCTTTGAAATAAGAATGTGAAATGCGGAGTATGGGGAGCGTCTAGAAAGGGAAAAGACGCACCTGAGTAATTCCAGGTGCGCCTTAGTAGGTGAAAAGTAATTTCGTTGATACTTCGTTAGCGATTATTTTTTCTGTCGAGGTGCAATGGAAGATCGACGGCTTGAGAACATTCGCATACCGGCTAATCCCAGCAAGCCTGAACCGAAAAGTGCCAATGTGGCCGGTTCCGGTGTGGCAACGGCATTTGCTGAAATAGCAGAAATATACATTTGGTCTAAGTTATCGAAATTATCCAACCCGGCAACGGTGGCACCAGAAATAAAATGAAAAGTTGTGCCTGTTAGTAACCCTGGGTTCATAAATAAATTCGTGAGAGCATTAGTCGTATCAAAATCACTGACCATTATTGGGTCAGCACCGTCCACGAGTATGCCAAAGTTGCCGTCGAAATTGGTGCCATGGCTTCCGTTCACGATTTCTAAAAGATCAATTGTGACAGCTTCGCTGAATTCAAGTTTTAAAACTTCATCATAGGTAATGTTATCGTCTGAGGCTTGGCTACAAAGATTAGTCCCTCCATTTTGTGAACCAGTCTGGGCATTGGCCTTAAGCGTTTTGCACACCCCCATCCCAGCATTTCCTCGATCCATGTACACAAAATAATCCTGTGTGTTGGCTAGATTTCTTGCCGTGGCAGTAACCGTGATGCCGTCATCAGTCCATTGAAAGGGACTCCAAGCCGATTCTCCAGTTCCACCAGCACCAGCGTTCGTATCGGCAAGATCTTGAAAGTCAAAACTTGCCCCGAAGGCAGGTCCTGAAAACAATGTCAGCATAAGACCAAGTGTACCGGCACCTTTAATAATGGAATGATGATAATTGATCATGAGCTGGGCTCCTTCGATGAATGATGTAGTGCTTGTCTTTGTTTATAAGAAAAGCAAAATGTAGGCCAGTTTGGTTAATAAATGAGAAACACTTATTCTTCAATGAGTTAGAGCTTGAGCAAGCAGATATTGCAAAAGGAGTAGGTAAGGAATTGAAACGGTGCCCGAGGAAGGAATGAGAATTAATTTTTTGGATCTTGAAAAAATGATTAATAGAATCGAAGAATTGAAGAGAAACACGTTGACGGATATATTTACAGATAAGTGCGCATGTGAAGAAAAGAATAGACAGGCACTCGTTAGGCGTTGTTGTTTTATTATTTTCGTAAATTATTGTCTGTAACGGTTGGTTCGGTCGTGTTAGTTGACAAAGGATGGTCAGCCTTCCTATTGTCATTTCCAATATACTACGGAACGGATGAAGGGAAGCGGGTGGAAGTCCCGCGTGGTCCCGCCGCTGTAACTGGAGACGATCCCCACAACGCCACTGTTTCTTTTCGTTAGGGGTTAGGCGTGAAGCGTGAGGAGAAATTAATCTCTTTCACCTTACTCCTCACGGAAGTCGCCTGACGTATGAGATGGGAAGGCGCGGGCAGTAGACCAACTCACGTGTAGTTGAACTCCAGAAGCCAGAATACCTCATCTGTTCCAAGACCAATGTTCCCTCGTGGGCTGGGGAAGTGGTGAGGATGAAGAAACGGGTGCAATCCTCAAGGTTCATGAAGCCTTGGGGATTTTTTATTGTGGGTAGGTTTTCAATTGCTCGGATGAATGTTGGTGGGCACTCTCTCCCTTATCTTCTGCCTGCCAGGGTGAGGGGATATGATGGCAGTCGAACCATTCGACTTCTCCTATCTGGTATAGTGGCGTGTTTCTGTATTGTTTCCTATTTAACGACTCAGGTTTATGCTGAAGAGAACGATGGTATGAGACGTCGCCAACAAGGAATTTTGACGGGTATGCCGTTCATGGCCAATATTGCGCCACGGACGTTCGTTGATGATTTAGATCGGAAGATCTATCTTGCAAAACCACCAAAGCGAATTGTGTCTCTGGCTCCGAGTATTACCGAAATGCTCTTCGCTATTGGGGCCGAGGATGAAATTGTCGGCGTGACGGACTTTTGTAATTATCCGCCGGCGGCTTTAGATAAACCCAAAGTCGGCTATTCTCAACCAAATTTGGAACTATTGGTAGAGCTGCAGCCACAGCTCGTTCTGGTGCCGACATCATTCTTGCGCACAGACGTTCTTGCCAAGTTGGACGAGCTCAAAATCCCCACCTTTGTTCTTGAATCGAAAACCGTCGAAGGGATTTACGGTCATATCCAATTATTAGGACGGATGGTGGGACGAGCTCCAGAAGCCAATGCCTTGACCGCGGCTATGCGCAAGGAGGTGAGTGAGCTCACAAAACGCGTTGAAGGGCGGCCTCGCCCGACACTACTCTATGTAATCAATTCAAAACCGTTAATTACTGTCGGACCTGGAAGTTTCATTCATCATTTGATCGAATTAGCTGGGGGACGCAATGCAGCTGAACGAGCCAATGCACCCTATCCTCGTCTGACCATGGAAGAGGTCTTAACGCAAAACCCTGACATTTTACTCTTTCCCGTGGGTGAATTTGATGGCATTCCGCAAGCTGAACAGGATCAATGGAAACGTTGGACTTCTCTGCGAGCGATCCAAAATGGAAAAGTTTTTCAAATTCAAACATATCTTCTGAATCGGCCGGGCCCACGTGTGATTGAAGGGTTGCGATACTTAGTGACCTTGTTTCATCCAGATGTCGCGCTCGGGGAAACCGTAGATGAAGCCCGTCCATAAACCGTTTCATGATCTCCCTCAATATCATTGTTAATCATGTCCTTTGGGACAATGGCTTGTGAAGCCAACTCTTGATGTGGCATCACCTGCGGCTTCTCAAGCGGAGCGTTCAGGCAAGACCTCGGTTCCCGTGCAAAGAGCGATGACTTCAAGCAGGACACTCACACGGAGTCGCTGGTGGTTATGGATAAGCTCAGGTTGCGTGGTGACCGTGGTGGTGGTGGTGGGCTGTTTGGGACTTGGCACGCAAGCCATTCCCTATTCGAGAATTATTGCGATCATTCTGGACGCAGTCGTGGGGACCTCGATGGAACAGGGCCTCGATGATCCTACCTCGATTATTTTGTTACAAGTCCGCATGCCTCGCCTGTTGTTGGCGTTTTTAGTTGGTGGCAGCTTGGCGATGGTGGGTGTGGCGTTGCAAGCCTTATTGCGGAATCCTTTGGCTGATCCGTTTGTAATTGGGATTTCCAGCGGAGCCGCTCTTGGGGCAGCCATTGCGCTCCTTTTTGGTGTGGGAATCTCAGTGGGGAGTATTTCGGCTTTGCCTGTTTGTGCGTTTGCCGGAGCATTATTCTCTCTCATCATCATGTATCGTATTTCATCGGTCCAATTTGGGTTTTCCGTCTATACGCTCTTGTTAGCCGGGGTGGTGCTTAATGCGATTTTTTCAGCGTTCATCATGTTCCTCACCAGCATTGCTGAGCCAAATAGAGTGTATGGGATGTATGCGTGGCTGATGGGTACGTTGACGGGGCCGGAATGGTCAACATTAGGAATGTTGGTGTTGTACCTAGGAGTAGGCCTGTTCGTATTAGGTATACATGCACAGTCGCTGAATCTACTCACGCTTGGAGAGGAAACGGCTCGGTCGTTGGGTGTTGAGGTCGAGCGAGTGAAGAAGTCAGTGTTTCTCGCCTCCGCATTATTAACCGGAGCCGTCGTGAGTTTTAGCGGGATCATCGGTTTTGTTGGACTGATTATTCCTCATGCTGTGCGATTAGTGGTTTCCGCTGATCATCGCTTGCTCCTACCAATGGCCGGGTTGGTGGGAGGAATGTTTTTGATGTTGGCTGATACGGTGGCTCGTACGGCGTTGAGTCCCAGTGAATTTCCCGTCGGTGTGATTACCGCGTTAGTTGGCGGCCCGATCTTTTTATGGTTGTTGACGACGCGCCAAACGCAGTTGGGTATGAAGTAACCGCTATGATGAATGACCAACATGGTTCCGACGTGGCCTATTCCTTGGAAAACGTGAGCTTTTCCTATGCACGTGGAAAACGGGCGGACTCGGAGGCAGTTTTGGATGACCTGTCTTGTCTCATCCTTTCTGGGCGAGTGTTAGGCATCCTTGGTCCCAATGGGTCAGGAAAAAGTACTCTGTTGAAATTACTAGCCCGAGTCTTTGAGCCACAACAAGGGAAGATTGAGCTACTAGGCGATTCGCTCTCGAGCCTTTCTCAGTTAGATGTGGCAAAACGCGTAGCCCTCGTGCCGCAAGAAACCGTGCAAGTATTTCCTTTCACTATTTCGGAAATGGTGATGATGGGGCGATCTCCGCATCATCAAGGCTGGGGCGGATGGCATTGGGAAGATTCTCAGGATTGGGTGATTGCACAGAATGCCATGGAGGAGCTGGATGTCGCGCATCTTGGGGATCGACTTGTCACTGAAGTGTCCGGTGGTGAACGGCAGCGTGCCGTTATTGCTCGTGCGTTAGTGCAGGAACCGCAGGTCCTGTTACTCGATGAACCGACGGCCTTTTTAGATTTGCACCATCAATTGGATATCGCGCGTATCATTAAACGATTGAATCGTGATCGAGGCTTGACAGTCGTGTTAGTCTCTCATGATCTGAATTTGGCGAGTCAATATTGCGATCACGTATTGTTGCTCAACCATGGGCGTCTTGCTGCAATGGGCTCGCCTCAAAAAGTGCTGAATCCAGAAATTATTGAAGCAGTGTATGGATGTTCAGTGCTCGTGGATAAGCATCCACAGTCTGGGATGCCGCGGGTGTCTTTACCAATATGAAAATTTTAAACGATTGATTTTTTTATTATTTCTCAAAAAAGGAGGATTGTTTAGAAGAATATTCACAGTTGTCACGGGGAAGCTGGTGTAAATCCAGCACGGTGCCGCCACTGTAAGCGGGGAGTGATTCTGCACAACGCCACTGTTGAACTCCGTAAGGGGTGAGGCGTAAGACGTGAGGGGAAGGAAGAAGAAACTCTTTCACCTTACGCTTCACGACTCTCGCTTTACGAGAGAGATGGGAAGGCGCAGAAAAACGAGAATCCGCAAGTCAGGAAACCCAACAACAGGTTCTTCCATAACACCCCTTCGAGCTAAAGGGAGCTGGATCATGTTTACGAAAGTTTTCTCCGCCGTTATTTTCACGATTTGTACATTTCTCATGTGCACTGGCCTCATGAATCCGGCCTATGCGGCGAAAGTTCGCGTGGATCAGGATGTCCCACTTTCCGTTGAAAAAATCCCAGTTACGTATGTTTCTGCTACTCGGTTGGCAGACAGTCAGGAAAATGTCTTGGCTGTACCGGGCAAAAGGACCATTCTTTCAGCTGAAGACATTCAGAAGTCAGGTGCGACGACCGTCCAGGAGGCTATTTCCCAAGTCACTGGAGTGGTCATGCATAACCAGGTAGGCAATGCATATGAACAAACAATCGATTTTCGTGGGTTTAACGGAAACCCTGTCTCATCAACGAGTGTGTTTGTAGATGGTGTACGAGTGAATGATCCAGAATTTGGTTTTGTTGATTTTGATCTTATCTCGCTGGAGACAATTGAACGAATAGAAATTATCCCGAGTGCTTCTGCAATTTATGGGAAAAATGCTATGGGGGGTGTGATCAATATTTCAACCAAACGTGGGGATGGAAGGCGTCAAGTCACGGGCGAATTAGCTGGGGGAAGCTTTGGGCGTAAACGAGGAACAGTCAATACGAGTGGTGTATTTGGAAAGCTGGACTACATTGGGTCTTTCAGTCGAGAGCAAGAAGATGGATATCGTGATGATTCAGATGCCAATTTGTCTCGGGGATTTGCGAAGATTGGATTTCGCCCAGTGGACGGGACTGATCTGAATGCTTCATTTACCTATGTCAAAGATAATCTAGAGCAAGCCGGTTCCCTTCCTCGAGATCTTGCAGGAAGTGACCCCGAGGCAAACTTTACCCCGGGCGATTACGTGGATCGCGAGAATAACTTTGTCAGACTGACAGCTAAGCAGGTGATTCCAGGAGGCCTCACTTTTACGGGTAATGGTTTTTTTCGGCGTTTGGAACGAGAGTCGTTTTTGGTGAGTCAGCCGTTTACTGTTGGAGGGAATAATTCGACAAGTAAGAATCTTTCTGACACGAAATCATGGGGTGGAACGTTCCAATTAACTCATGAGCTAGAAGTTGGGGATATCCGCAATGTGTTGGCGGTTGGAGGAGAAGTTGCGTGGAATGATTTTGGGAATCGGTTGTTGTCTCAATCCGATTTTGGTCCCTTTAACATCCGAAGAAAATCTGAAGAAGAAGCCACAGCATTTTTTCTTCAAGATACCGTTCATCTCTTTTCCCATGTCGTGTTAGTCGGCGGGTTTCGATATGACAGAAGTGAATTAGATTTTCGTGATCTTGAGACTCCAGCGAATGATGGAGACAAGGTCTATACCCGTATCACACCTCGAGCAGGCATCACCTATTTCCTGACTCCTCAGTCCAGTCTGTACTTTAGCTACTCTCAGGGTTTTCGAATTCCAACGAATGACGAACTTTTCGCGCAGGGAACGTTTGGTTCCAATCAAGATTTGAAAGCCGTTCGTTCGCATAATTTTGAGCTGGGATTCAAGTCGAACATTCGTTCCTGGGGCGAGCTGGAAATTGCGGTCTACCAGTTGAATCTACGAAATGAAATTTTCTTTACTTGTATTGCCTGTGACTTCAGTCCTATGGATGGGCAAAATCGAAATGTCAGGAAGTCCAGACGTCGAGGTGTCGAGTTGACGCTCAAAGTGCGACCGAATGAATTTGGTGATGTGGTCCTGAACTATACATATACGGAGGCTCAATTTCGGAGTCGGTTTAATATTTCGTCCACTCGTGTGGTGGATGTCGGGGATAGTGTTCCTCTCGTTCCTAAGAATCGATTAAGTGTGACAGGAACAGTCTATCCAGTCACAGGGTTCAGTCTGTCACTTAGTGGACTGTATGCCAGTACCCAATTCTTGCAGGGAGATGAAGGTAATAACCAACATCGGTTAGCTGGCTATTTCGTTTTAAATGGTCGAATGGCTTATGAACACGCGGTACCCGGTGGGGTACTGAAAGGATTTTTGGCTGTGAATAATATTCTCGATAACAATTACTTTACGTCGGGAATCTATGCAGCCAACAGAATAACGGGTGGAGGGGCCACTCAACAGTTTGTCGTTCCAGCTCAAGGCATTGGATTTTTTGCTGGTGTGAGTTATCGTTTCGAGAGTTTCCCGCTCTAAAAATCGTCATTGAAAGTTGGCGGGAATGTCATCGAATGACGTAACGATGAAGACTGCGACGTGTTCATGCCATTGGAGTCTATCGTTCAGGTTCATTGTGTATTTAACATTTTACAAAGGAGGAGGGTTGTTTAAAAGAATGTAGATAATTGTGATGGGGAAGCTGGTGTAAATCCAGCACGGTGCCGCCACTGTAAGCGGGGAGTGACTCTGCAATTTGCCATTGTGGGCTGTGAGCCCATGAGAAGGCGCAGAAGAGCGATAATCCGCAAGTCAGGAAATCCAACA
>JAJDBQ010000186.1 GCA_029261255.1 Nitrospirales bacterium
CCTCTGGTATCGGCAATCGGAAACATCACTCGATTTCGAAATCGATCATAGGTTGAAAAACCTTGCGCGCCCTCTTTCTCTTTTCGGATAAGCAGTCCAGCACGAACAAGTTCTTCAATATTGACTGATTGTCGCTCCATCCAGTGAGACAACCCATTCCAGCCTTCTGGTGCATAGCCCACTTGAAAGGTCTTCCAGGACTCACGAGAAATTCCCCGTTGATCTAAGTAATCCCTGGTTTCCTGTGCTTCCGAGGCTTCTTGAAGATTCTGGTGATACCAAGAGGCCGCTAACTTATAGAGATGGAAATATCGCTCTCGCGACAAGCCAGGCTCCGTTCGAGGATGAGATGAGCGTCTTTCTGGAAGCGCAATCCCAGCTCGCTGACTCAGCTCGCGAAGGGCTTCCACAAAGTCCATATTTTCTTGTTTCATCAGAAACGTGAAGGCATCCCCTCCCTCCTGACAACCAAAACAATGAAAATACTGACTTGCAGGATTAACCGAGAAAGATGGGGACTTTTCTGAATGGAAGGGACACAGACCTTTGAAATTTTGGCCAGCTTTAGAAAGACTCACATAGGAGGAAATCAACTCAACGATATCGATGCGCTCTCGAATTTGTTGTATCGTCTCAGACGGCACACCTCGTTGTTCACCCATAATCAAAACACCTCACGCAACCTCGGAAATTGGAATGTTTCCCTTTGCTGCGGAAACTACCCTGGGGGCCATGTAAATGAACGGCCGCCTAGCACATGAAGGTGCAGATGCAACACGGTCTGCCCTGCCTCCCGTCCGATGTTCGTCACAACACGATAGCCACTTTCGGCAAGCCCTCGTTCTCGAGCCATTTTCGCGCACACAACCATAAGCTTCCCCAATAATGCGGCATGAGTATCTTCCGTATCATCTAATGACACCACATGAAGCTTGGGAATGACTAAGATGTGAACTCGTGCTTGAGGATTGATGTCGTCAAATGCAATGACCTGCTCATCTTCATAGATTTTCTTCGTGGGAATGGCTCCCTCTACGATCTGGCAAAAAATACATTCAGCCATGAGGAGCCTCACCTTCTACTGGTCGAATACCTGTCTTTCCATATCGCTTGCCAAGCTCTTGATAGATTTCTTCTGGAGGAATCGAATACTGTCCGAGCATGACTAAGGAGTGAAACCATAAATCTGCCATCTCGTAGATGATCTCTTCACGATCTTTATTTTTCCCTGCCAGCACAACTTCCCCGGCCTCTTCGACGACTTTCTTTAAAATGCGATCAACATTGCCTTCCAGTAATTTCGACACGTAGGAATCCAAACTGGGGTTGGCCTTTCGATGCGACACCATTTCATAGAGCCGTTGGGTAATCCCACCCCAAGCCGTACCGTCTGGGTTGAGTGTCTCAGCTGCCGATGTTGAGGGAATGCGAGAATAGAAACAAGACCGTGAGCCCGTATGGCACGTTGGACCTATCGGTTGGGCTTTGACTAATACCGTGTCAAGGTCACAATCAAGAAAAAGCTCCTTCAGTTCCAACTCATGGCCTGAAGTCTCACCTTTCTTCCAAAGCTGCTTGCGAGATCGACTCCAAAAATGTACTCGCTGAGTCGACTGGGTTAATTTCCAGGCTTCCTGGTTCATAAAACCCACCATCAACACAGACCCGTCTAACCAATCCTGGACGACACAGGGCAACAGCCCCTCTGCATCAAATTTCGGTGCGGTCATTTTAGATTGTTCACTCATTTGTCAGTATTAACCAGTTGAATATTTCTCAAAAAATAACTTGCATGCATTAAACACGCATTCGATATCAGTCGACTTCGGAAATGATCAAAAAAGTCGTCCAGCAAGGCCGCAGCCCTTTTGGCGCGCGGAGCGTACTCTCAGTACGTGAGCACAGCAAAAGGGCGAGAACGCCGCTGGTGGCTTTTTTCAACATTCCCTTCATCCGATTGAAACGGGAACGGTTCCAGGCCGCATTGGAATCCCTTGCTCCGACAAATACGATTTGGCTTGTCCAATCGAATACGTTTGAAAATGGAATATAGAGGCCGCGAGCACCGCGTCGGCTTTCCCTTGTGTCAACGCCTCTGCCAAATGGTGTAACGTCCCGGCTCCACCTGAGGCAATAACGGGAATCGTGACCGCCTGAGATATCGCGGCAGTTAAGGGTAAATCATACCCATCTTTCGTCCCATCTTGGTCCATACTTGTGAGCAGAATCTCTCCTGCTCCAAAATCCATCATCCGTTGAGCCCAGCGAACGGCATCTAAACCCGTCGTCTTTCGCCCTCCATGCGTAAACACTTCCCATCCTTGAGCGTCACCGTCGCAACCTGACACACGCTTGGCATCAATCGCCACAACGATGCATTGCGAACCAAACCGTGTTGCAGCCGCCTTCACGAATTCTGGCTCTTGAACAGCCGCCGTATTTATACTCACCTTATCTGCTCCGGCTTCCAGCAATCGACGAATATCTTCCAATGTGCGAATCCCGCCTCCAACCGTTAGGGGCATAAACACCTGCTCTGCCGTGCGCACGACCACATCTAAGATGGTATCTCGTTTTTCATGGGAGGCAGTAATATCCAGGAAACACAACTCATCAGCTCCTTCCCTGTCATACACTTGCGCCACATGAACAGGGTCGCCTGCATCACGCAAATTCACAAACGAGACGCCTTTGACCACGCGCCCGTCTTTGACATCCAGGCAGGGGATGATTCGCTTGGTCAGCATGATGACCGTGCCTCCCCAGTTGCAGAAA
>JAJDBQ010000187.1 GCA_029261255.1 Nitrospirales bacterium
TTGTGTTTTCAAGTCGGTGCAGGCTGCTTCTGTTGACACCAAAATGTGGCGTGCTCGTGCTTTGGCCATGAGTGTTCTCCTTTTTAACTAGATGTATGGGCAAACGTCTTTTTCCCATGATTGCCACACCTACGTCAAATCTCCATCATGATCACTTATGGATCTCATGAGAGATCAAACTTTCGTTCAACACGAGAGAAGAATTTAGCAAAGACATTGGTGATGTTTAAATTCAGGGATCGGTGCATTTAAGCGCAGGCCGAGCTTAGATGCTGAGGCGCTAAGTAAGGCGACGGCAAAGACTTCGCCTTGTGGCGGAAGAAAATAACCATGCCAAATTTCAGGAAGAGACTTGATGCGCGCTAAATTAGCCAGCGGGGTTCATGGCCAGGTAATCACAAATGAAATCGAACACGAGTTCGTCCACATTGTCGCAAATAGCCGTGACTCCACCGATTGTTACAACGCCTTGTTCCCACGTGCTGGCATGTCCACTGGCGGAGTTGTGGGCCAGGGCGACGAGTTGGTGGATTTCAAGGTCGATGCAACAGGCGTAGCGCTTTGGGCCCAAAGGAAGTGCGGCCAAATTTAGATACAGATACGGTTCCCCGGGCAATTTCGCTGCCTCGAGCTCTTTGACGATGCGAATCCCTGCAGTCCGCAGTTGCATCTCTACTCGTTTTCGTAGCGCACTTCGAGTGATCACCCCTTTGAGTTCCGGACCTAAATCCTCGACGACGACATAAATGCCATTCATACCTATGAGTGATTTTTTTCTCAGCATATCTCTTGCCCCTCCTCATTCATTTCTTTGAGTTTCACGCAGACCTCCTACTCCGATGTAAGATTGTAGCCGGATTCTTATCGTTTGTCCTCTTTGGCCTTCCGTTGATAGTCACCAAGAATTTCTCGGCTATGTTCATCATCATGGCAATAGGTACAGAGGTTTTCCCAGTTTGAGCCGTCTGGGGGATTGTTCTGGTGATTGCTGTCTTTGTGATGCACGGTCAGTAAGTGTCGTGTTTTAACGTCAAATTCTCTGGCGCATTTAGCACAGATAAGTCCATGAATTTTCAGTGATTGTTCACGGTAGGCGCTATTACTGGTGGAGGAAGGTTGAGGACGCAGTTCTTTGAGAATTTGGTTGACCGGTTTGTCGACTGCCGGTTTGTGGAGTCGTCGTAATTTGGGTCGACCCTGGTAAGAATTGCCCATGAGGTGTATCTTCGAAAAAAACCGTGTCCATGTATTCTTCCTTCACAAGCAGCCAAGGCGAAGGAAGGTTGATGTGACGATTCTCGAAGGTTTGCAGATAATTGTCAACGCAGTCCCAACGCATGCATCATAGATGAATTCTGGCTGTTGAAATGTAAACCGTATGATTTTTCTCTCTACCATCTATTGACAATACAGAGTTCTTTATTTTCTAGCTTGGAAAGCAACGAGCAAACGCCTTGAAGAGTTTTATGGAGCCTTTGATGCGAATTCTTCGCGTGAGTAAGGCCCAGAATAGATTGCGTTCTTTGGCTAAAAACCCTAACCAGGTTTGACTATCAGCCTTTAGGAAAACGTCTGCTTCTTGTTGATGCCCTTTCAACACTCGCAGTGTTTGGTTCTGAATGATGAAGGTGGCTTCTTCCCTTTCTTGGCCGGTAAAGGTGAAGTGATAGGTCGCATTCAGCCCTTCTGATTTTTTCCGTTGAAACACCAAGGGTAAGCCATCTAAGAATCCTTGAATGGAGCGAGGACGTAAGCTGTTGCCTACATGTTTGAAGGTCTTGTGTGGAAATCGTTTTGTGACATAGCCTTCCGCGTCCGTTCCCGGTACGACATAGATCGTTTCATTCTTTCGTTGCAAAGGCTTGAGGACGTCCTGCACAAATTCCTTACGATTTGTCGTGAAGGGTTGTATGACATCCTCTCCCGCAGGGCACACCGCCATGCAGTACGCAGCCTTGTAATTCGCGCCAAATGAGAGGCTTTGCCACATCGAGGATGATTCTGCGTCCGTGACTTTTTGACGATACTGTTTGCTCGATTGACTATCGGCTATATCCTCAACCCAATCGGTAAACCCGCCCATAAATTCACGGTAATTGTGGGTGTAGCAAGCAGAGAAATTGAACTGCCCATCGGAGCTAATGGCACCGACGGGGCAAGCTGCGACACAGAGTTTGCATTCCAAGCAGGGGTTATAATCGATAGGTGCACTGGTGTCTGTCACGTCGGCATCGATGAGAACGGTCCCAAGCAAAATGAAATTACCAAACTTTGGATGGATGACGTTCCGATGGATCCCCATTTGTCCTAATCCAGCAGCTACTGCAACCGTTTTATGAGAGACCACCCAAATCTTTCCTGGAAAGTGATCCATTTCCATGGGAAACCCCATCGCTGGATTGAGCGCTCGAATTCCACGCGATTCGAGTTGTTTGACAATCGTTCGAGCGACAACATTAACCTGGTCCCCCGTATGATGAAACTCAAGATTGGCCACGGATCGAGCTGGACTTCTGATAGGCTCCCGATTCATTCGAACGACAAAACTCACCAGAGTTTTGGTGTGTGGAAAGGCGTTGAGAATATCCGGACGGTCTGTTTCAAGGGCGGGTCGATTAATTTCGATGAATCCCACATCATCGGCACCAGCCTCTAACGTCAACCGGCGAAGCCAGCTCTGATCAATGCTCTCTCCAATGTTGTACGGAGGATCAGATGCTGAGGGATGCTGAAATGGAATCGTTGCTGTGTTCGAGACCATGGGAAGTTCAGAAAGTAATGACATGGGGTCTCCAGTAAAAGTGCATATGCACCTATGTGAATAAAAAATAGTTATGCGGTCTCAGCGAGTTGGATGGTTGCGGATAAATCTTTCATCAAACGAGTGACACGACTTTTACCAAGGGATTTCACGACGGACTGTTGAACGGATTTCCAAAGAGGAAATGCTTCAGAAAGAATTTCCTGTCCACCAAGAGTTAATGTGATCTCTCGTTCCCGTCGATCTTCTTTGCCCGGCATGACCCTAATGAAGCCTTGTTTCTCTAATGG
>JAJDBQ010000188.1 GCA_029261255.1 Nitrospirales bacterium
ATAGACTGTCAACAACGGAACGGCGATGACCAGCGCACAGACTCGCGGGACGACAAGCAATTGCATGGGCGAGAGCCCAAGCGTCCTGACCGCATCGAGTTCTTCCGTCACTTTCATGGCTCCAATCTCTGCGGCATAGGCTGAACCTGATCGGCCGGCGATGAGAATAGCAACGATCAGTGGAGAAATTTCTCGCAAGAGCGAGATGCCCACAAGATCCACCACGAAAATATTCGCCCCAAACTGCCGCAATTGCTCTGCTCCTTGATAGGCAATGACAAAGCCCAACAAGAAAGCCAGCAACCCGGTGATAGGTAACGCATGAAATCCATCTTGTTCGAGGCTATGGATCAAGGCCTGCTTGCGAATCAAGGAAGGCCGCTTCAGTGATTCGATCACGGTCACGGTGCATTCTCCTAAAAATTCGAGAGCCTTAACTGCTTGTTGGGCTTGCCTGCTTCCCCATTGCTCCAACCGTTGGTTGAAGCTTTCCAGTGATGGCTCTAGCCCACTCACCCGGCCCCAGTTGGCCGACACCACCTGAAGCAATTCTTCAAATTCTGGACGTAACCCTTCCACGGATACCTGCCGTCCTTCATTACGGAGCTGTGTCATTGTTCGATGCAACACCACCGCTCCTCCAGTATCCATGGCCGTAATATTCATCACATCCCACGTCAATTTCGGGTCGAGAGGCCAAGCCATTCTCGTCATCACAGACTGAAGCTTCGTGAGATGCGGGATAGTCCATGACCCTTGGCAACGAATCACCCCATCCTCAAGAATGTCGATTAAAGGCACGCCATCTTCTATTGCTGCAAGCATACCCGCCACAATACCCTCTATCGCTTTTTTTTTCATCTAGATGAGGTAATAAGGAGCGAAGAGCAGCAGTAGGCCCAGACCCAGCATCACTAGGCCACTGATAAGTTTGAGCCATCGTCCTTCTCGTTCTTGCAATTTATGGTGACTCAGGGTGACCACTGCGATCGTAACCATCACCGCATCATCTGCGATGTAGGCCAGATTGTAGAGCCCCAAATATCCATAATACCCCCACGTGGTCAGACCCTGTTGACTCAGCACTTGTGTGAACATGGCTGGAAACCCTGCTGTGCATACAAACTCGACCATGTTCACTAAGATGGCTAATATCAGAATTCCAATCATGGCGTGGCTCGTGTTCTCGGCCGCTAATATTTTTCGGACTCGGACATAGAGCCCGGGCTTGGCGGACTCAGGAATGGCAAGCGAAAGGCCTTTCCCAAATGCCCAAAATTCTTTGGCATTCACAAGACCAATTCCGACCGCGAGCACACCCATCATGACTTGGATGGAACGAACATAGCCGATGAACAAAAAGACATTCAGCCACGCTGCCATGAAGGCAAAATACACGACTCCGCTAACCAACACGAATGTCCCCGCCAAAAGGAAAATCTTACGTCGATCCCGCAGGTTAGCCAGCAACGACAATAAAAACAGCAATACCCACATGGCGCAAGGATTAAAACCATCAAGAAGTCCAAGGAAAAGAGTAAAAAGCGGTAGGCCAAGTTGTGGAAGAGTCAGGTCACCCCAAAAAGGGAAAGAAATACGCTGCCCTCCGATAGACACTGGCGTGGATGCGGGAGGGCAAGTCACCTCCGGTTCAACCGGGCAGATGCCTTCAGCGAGAGGTTCCGTATCAGGCGGAGGACGCCCTAGAAGCTCTTCAAGGTGTTTGCCGGTGGTCTCCTCAGATAAAAACCCCACCACCAACTCCCCTCGCACATAGAAGGCGGGCACTCCAAACTGGGTCATATCATATTTCGCAGCCAATGCTTTCAATTGAAGCAACACTTGGGGATCTTCCCCAATATCATGAACTGCTACTTTGATATTGGGATGCCGCTGCTTCAACTGCGTGAGATAGGTTTTGGCCTTTTCACAATGCGGACAGCCTTGGCGGACAAATACTTCTAGATCACTCTCAAGCTGATCCGGGCCAACGGCAGGTTTCCCAGACAGACCAAGCATCCCCACAAGCAGGAAGACCAACCACACATAAAGAAAGGATAGCCGCATGGTATATTTTTCAATTTTCCATTCTGATTGTTTTTCAAAAATCCTCCACTCCTTCTTCTGTGAGATTCCAAAAAAATCTCGCCACACGCACACCTACAGGAAAAAGAAAGGAGCCAATGATTACTTCACGATCCCTTTCTCAGCTTCACCCGTCATCGGAACAAATCTCACCGGCAACAGCTCGGTTCTCTGATAGCCTTCTTCGGTTCGTCGAATGAGGACGAGGTTTTGCGAATCGTCACCAACTGGGAGAATGAGACGCCCACCCACGGCTAACTGCTCTAAGAGCGGAGAGGGAATATGGTCAGGCGCGGCGGTGATGATAATGGCCTCGAAGGGGCGCTCTTCTGGCCAGCCCTGGTAGCCATCCCCCGCTCGAACCCAAACCTGGTCATAACCTAACATCGATAAATTATCCCTAGCGAACTGAGCGAGGGGTTTGACAATCTCAATCGTAAACACCTGCACCACGAGTTCGGCGAGGATTGCAGCTTGATATCCTGAGCCTGTCCCAATTTCCAGCACCTTCTCTCCCGGTTGCAACTTCAGAGCATCTGTCATATATGCCACAATAAAGGGTTGGGAGATTGTTTGATCATATCCTATGGAGAGTGGGTAATCTCCATAGGCATCTTCAGATTCCTGGTCAGGAATAAACTGGTGCCGGGGAACTTGCCGCATCGCCGCAATCACTGCTGGATCGGTAATGCCTTTCGTCACAATTTGCGTATCCACCATCCAATCCCGTTCAGCCTGTCGTGAAAAATCGTTAGATTGATTCATATTTCCACATCCTTCTCCTAAGATTCCTATCAACAACCAGGTTGCACAAGACACAAACAAGAAGACACATCTGTTGTAACTCACATTTCTCATGCCTGATCATCATGAACATAGGGAATCGGGAGGCCCTTTCCCTTTCGTTCGACTATCTCGCAGAGATTGTACCTCACACAGAAGACCTGAGCTCTGAGCAACCAACAAATGGGGCTCTACATGGCATGCCATGAAGCCTTCCCTTACAGAAAGATCCAAATTAGTACCACCATCCGTAGGGCCCAGGGTAAGGGCCCCAGTAAGAGCCCCAATAAGGATAGATATAGGGATAGGGGTAGGGGCGGTAGACTCGTGCGGTTGAGATAGAAGACCAAACGGTTAACCGTTTAATGACAAGAGTGGGAAAGGCATAGGTTGTTTCGTCCAAGGGTAACGTCACCACGCCTGAGACTTTCCCGACCACCGTCACTCGAGTACCGGAAGGCAGAGTCGCAGGATCTAAAAACTCTTCTTCAATGGCAATAAATCTACCCTGAGAATTTTGGAGAGACTCCTCCGGCTTCAGATTACGATTCAGCGGAAGTTGTAGCACTTCTATCTGAGTGGAATTTTCAAGACGTTTAGCTGAAAGAACCTGGCCACCGAAGACAACAGTCTTTCCTTTGTACTGCAACGGAGCTTCTCGTAATTTGGCAAAGAAAATGCCTTCATTGACTTGCTCTGCCAATTCCTCGGACACAACCGAAACACCACTGCAACCAGTCATGACCAAACAAGTAACTCCAAACACCATAGAAAAGAATACATTGGTATATTTCATCCCATACCCCCATTTCCACACTCTGGTCTCCGTATAATTTTGGACATCGAGAACCAAAGACCCTTTCATCATCAATCCTTACAATATCAATTCTTATGCCATGACCCTGCCCACCTTTAGAATTAAGGCATAGGGCTTGCTAAGAATACTGTAGGAAGATAAAAATTTGTCACCAAGTGCGAACAGCCAACATTTAACCCGTTTGACAATTCGACAAAGAAAGGTTTCAGTATGAAAAAGACTGGCGTAGAAGCTCTTAAAGAGAAAATTTGTGGGAAGACCATTCTGTCGGTCGAATCGTCACAATGGTCAGGTGAAGTGAAACTGCTTTCTGAAAACCATGACTATGTCTCTATCAAACTGAATGACGGCACAGTGTTAGAGATTGGTAGTGTCTATCTCCATGATGGGAATAGCATAGCTGACTCTCATACCAACCCTTAACGGAACGTCCTCATGAGTCTTCACAGTATTGCCACCGCCGGATTGAGAACCATTAACCAAATTACCTATCTCCATAACAATGTGCGATTTCATCGAAAACAAAATGGGCTGGCCATTACCATTTAATTGACCACATCTTCCTTACCTGGAGCCTCAGTCGTTGATGATAAGGGAACCTTTATTGCGTTCATAAGTGAGTTTGATATCCTTGATGTCCTCGAAACCGGACGAGACGTGAGCCAATTAACAGCCGAAGAAATCATGGTTCAGGATCATGTGGCCATTCATGAATCGGCAACACTCTCGGAAGCTGTCCAACTCATAAAACACCAACATCTGTTGGTCCTCCCTGTTGAACGAGAAGATGTGATTATCGGATGTGTGAGTCGACGAGACCTGCTTCGGGCGTGGATAGGGTTCGGATTTGGCTACAATGTCTGTTGACAACAAGAAGACTGAGAACTACGTTGCATGACTCATTCTCTCAATGGGGCATTTTGGGGCTATCTATGGATTAGGCGCTGTTGCAAGAAGCGGCAGTTTCGCAACTGAAACCTATTCTTCCTCACAGTAATTCTCAAATCTTTAACACAAAGCTTCACAAGAACATGAATCTTTCACTTCGTATTAGCTTGGGAATCTTTATGTTGCTTATCGGCAACGCAGCGGCCCAAGAATTGATCACTAATCCCTCTGCGGGAAAAGTTCTCTATCAAGCCCATTGTCTCCGATGTCATGGGGACAGAGGCGACGGGAAAGGGTCTGATGTTCACTCACTCGTTGTGCCTCCCAGGGATTTTCATACCCCTGAATCTACAGCCAGAAACGAATACGAACTTCGGTCCATCATCATTTGGGGATTAGTCTTTAGCGATATGCATAATTGGGGATACCGTCTGACTTCTCAGGAAATTCGTGACGTCATCAGTTATATTCGACAACTCGCCCCCTTTCAACCACGCATTTAAGCGAAAACGTCATCCGCTGCATTTGAGAGCAGGCGGAGGGATTCTGTCTTATTTGGCAGGCCACTTCCAGTCGCGGATTTCCGGCATATCATCACCATGCATGGCAATGTAGGTTTTGTGATCCACGCGTTTATCACGAATGGCTTGTTTGGCATAGGCGGCTAGGTACCCCAGCTTCGGAACGCGATCAATGACATCTGCCACAAGATGAAAGCGATCCAGATCATTTTGTACAACCATATCGAAAGGTGTGGTAGTGGTTCCTTCTTCTTTATACCCTCGCACATGAAGATTCATATGGTTCGTCCGCCGATACGTTAGCCGATGGATTAACCAAGGATACCCGTGAAAGGCGAAGATAACCGGCTTGTCCGTCGTGAACAATGTGTCAAACTCTTGATCAGTGAGACCATGGGGATGCTCATTTTGTGGTTGCAGCTTCATCAGATTCACAATATTCACCACTCGCACCTTCAGATCCGGGACTTGTTGGCGCAGCAGGTCCACCGCCGCTAACGTCTCCAACGTTGGGATATCGCCAGCACAGGCCATTACCACATCAGGCTCCTCTCCTTTGTCGTTACTCGCCCATTCCCAGATCCCAATTCCTTCCGTGCAATGCTTGATCGCCGCATCCATACTTAAATACTGCAACCCAGGCTGCTTGCCCGCCACGATCACATTCACGAGGTGTCGACTGCGCAGACATTTATCCGTGATGAACAATAAACTATTGGCATCAGGAGGCAAATAAATACGAATAACTTCAGCTTTCTTGTTCACAACATGATCAATAAATCCCGGATCTTGATGAGAAAAGCCATTGTGATCTTGACGCCAGACATGGGACGTCAACAAATAGTTCAAGGACGCAATGGGTCTGCGCCAGGGAATACCCTCTCGTGTCACCTTGAGCCATTTCGCATGTTGGTTGAACATGGAATCGATAAGATGGATGAACGCCTCATAGCAAGAAAAGAATCCGTGGCGTCCAGTCAGTAAGTAGCCTTCCAGCCAACCCTGGCAGGTATGTTCACTCAGCATTTCAAACACGCGGCCATCTGTCGAGAGATTGTCATCTTCCGGAATGGTTTCAGCCATCCAACGACGCTTCGTGACCTCAAAGAGGGCACTCAACCGGTTCGATGCGGTTTCGTCTGGTCCAAATACCAAAAAATTCCGACTACCCATGTTCAATTTCATCACGTCTCGAAGAAACTGTCCCATCACCCGCGTCGCCTCCGCCACGACAGTGCCTGGCTTGGGAACATCCACGGCATAATCTTGAAAGGCCGGCATCTTCAACTCCTTCAGAAGAAGGCCACCATTGGTATGAGGATTGGCCCCCATCCGTCTGTCTCCCTTTGGAGCCAGCGCAGCCAACTGTGAATAGAGGTGTCCTTGCTCATCGAATAGTTCTTGAGGTTTATAACTTTTCAACCAATCTTCCAATAGCTTGAGATGTTTCTTATTGGTCGCCATGTCCGAAAATGGGACTTGATGTGATCGCCATGAACCTTCGGTCTTTTTACCGTCCACTTCTTTGGGACCCGTCCAACCCTTTGGAGTTCGTAAAATAATCAGAGGCCAGCGCGGACGCGTGACATCCCCAGTGTTTCGTGCATGCTGTTGAATGGCCTGAATCTCATTGACCGCATCCTCTACTGTTTGAGCCATCAGTTGATGCATCGTTTCGGGATCCGACCCTTCGACAAAATGAGGTTGATAGCCGTACCCCAAAAACAAATTATTCAATTCCTCATGGCTGATACGCGCCAGCAATGTTGGATTCGCAATCTTGTACCCATTGAGATGCAGAATGGGTAGAACGGCCCCATCGGTTATGGGATTTAGGAATTTATTGGAATGCCAGGCTGTGGCTAGTGGCCCTGTTTCTGCCTCACCATCACCCACCACGCAGGCCGCAATTAAATCAGGGTTATCCAACACCGCTCCAAATGCATGAGCGACTGAATACCCCAGCTCCCCGCCTTCATGAATTGAACCCGGAGTTTCAGGGGCGACATGACTCGGAATGCCGCCAGGGAACGAAAACTGCTTAAACAGTTTTCTCAGTCCTTCCGCATCTTGAGAAATATTGGGATAGACTTCGGTATAGGTTCCCTCTAGATAAGTGTTCGCGACTAATCCGGGACCACCGTGACCAGGGCCAGCGATGTACAACATATTCAAGTCATGCTTGTTAATGAGACGATTCAAATGCACGTAAATAAAATTTAAGCCTGGAGTCGTCCCCCAATGACCCACCAAACGCCGTTTGACATGATCAAGTGTCAACGGCCTGGTTAATAAAGGGTTATCAAGCAAATAGATTTGTCCAACGGACAAATAATTTGCGGCACGCCAGTACGCATTAATATCAGCAAATTCCTGTTGGGAAAGGGTTGTCGTCATCGATCTCTCCTATTGATTCACCAGTTCTTTCATGAGTTCCAATTCATCACGGACCAAACGTGGGGTCAGAAAGTGTTTTCGCACATGTTCCCGTGCCGCCCGACCAAATGATCCCCTTTCACCGGGATGTCTCAGAAGGTAAAGAATTTTTTCAGCGCATTCTTCTTCGTCATCTTGGACCAGATATTGATGGAATTCTTCAGGAAATTGCATGGGAATACCGCCGGCTTTCCCTGCGACCACAGGCTTTTCCTTCCAAAAGGCTTCGGAGACAACCAGACCGAATCCCTCCCGGATAGAGTTTTGAATCACGACGTCGCACCCCCGCTGAAACATATTGACCTCCGCATTACCCACACCATCTAGATTCGT
>JAJDBQ010000189.1 GCA_029261255.1 Nitrospirales bacterium
GATATCCTGAAGCCAAAGAAATTCCCAGACACAACGGCAAAGCAATAAGAAAAACTAAAAATCCAGAGAGAATGTCGTTTTTAGCATGGGTTTTAAACCCGTCAAAATTCCCCTTGGGAATTTTAGTAGAATCGGATGACAGACTCATGGATAGTGTTTCCTCTATCGTATGCTTGAAAACGAATCCGTACTGGTGCTCTTTCCCTGAAATATCGGACACCGAGTGAAGGATTATATAATAATTCGAAACGAGATGTTGAATGAAGCGAACACGCGGGGATCACAGTCGGGAATTTAAGCAGGAAGCGGTCGCGTTGGTGGTGTAATAGTGTTAGGACTGCGTTAGTGCCTTCATAGAAATGGGTATCAGGAAGCCTGTTGGGGGGGATTGAGAGAGGACTAGTCGATTGAAGACCTTGAATTCATGGCGCCTATTTTCATCGGGATGCATCCACCTTCAGTCGGTATCTGGGAAGATCGATGCGGGTGTGCGATGGCGCAAAGGGGACATGCGTGAGAAGCTCAGCCGTAATAGGCGAGGGCTATGATCCATAAGTGGCCAGTTTCTTTCTTTTTTGCTGCGCGCTCATCTATCCGCCTGAAAATTTAACACTGAAGCCCTTCTTTTCTAACTGGGCTTTGATCGTCTCGCGGTGGTCACCCTGTATTTCAATCGCACCATTTTTCATTGCACCACCTGTCGCACAGCTGGATTTCAATAATGTGCCGATTGCTTTTTGTTGTTCAGGAGGGACACCTTCGACAACGGAGACCACTTTCCCACCGCGGCCTTTGGATTCACGTCGAATGCGTATGACACCATCAGTTGCAACTGCTGAAGTATCAGCTTTTTTGCCTTCTTTGATTCGGCCCACTCCCGTGGAGTAAACCACTCTTGAATTGTCGCTCATTGTTGTTGCTACAGGGTTTATTCTTATTTTCAGATATTATACTGGGGCTGTTGAAAAAAGCCGCCAGCGGCGTTCTCGCCAATTTTCCGTGCTCACGTACTGGAAGTACGCTCTGCGCGCAAAACTGGCTGCGGCCTTGCTGGACGAACTTTTTTGAACCGCCCCGATGCCTTTGATATCAGAAATGTCTGTGGGCCTATATGCCCTCGGAAATTATTTTTATTCAACACTCTTATACTGACATAAAGGTCTGAATGAAGATATACAGGTTCTCTTATGAATACATCATAAAACCTATTATCGAATGTCATTCAAAGAATTCTGTGATCCGGTCAGGCCTGCGTTGTTGCCTTCATTGAAATGGGTATCAGTAACCCTGTTGGGGGTTTGAGAGAGAGAGGCCCAGTCGATTGAAGACCTTGAATTCAAGCCGCCTATGTTCATCGGAATCCATGCAGCTTCCGTCGGTACATTGGAAAGATCGCTGCCGGTCCGCGAAGGCGCAACGGGGACATGCCCAAGTTGAATCAATGCATTATGACATGGAAGCGGCCGTTGAAATCGCCCAATTAGATCCGGTCTTAGAAAATGGCGGAACCATCCGTGCCTCTCAGATGATGGAAATGCCCTGAGTAAGATCCCGACTAGCTAATTGTTATGTCCGTTCTTCTGTGAAAAGTATTATGAAACAAAGGACTTGACCCCTAAATAACGAAGACTGAATGAACGCGGATTCATATAATAAGTGCAATTTCTCAAGAGGCTCCACTCGGGTACGATGCGGTGCCGTCACCATCTATCTGACCCAAGGAGTGATAGTCATGAATTCGTATCAGCACGTCAGCGACCACGAACGGTTTTACATCTGGCAGGCTCGGCGAACAGGGAGCACGCAAGTCCAGATCGCCAAGGCCCTTGGCCGCCATCCTTCAACGATTAGCCGTGAACTCAAACGGAATACCTATGCCCGCTGCCACATGTATACATATTACTGGGCGCGGCAAATCGTGCAAGCGCGGCAAGTCTGTGCCAATTGGCAAAAGTCTCGCAAGCTGACAGCTGAGCTTGCGCCCGTCATCACACAGCTCATCCGGCAGTACTTAAGTCCTGAACAAGTCAGTGGGTACTTAAAGAAGCATCACGCCCTCAGCCTCAGCCATGAAACCATCTACCGGTTCATCTACAGCGATGCCACCCGCCACGCCCAATTGAAGCCATTTCTACGACAAGGCGGGAAGCACCGCCGCAAGCGATATGGCTCAGGAGCGCGGGCCTCGAGTATTCCCAATCGAGGCTGTATTACTGAGCGCTCGAACGAAGTGGAGAAGAAAACACGGCTCGGGGATTGGGAGTGCGATACGGTGATTGGCCTAGACAGGAAGAGTGTGCTGGTCACGGTCGTGGATCGCGCGTCTTCAGCCGATCCGCTCACGTGGTGAGTCAGGCCATCATCCGAATGCTGCGTCCCTTCAAAGACAAGGTGAAGACCCTCACCTTTGATAACGGCTCAGAGTTTGTGAAGCATGAAGTGCTGGCGCAGGCCCTGGCGGCACGTACCTACTTTGCGCATCCCTATTCATCATGGGAGCGCGGCATCAATGAAAACACCAACGGCCTCCTGCGACAGTTTTTCCCGAAACGGACGGACTTTCGCCGGGTCTCGTGGCAACAAGTGAAAAAGGCAGTGGCCCACCTCAATAACCGTCCCAGAAAAACACGTGGGTATCGCACCCCCAATCAATTATTCCACAACTACTTCGTCCCGTTGGTGGAGCAGAACATTGCACTTACTACTTGAATTCAAGAACAGATTTCACCCCTATATCATTTCTTCGTTGAGTAGGGTAGAGAAATAATTGAAAACTCTCTATTCCGCATGAGTATTTGCAACAGAATCAGATCCGAGATGTGAAGTTCTCAAAACCAATTCAAATTGGCGACAACGTTCGTTTTTCACCCTCATTCACTCCTATTAGCCTGATACGGCCATGATTTGATAAGGCTAGGCTGGTAGATGCTGAATAAGTTGGTATGTCTGCCTCAAAAGTCACCTCACACATAAATTTCTTTCCAGTTCTTCTTCCCTTTGCCGACAATACTCCTGGCGTGAGCCCTCTGAAATTCTAGCGTATTCCGCACTTTCTGAAGGTTTAGCTGACTCTCTTTTAGTTGCCATTTTTTGTTGTCTTTTCCCACGAAGGAGGCTGTATGCAGGCAACAACGCACACCTTCAAATCTTTTCAGTCTGTTATTCATCCCGAACAATTTCCTCCGTTTCCCATGGTGACAACACAGCAGCATTTTGAAGAATGTTGGGATACCAACCGAGCCTGGGTGTTAGCAAACATGTGCCACACCGCGTATCACTCGCAGCAGACTATTTTCTGGCTCATGGAAAGATTTGGAGCTCAGGAAACCAGATTTTATGAGCGAAATGGTGCTCAAGCATTTCTGGCGGTCTGGCGCGATCACGCGATTTTGACCTTTCGGGGAACTCAAGCATTTGAAAAGAAAAAAATTCCATCAAGAATGGTGAATCGCATAGATCCCTTTTTGGAGCGAATCCTTAAGGTTCATCTTCCTGATGAGTACACCTCCTTTTTATCAAACGATGTTGTCGCTGACTTGATGTTTGGGCTGGCTCCTTTAGGTCGAGCGGAAGTTCACCAAGGATTTCTTCGAGAATTTATAAAAATTTGGGAAACCTTGATTCTTCCCGATTTGCAGGTTCTTGCGGATGCTAAAAGCATTCCAGTTTCGGCCACCGGACATAGTTTGGGCGGGGCTATGGCAACTCTTGCGGGGATGCACAAAAAAATTCATGAGGTGGTGACTTTTGGGGAGCCCAGAGTAGGGCGTGGTATATCAAAAGAATTTAAATCAAAGCAGCATCTGCGGTTTGTTAATGGAAATGATCCCATTCCGAAATTGCCACCGAGGTGGTGGCCATTTTCATATGCCCATCATGGATGCAAACAGAAGATTATCGTCCCTGATGGTTCTGACGTAGTATATGACCACTCAATTTTGTATTACGCTCAGAACCTAGCGTAATGGCTCAAGGTTGAACCCTTCAGGAAAATTGTAGGTTGACGTGACCGATGCTGGGATAAAAAATTCATGCGGCTCAATGAATGTTAAGGAGTATTGAAGTGATGGGAAAGATTAAGAAGGGACAGATGAAAACATCTGCGGGAAGCCATAGCACTCAGGTAGATCTGTTTTACGCCTTCACTGCGTAGCCCAGGATTTTCATCTAAGCCTTTTCGTTTTGGGGAAGTATTTGCGACAGAACCAGTACATCACCCTTTAGACGATACATTTAAATGGTGCAGGGGAGAGAAGATTTCAGGGAGGAATCAAGACTTATCGTGATCGGGAAGGACGAATGCCATGATGACACCCGTACTGAGTGATTACTCCGAAAACCACTATGCAG
Source organism: Nitrospirales bacterium (assembly GCA_029261255.1). Taxonomy (GTDB): domain Bacteria; phylum Nitrospirota; class Nitrospiria; order Nitrospirales; family UBA8639; genus Nitrospira_E. Next base: position 4,351 of record JAJDBQ010000189.1, read on the forward strand.
GCGCAATGAAAGTGCTAGCCAATGAGCTTTTTGTATGGTCGAGTGTGCTGTTGCCCCCTTTTGTTCTCTATCAGATTTATGCTCATGAAACGGCGTCTCTATTTTCTCTTTATACATTTCTTGTTATTCCGTTTTGTGAAGTGGTGTTTGTGATCACAGCCCAGTTGTGTAATTTTTTCCAAGCTGCGGTGGTTAGTGCTCCATTAGTCGCTTGGTTTTGTCATAAAGGGAAGATGACATGGGCACAGAACTATGGAAGCACGGTGGGTGTGGTATTTGGATTAATTGTATGTAATTTGTCTTGGTTTTTTGCCGAGTACTTGGTCAATTTTTTGTATGGCATTTAGGAATGAAGAGCAATGTTGCAATTCCGATATTGGCTCTGGCGCAAATAGCTTGATGTGCTAGCGTGATCTTTTTCAAGGGAGACTCGCATGGCCGCTCTATCCTTCAAACGGCAACATCTCAAGTAAGATATGGTCTTCAATGTGTTCGTCAGTATCTCGCTTACTCCCTCAGTTGCCGAGAGATCTAAGGAATAATGGGAGAGCGGGCTTCTATCGGGTTGACGCGACCAATGCTGGAATTGAAAAACTTTCATGCCGTTCAAGAAACATGATGGGGTATTGAAGTGCTGGCGATGATCAAGAAAGGGCCGATGGATATCCCCGTCGGAATTGAGCGATCATCCCCTGGAAAGTTGTATTCCCTCGTAGTCGGGGCGAATGCCTGTATTATTTCTATTTCGCGTGAGTCGTTGCGATAGAACGGTCATTCGCCAAGCACAGACTCTATATTGCTCTCAAAGTGAGAAGAACCCTTTGTAGTTTTTCTCAATACATTCTCGTGCGTGTTGTTCGGCTTCGGTGATTTGAGTGGAAGACATGTTCTTTTCAACATCAGCTCTCATCTTCCTCGCATCCTCTCGTATCTCCCTTGCATAGACCTTTCCTGACGAGGCAGCAACGTTGAACCACATATGCGCACGTGCATAGTTTTGGGGAACGCCGGCTCCCTTGGCATACATCACGCCTAGATTGCTCTGCGCAAAGGCATGTCCTTGCTCAGCAGCACGCTGGTACCACTTGATCGCTTCTCGATAGTCCTGAGGTACTTCTTCTCCCCTATGGTACATCACACCCAGATTACTTTGGGCATCAGTATGACCCGCTTCAGCAGCGCGGTGATGCCATCTGACCGCTTCCAGAGAGTCCTGAGGTAAGCCCTCTCCCCTGTGGTACATTACGCCCAGATTACTCTGGGCATCAGTATGACCCTGCTCAGCAGCACGTCGCCACCAGTGCACTGTTGCCTCAGCATCTTGGGGCACGCCTTCTCCTTTTTTATGCATCATACCCAGAGCATACTGAGCAGAGGCATGCCCTTGTGCGGCAGCACGGTGAAACCATTGTGCTGCTTCCTGATAGTCTTGGGATACACCGACTCCCTTCGCATACATCACACCAAGATCGTTCTGGGCAGAGGCAAATCCTTCTTCAGCAAGTTGTCTAAACTCAAGGAGGGCAGTTGCATAGTCCCCTTTTTGATACGCTCTGACTCCCTTTTCAGATTCAGCATTCTCGCTCATGTGTGGTCTCGCAATCAGATGGACAAACCGAGTCGGCCATGGCTGTCACAAATCGTAAACGGAGATGGACTCAGCATTCCTCACGGTATTGGTAAGGTAACGTTAGAAAGGAACAATTGGCCATGGGGTCAGACGTGAGGCTAGGTCTTGTCAGCATGTGCCGTCTTCTTCCGCTTGTCGTTTCAGACGACTAATCGTGTAATAATGTATTCCCAGAAACGGGTTAAACCCAGACATTGCCCCGAACGGGATATTGACGCGGATGATTTAGGATATGCACTCATTGAAAGAACTTTATGGGCATTCTACTTCCCTGATTTCTCCCTTTGAGAAAAATCCTGTCCTTTCAAAGAAGGGGCACTAAACCTCATCCTATTTTTAAGATGGTGGGGCATGTAAGGTGAGGACCTTTGCCCTCTTGCTTTGGGTCAGTTGTTCTAGGCTTGGAGAAAACCTTGTCTGAAATTAGGATTTCTTGATTGGTTTGAGGTGATCAGATTCGGTCATTGGTCATAGGCTGTCAGGATTGTCACGGGCGCCTTTTTACGTTCCACCTCCGTCGTCTTGTCGCGATTTTCTGGAGCAGTCTTACTCGTACAATTCCCATTTTGAGCAGAGATGCAAATGGTATTCTCGTCCAGGACCACAACCTCTAAATTTCCGTCGGTTGCGATGTATGCGGCGGTAAAGACATTTAAGAAATTATTAAACATCTCGGCTTCGTCGTTGAACGATTCATTGGTATCAATGGTCATCACAATATCAGTATCCATTGTCGTTTCTGCGAACACTGAATGGACGTTTCCTAATGGCAATCCTATGAAGAGGCTCATCAGCCCTGCGAGCGCAAATGTTTTTAAGGTTGTCGGTATCGGATAAGACATGGGTTTCTCCCTTTTGTATGACATTTTGGATTTTTCACCATGAGAAATACGTTACAGAAGATAGTGAAATAAAGTAAAGATTGCTTCAACTTGGTATGTTGGATGCCGAGTTAGGAAGAAGCGCGAGGGCTTGGCGGACTCAATATTACTAGAGGATCGAAGAGGTACTTCTAGTTAGAAGGCTGGATTTGTTCTTATGTTGGCGAGGAGAACAAGTTATGCAATTTGGATTTTCCAAAAACATGGTGGGTCGTATAGGGGGCGAACCTGTGGCCTGCTACCTAAGAGTCAGCTGCTTACAAATAATTTGAACTCCAAGATCCAAAGAGAGAATTTTAATTAGAGGCTACCTTTCATACGAATTCTTCCAGGGAGGTTTATTGAAGGCTGTGATCAATATGAAATGGATTTGGCGCTGTATTATAGGGAAACGTTAATGACCTGCTAATATTTAGGTAATATGTGCTATGCCTCTATCTTGTAAAAATTGATCTTCTGGAGGGCTTTCTCATCCGCCCTCCTCATTTATACTCAATTATTGTTAGATTTGTGTATAAATGGGTATAAATTGTTATAATTGAATTATGGATCCTATCAAAAACCCATTTTCTCCCGGTGCAGGCTCCCCTCCGCCAGAACTTGTTGGGCGCGACCCAGTCTTAGAGCAAGCTAGGATTCTGCTCGGAAGAGTACGACAAAGGCGTCCCGAAAAGAGCCTGTTGCTCACGGGCCTTCGCGGCGTGGGCAAAACAGTACTGCTCAACGAGATCAAGCGAATGGCAGATGGTGATGGATACCGCACCATCTCTGTCGAGGCACACGAAGGTAAAGCACTTGGTCCATTGATTGCGCCCTACTTGCGGACCCTCCTCTATGATTTGGATCGGATGGCGGGAACGGGAGACAAGGTCAAGCGAGGGTTAGCGGTTCTTCGGAGTTTTATCGGGGCACTCAAAATTACGATGGGTGATATCAGTATTGGATTGGATATCGAGCCAGAAAAGGGCGCTGCAGATAGTGGTGATCTGGAGGTGGACCTCCCGAATCTATTTGTTGCGATAGGGGAGGCTGCGGTTGATCGGAACATCCTCATCGCGCTGTTCGTCGATGAAATTCAATATTTCAACAAGAAGGAATTGGGTGCATTGATTATGGCCATGCACAAGATTCAACAGCATCAACTTCCGTTTGTCTTGTTGGGGGCGGGGTTGCCTATACTTCCTGGTTTGGCCGGTGCGTCCAAATCCTATGCGGAGAGGCTTTTTAATTTTCCCAATATTGGTGCTTTGTCAGAAGAAGATTCAGCCAAAGCCTTGCAAGATCCTGCGAGAGAGGCTGGGATCTCTTTCGAGTTGCCAGCATTAGCCGAGGTGTATAGCCTGACCAACGGGTATCCGTATTTTTTGCAGGAATGGGGCTATGTGGCATGGAATATTGCGACCTCCAGTCCCATTACTTTGCAGGTGATTCAAGATGCCACGTTATTAGTCATTCCTCGGTTGGACGAAAATTTTTTTCGTGTTCGTTATGAGCGTCTTACGCCAAGTGAAAAAAACTTTTTGAGGGCCATGGCGGAACTCGGACAGGATGCGCATCGCACGGGAGATATCGCAGAGATCTTAGAAGTCAAAGTCACAAGTCTCGGACCAGTTCGAGCGAAGCTGATTAATAAAGGCATGATCTATAGTCCTGCCCATGGTGATTTAGCTTTTACTGTCCCGTTGTTTCGTGACTTCTTGATTCGGACGATCCCTACGTTTCAAGGGAAATAGAATTGCTGCCTATCTTTCCTCGAGCGAGGTTCAGACAGAAAAGGCGGAATTTTTTGAAAAGATGGTGGGCCGTGTAGGGATTGAACCTACGACCCGCTGATTAAGAGTCAGCTGCTCTACCAACTGAGCTAACGGCCCCACCGAGATGAAGATATTGATTTAGCTTTGTCTTAAATATCCAATTTCATAACTAAGAAATTTGTAGGCAGTTTACTGCCCTGATTTCTCTCTTTGAGAGAAATCCTGTCTTTGCACAAACTACCAGTCTTTGAGCATTCCCCAAGTCTCTGATGATGGTGCGCCTGACAGGATTTGAACCTGTGGCCCCTTGCTCCGGAGGCAAGTGCTCTATCCACTGAGCTACAGGCGCACAAGTTCTCCGTATTCTGGTTTTCTGATCATTTCCCCTTAAAGGCGACGAAAGATTTTGAAGCTAGCATGGTTGTTTGGGTGAAGTCTACCCGATTTTGATGCTGAGTTTATTGGCAAGCAGGGGGTGGTTCTTGCCCTGTTTGATAGGCCTCAAATACGTTTTTAGACGCCTCCACTAGTTCGGTGGGCTCGTGTAAGACTTTAGTCAGGAGATGCTCGACATCTATGGGAGTTAGGCCGTTCGATGGGGCGATGAAGCGTTTGCGCGCGACCTTTCGTTCTTCTGGATCATCAGGTTCATAGTAGCCAAGCAATTCTCCAGATTCGACGGCTTTCTCTAATCGGGCTGTCCATTGTTCGATGAGAGCGGGTGTCCAAGCACTGTCGGAAAGTTTTCCATCGAAGAGCTCGAGTTTGGTCCATAGTACCCACCCGACAAAGACCGCCCAGGTTTCATTCATGACTTCCCAGGAATCTTGCTCGGACAGGAATCGTAATTCTGTGGCAGCTTTGAGTTGTCGTATCGGGTTAATGCGGACGAAGCGATAGTGACAAGCCATTTGGCTATTGGCAAAGTTCAGAACCTGTTTGTCTTCTGCGGTGAGAGGTCTGAGTTGTTGCTCGGCATAGAGGTAATCCAAATAGGCATGTAAGAGTTCATGATAAAGTAATGCCACGTCATGGTGTGTCATCCGAGCCAGATCGGCTAACGCTCCACCCGCTTCATTGAAGGAGAGCCGCATATTGAGAATCATTCGATGGTCTTCGGGATGATATTCAGCAGCGTAGGTTCGGAGGTCTTCAAAGGTGATATTTACAAAAGCAGGATCGATATGGGTCAAGAATTCCGTCGGAAGTCCTAACGTTTCCGCTTGCTGTACCAAGGCCGGCCAAGGATTCCTCGGATTGGGGTGATTGGCTGATGAGGTTTCTTCGGCCCAGGCTATTCCGCTGATGGCCAGACCCAAGCTTGTGATACAAACGATTCCAGCTATGGCTTGCTTCATTCTTCTCACGCGATTATCTCCAAGAGTAGGATTGATCTTCTTCTATTAAATTCCAGGTTTCGAAATATGACGAGGGAATATCGTCGAAATACCGTGAGGGTTTCGAGAGGACTGCCCCTGTCATCTTATCGTACACATTTATCGGGTAGGTGAGGAAGAGGTGATGTTTGGCCCGGGTAATGGCCACATACAGGAGTCGGCGTTCTTCTTCTAGGCCATCCTCGTCTGAAAAGGAGTAGGCCGAGGGAAATCTGCCATCGACTAGCCAAATGACAAAGACACAGCGCCACTCCAGTCCCTTGGCTGAATGGATAGTGGAAAGAATTAGTCGCTCATCATCATGATCTGGGGCTTCAACATCCGAGGTGCTATTCGGTGGTTCCAGCGTGAGGTCAGCTAGGAATTGATTGAGATCCTCATAGCGTTCTGCCATGACGGATAAATGTTCCAGATCGCGTATTCGCTTGGGATAATCGTCATACTGGTCTTTGAGGAGTGGCAAGTAATATTCGAGCATCTCTCCTAGTAACACGGCCGGGCTGAGGGGTGTTTCCGTTAATTGGTCGAGTGTGGTCGCCAAGTGGCGCAAGCCAGGGCCAGATCGACCTGTACTGAGTTTCAGTCCTTCGTACTTTCCATGAGCTTGCAAGATCATAGCGATAAGGTCTTTGGATTTTTTAGGTCCAACGCCTTCAAGTAATAGTAGAAGACGATTCCAACTCACCGTGTCTAATGGATTATGTATGACTCGTAAGTGCGCGAGTAGATCTTTGACATGGGATGTTTCGATAAATTTGAACCCGCCACGTTTAATGAACGGCAAGTTCCGGCGTGTCAGTTCGAGTTCTAGGTCAAATGCATGAAAGCTGGATCGGAATAACACGGCGATTTCACCTAAAGCGACGCCTTCTTCTCGCAGTTCTAAGATTTTTTGGGCGATGAATCGTGATTGGGCGTTTTCACCCATGGCCTGGACCAGACTGGGCAATGGGCCTTCTTCTATTCTCGTGAAGAGTGTTTTGCTGTAGCGTTCTGGAGCGGCAGAAATGAGCTCGTTGGCCAGTTGAAGGATTGGTTGTGTGCTACGATAGTTTTCTTCCAACTTGTAGATGGTGGTTCCTGGAAACAAATCAGGGAATTCCATGATGTTGCGAAAGGTCGCGCCGCGAAAAGCATAGATTGATTGTGAGTCATCACCCACGACCATGACATTTTGATGCGTGGCGGCGAGATTGCGCACGAGCGAGGCTTGCAGGCGATTGGTATCCTGATACTCATCGACCAAGATGTAACGAAAGGCTTGGCTAATCGTTGCTCTGGAATAATCGTCGACGACCAGGAGTTCCAATAATTTCACGAGCAGATCATCGTAATCTACTAATTGTCGTTGTCGCTTTGCTAATTCATAGGCCGTTTGCAGTTTGGTGAGTTCGTCCAAGAAATTTCCGAAATGACTGTATTCGTTCAGGACGATGTCTTCCAAGCTGGCCAAGGTATTGGCTGTTTTGCCAAACATTTCTCCGATGGTATGTTTTCGGGGAAAGCGTTTGCCCATATCGTTCAGCCCAAGTTGTCCACGCAAGAGGCTAATCAAATCCTCAGAATCGCCTCGATCTAATATGGTAAACCCAGATTCTAAGCCAACAGGTTGCCCATATCGGCGTAAGAGGAGATTGGCTGTGGAGTGAAAGGTTCCTCCGCTTACCTGTTGACTGCGGAGTCCAATGAGGAGGCCCACACGTTCCAGCATCTCCTGTGCGGCTTTTCGAGTAAAGGTGAGGAGTAATATGGAGCTGGGGGGGATGCCGAGGTCAATGAGTCGGGCGACTCGGTAGACGAGTGTTCGGGTTTTCCCGCTTCCGGCTCCGGCTATGACGAGGGCTGGTCCATCGACGGCCTCGACGGCGGCCAGTTGTTGAGCATTCAGTTCTTCGGCGTAGTTTCGAGAGAGCGCTGGTGGAGCGGAGTCCTCGGGTAGACGCTTGAGAACATAGTTTTTTGACGTTGCAGGCGTTGAATCCATGAATTTATACGGAAAATGGGGTAGGCAGCAGGTGATTAATCTTTCTACGATTTGAGCTGGCCGTGTATAGCATAGGTCGTAATGGGTTGCAACGCAGGTGTTTTTACCTTGGACAGGCTTCCAAATCCTCAGTTATAATTCCTCTCCATTCACCTAAGGAATATTTTTTATGGCAAAGAATTCGACAGAAGATTATACCGGGATCCTGAAAGATTTGGCTCATACGATGATGAGCGTCTCGCGTGAATCGGTCAACCTGATCAAACGATCCGACCAGCAACAGGCCCTCAAGTTTCAGCGAAAGCAGGAATGGGATATTTATTTAGAATTTCTGCGGATGCTATTTAATTTGGTAGACAGGCTCTCGGCCTTTTATGTTCCAATCCAGGGGCAGCGAGATTTTATGAATAGCTTGGAAGATTCCGTCTCTCATGAATTGAAGACGGTGTTGGCTCCTTCGCTGAGTTCGACTGAAGTGGATGATATGGAAGTAATGCTGTCGGTTGGGCAAACGGTCTCGGAGAGTCGAGAAGTGTATGAGCGGTTTAAATTTGTCGTGACGGATCAAACCAAAGAACGTGATGCCTACTTCAAATTTTTCTCCGAGCGAGTGGCAGCTAAAGCTGGCGCCCCTGGTAAGGAACAAATTACCTCCGCCGCGTTTTTGTGTGGGTCTGCCGTTGTGCCAGCTCTTAAAAGCCTCTTTGATGATGCGTCGAAGCCCAAGGAAGAATCTTCCTCTGCTTCGACCGAGATTCCCGATGATACGCCAGAAGCTAGCGTTGAGGCTTCTACACCACCATCAGGATCGGCCATTCCTCTTTCTGCCCCAGAAGGGATGAATGCGGAAGCCTTAATAAAGCTGATCAGTGTCATGTCACGTACGCAGGGTGATGAAGAGGTGGAGACATGGTGGGGACTTCACCCGCAATTTCGTCAAGACCTCCCTGCGAATGAAGCCAAAGAATTGGCGAAGCATATGAACCGCGTGACGCGCATCGTGGGAGAACGGTTTGCCATTGTCATGTCGCTTGCCCAGGCCGGAGCGAGTCGTCCTGTTGGGAATGCCTGATAGGGGGCCATTCCTCGTTTCTTCTCTGCGTTACTCTTTCCTCGTACGGCACTTGATGCTACCAGCCATTCTTGCGAAAGCAGCAAGTCGGTCTCATTCGGTCTGTCGCTTGTGTGATATGGGAGTGGGTGCTACGATAATTACGAGATCATACCGTGGCCCCTCGTCTTTTTGGTTTCTTCCTCATGCCCTATTCTTTCTCTGCCTTATTCCTTATGAACAGCGGACTATCAGGTTCACCACAAGAGTGCATTCATACTTAAGGAACGAGACCTATGATGAAAATGATTCGATGGTGTCTTCTCCTTAGCGTCGTGTTCGGCGCAGGATATTATACGGGGAAACAACCGGATCTGGTGAAGCAAACGTTGAGAGATTTATCAGGAGAGGTGCTGGAAAGTACGATTGGCCGTGATCAAACCGTGCAATTACAGCGGCAAATGTTGGAGGCCAAGGAGGGGTTTGTTGAGGGACGGGCTTACTTGCTCGATCATGACTTTGAAGGAGCTTCAGGAGAATTTACACGAGCCCTTCACCATTTAGATGAGGCCGTGGCTCTTGATCCTGAAGGCCCGATGGCTAAAAAGATTGAAACAGTCAAAATTAAGGTGCGTGACGTGCTAGAGCGTTTGGCCCAGGGTCGCAATATCCCACCTCATATTTTAGAAGATCTTCGTGAAGAGCTCCGGGCCGTTTTGTCTTAGCAGACTAGGCGTTTACGGCCTCTTTTTTCCAGGCGGCCATCATTCGTTCAATCCGAAGGCGGACAACTAGATCTGGATCTTTCATTAAGGGCTTAACGGCTTCACGTCCTCGAGGATCTTTCATTTTTTCCAATGCCGACGCAGCTGAAAGGCGCGTAAACCAATCAGGGTCCTTTAAGCTTTCAATTAACGCGTCGACGCAACTCTCATCTTTGATTTCACCCAATGCAATAATCGCTTGTTTCCGGGTTACTTCTTCAGGGTCCTTTAATAACTCCAGCAAGCGAGGCACTGCTGGTTTCCCCAACTCTGCTAATGCCCACGTGGCGTCATCTTTGAATTCATCACTGCGCATGAACGTAATGAGAGGATCAAGAACCCGCTCATCGTTAATCTTTCCTAATGCTTTGATCGCGGGTTTTCTTGCATCATAGTCACGCACATACCGTAGAAGCATATCGACAGCTGGTGAACCAATCATGGCGAGGGCTTCAATGGCGGCTTCCCGAACTTGCCAATCACCGTCTGGTAGACATCGCACGATGGGTTCGACGCATCGTTCATCACCCATTTCGCCAAGGGTAATAATGGCTTCGCGGCGGACCACCCATTCTGTATCGTTTAACAGATCGATTTGAATATCGATCTCATCTTTCACTTGCTCTTCGATGAATTCATCTTCTTCTTCGACGACCTCTAGATCTGTTTCAGCCGAAGCGACGACATCAGTCATTTCTTCTTCCGATTCTTCGGTAATGGCATCTGCGACTTCGTCGACGAGTTCGTCTTTCGGCAGGGATTTTTTGTTATCTAGGGAGACGAAGTCCGCTGGATCTGAAAATTCATCATCAATATTTTTTTGGTCGTCACGCATATGGGTTTCCTCCAATTTTCTGCTTGGTCATTGCTGCGCAGTCTTATTCCTTGGCAGCTTTTTTAGCCGTCCGTGCGGTTTCCCGTTGTTTCACCATTCGAACTTTCCGTTGCGTCCGTTTTAGCCGCTTTCGTAGTGCCCGAATCGCCGAATTTCCTTCAGGATTTTCACTCTTGGTTGAAGATTCCTTGACCTTCGTTTTAAGGGCAGTTGTGTCTTCCTGAAGAGATCGTCGTTTAGCCATATGAGCAGCATTCTCCTACATAACAGATGATTCTATAACCCCATAGTACGGGGAATTTACTTGAGATAGTCTAGTCAAGGGCCTTGAAAGGTGTCAATGTGGGAAGTGGAAAAATGTTGTTAGTGGAAGTTATGCATAAAAAAAACCCTGCTGAGCTGAGCTCAGCAGGGTTTTGAGAAGCAACTAACGGTTGAGTTATTTCTTGCAGAAGCTTCTTTCGTAGGCAATCACTTTCCAGCCTTCTTCTTCGCTAATCGTGGCTGGAATGAGCGGAACCATTCCGGTACCTGGGCTACCATTTTTGATCACCCACATCATTTCGCCTTCTTTTCGCTTTTTGTGGAATTTACAATTGGTGAAATCGCGTGGGCCTGGGTTGAGGACCTTACCGGCAGGACCTTGGCCATTACCCTCTTTACCGTGACAGTTTACGCAAGTGCCTTTTCCTTCAAAGATGGCTTTTCCTTCGGCAATAACTTCAGGAGTCGCATCTTTGGATTCTTTGCCATAAGGAGATTTGTCTTTCTTAGCTGCTGCTCGCTTATCAGCTGGAACACGGGCTTTTAATGGATCTTTTTCTGGTCCTGCGATAGCTAAGCCAGTGGTCATAAACATGGCTGCTGTCGCCATTACAATCATTTTCATCGCAAACTTCATGAAAGCCTCCTCGGTTAAACTCATTGATGAGAACAAAAAAATAATTGAGGTGTTGTTGACACACCCCCTTATCGCCATTTTTTTCTGGTTCGGGGTAATTTGAGAGGGAAGAGATGATCAAGCATCCCCTAACCACCCAAACCTTTTTATCATATCAATCAATTTTTTGGCCTGTCAAGAATCAATGAAAGTGGCATGAATTATTGTAAAAAGCTGTTTCCTTGGCATTCCTTGAGCATTCACCAGTTGAGAAGGAAAAAGAAAAAAATAGTGGAGCGTTTGGGGGAAATGGTTTAGGGACGCAACCGAATTTCACGAACAACCTGTCCCGGTTTTCCAAAAGGACCTTGGGTTTGGCCATTGAGATGTATGATGACTCCTGCCGCATTTCCGAGTGTGACTAAAAACTGTGTATCGGCTTTCCAGGTTACTCGTTGCCCAGGTTGGAGGAGCGCCTCGCTTGGATCTTGCTGATCAGATTTGACGACGACCCATGTTAACTCAGTGGCTTCGATCTCAAGCGTCTGTTTGTCGAAAACAGTTGTGACTTTCTCTGGTGTCGTTGGTGAGATAGATATTGCTGGAGGGGTTGATGGACTCAATGAAGTAGAGGGCTCTGATGGCCCCGACGGTGCTGATTCAGTTATCGGTGAGTCGGTAGGTGTTGCGATGGGTTGGATTGAGACAACTTCCGGAGTTGGGAGGGCTGCTTGTGTTGGAACCGATTCTACAGCTGGATGAGTAGCTTGCGTTGGAGTCGATTCTTCAGGTTGAAGAGGCTCGACGTTTTCCTGGGGGTCCTCACGGGAGTCGACAATTGGTTGAATTGGTTCTTCTCTTGGCTCAGTTGGGATCGTAGTCTCTGGTTCGGAAAGGACGACTTCGGTGGCCTGTTTTTCGGGAAATCCATACCAAATGGCTAAGGCGACTATGACGATAAGGCCACCGAAGGCCAGACTCCAATTGACTCCTTGTCGAGGAGGAGCTTCCAATGTGACTTGTACATGAGTTTGTTGAGCGTCCTCTGGATGGGGCTGAGCGTAAAATGTTCTCGAGGTGTCGAGAAAACGTTGAAGAGCCTCGTCTTCTTCTAAGCCTAAGGATTTGGCATAGGACCGCACGAACCCTTTGGCAAACACCTTTGCCGGGAGGTTCCCAAAATCCTCCGATTCCAACGCAAGGAGATGGTGCTCTTGTATTTTCGTCCGTGACGCGATTTGCTCTAAGGATAACCCTTTTTTCTTCCTTGCTTGTTTGAGGTAGTCTCCTAAGGGATCCATAGGGTTTCCTGAATGTGTCTACTGCCTTGACTGTTAGGATAAGGCTTCAAAATGCGTGATTTTCTTGAATGAGTGGTACCGGGTATCAATTTCTTCCCGTGTCAATCGTTTCATGCGATCAAGGCTGAATTCTTCCACGTTGAACGATGCCATGACGCTGCCAAAAATGATGGCCTGTCGCAACCCGGCTTCGGAATAATTGCCAGATGCAGAGAGGTAGCCCATAAATCCTCCAGCAAAGGTATCGCCAGCACCCGTGGGATCTTTCACCGTTTCTAAAGGATAGGCTGGCGCCCCGAAGATTCCATCCTTATGAAACATTAAAACACCATATTCACCCCGTTTAATAATCAAGGTTTTCGGGCCTCGAGCTAATATTTTTTTAGCCACTTGTACGAGATTGGCGTCCTCGCCTAATGCCCTGGCTTCTCCATCGTTAATGACGAGGACATCGATCAATTCCATTACTTTCCATAAGGCATCTCGTTTGCTATCAATCCAAAAGTTCATCGTGTCACACGCCACAATTGAGGGACGTGTCACTTTATTGAGCACATCAAGTTGTAATTCTGGGTCAATATTCCCTAAAAATAGTGCTGATGGTGTGGTGTAGTGATCAGGGATTTTCGGACGAAATGTTTCTAGGACATTCAGATGGGTTTCAAGGGTTTGGGCTTCGTTTAGTTGATGGGAATATTCTCCTCGCCAACGAAAGGTTTTCCCGGACCGATGTTCTAGCCCGTCTAGATTAATTCCACGGCTTTTCATGAATTCAAGATGTTCTTGTGGAAAGTCTTCTCCCACAACCGCTATCAAATTGACATCGGTAAAGAAACTCGCGGACGTGGAAAAATAGGTGGCTGAGCCGCCAAGGACATCAGAGGCTTCCCCAAATGGTGTTTTGACGGAATCAAAGGCTACAGAACCGACGACTAATAAATTTCCCATGATGTTTACCTTTTCTTAGTGTGACGAGTGGTCAATAATTGTCGCTGTAAGAGGACTTGGTATCTTTTTTTGTGAGCTGGGCTGATCTGAGTTAAGGGCGTAATGACGGCATGTTCAAGTGCGGTCTGACATGTACATGGGCCAAGATTTTTTGCCATGGTCAATGCGTGATGTAATACCTGTTTGGCCGTTTCAACGTTTTTGTGCATGATCGTCAATATGGCGCCCACTGACACGGCTTCTTCCGTTTCATGCCAACAGTCATAATCGGTGACTAAGGCTAAGGTGGCATAACACAGTTCGGCTTCACGTGCGAGTTTGGCTTCGGTGAGATTGGTCATGCCAATGACATCGACTCCCCATTTTCGATAGAGCAAGGACTCTGCTCGAGTGGAAAATTGCGGTCCTTCCATGCAGAGATAGGTCCCAGGCCTATGGACTTTGACGGAAACTTTTTTACTGGCTTTCCATAAAACGGTAGATAGCATGCTGCAAATAGGATCAGAAAAGGCCACATGGGCCACGATGCCTTGGTCAAAAAACGTTGCGAGTCGCTGTGTTGTACGATCAATGAATTGATCAGGTAAGACGAAATCACCAGGCGGTATGTTCTTTTTCATGCTTCCAACCGCGCTCACAGAAAAAACGCGGGAGACGCCAAGGGACTTGAGTGCATGAATATTGGCGCGATAATTAATGCTCGATGGATTGATGCGATGCCCTCGACCATGTCGTGCCAAAAACGCAACCTTTAATCCTTCAAATCTTCCCAAGATAATGGAATCAGAGGGTTTGCCAAAAGGGGTCGTAACGCGTACTTCCTTAATGTGCGTGAGCCCCTCCATGTGATAGAGGCCGCTTCCGCCGATGATCGCGATTTCGGCTTTAGGCGATCGAGATTGTATTGAACGTGTGGCCATTCTTGCCTCTCTATAAGATGTATGGGTGTTGATTGTTACGGACATCCCGTTTGATTTGCCACTTCAGGGACCTTTTCTCGTTGATCAATATTGGACATTTCAGGAATGGTGTGTGTCGTTTCAAATCCACAGAGAAAATTGTCGATCATTGTCAAAATCTGATTTGCTGTACTCTCCGGGTCGGCTGACTCGTCTACGTTGAGCCATTGTACCGCTGGTTCTTTTCTGAACCAGGTCATTTGTCGTTTGGCAAAGTGCCGAGTATCCCGTTTCAAGAGTCGAACGGCTTCTTTATAAGAATATTCTCCCGCCAGATATCCTGAAAATTGTCGGTAGCCTAACCCTTTCATTGATCCTAAGCTTCTCGAATAGCCTTGCTCCATGAGCTGTTGAGTTTCTTGCACGAGACCTTTTTCAATTTCCCACTCTACACGGGTTTCAATCCGTTGATAGAGAGTTGGGCGATCCATGGACAACCCAATGAGTAGAAAAGGGTAGGGGGATTCTTGAAACTGATGCTGCTGTTGGACTTGCGACAGCGGTATCCCAAGCATGTGATAAACTTCGAGTCCTCGGAGTAGCTTGGGTTGATCGTTAGGGTGCAAACGTTGTGCAAGCTCTGGGTCCACGTGTTGTAATTTTTTAAATAAAAATGGCCATCCTTGTTCTTTGGCTTCTTGTGTTAACGCCTGACGAATCGGCCAATTTGCCGGGGGACCTGGGCACAAGCCTCTGAGTAATCCTCGAATATACAGACCCGTTCCGCCAACAACTAATGGGAGAAGACCTTGGCTATGTAATCGAGAGATGTCTTGTAAGGCATGACGTCGAAAATCGCCGACATTGAATGTTTGGTCTGGCGCAACAAGATCGATCAGTCGATGTGGCACGCCTTGTCGTTCTGCAGGCGTCGGTTTATCGGTCCCGATATCCATTTCTTGATACACTTGACATGAATCAGCAGTTAAAATTTCAGTATTGAGGGCTTTGGCAAGTTTGATTCCGATACGGCTTTTCCCGATCGCAGTTGGGCCAACAATCGCAACGAGAGGTTTGTGTGTCTGTATTAATTCCCTATATTTCATCTGGTATCAGATCGATGATTGGTTTTCGGATGCCCGTGCAAACAGGGTATTCAATTCTTCTACTGAATGTCGAATGGCCACGCGTCTTCCATGTGGGCAAGTCATAAGGAAATTTTCTTGAGCCCAATCATGGAGCAATGTGGAAATTTCAGGAAGTGTCATAGACCTTCCCGCTTGTACGGCACTTTGACAGGCCATGCTTGCCAGAATTGGCCTGATTAATCTTTCTAAGGCATCCGTGGATTTCCATTCCGAGAGTTCTTCCACCAGTTCCAGGACTAAAGGGGCAGCTGTGACAGCCCCCAATATCGCCGGTACTGTTCGTACAACGTATGATGTTTGCCCAAATCGTTCAATCTCAAGTCCGACCTGGGATAAGATTGGAAGCCATTCTTCAATTAATGCCGCTTGGTGAGGCAGAAGCTCGATAGGTTCAGGAATGAGCAAGCCTTGCTGTTGTACATCCTTTTTGTTCCAAGCCCGAACTAAGCGCTCAAAGAGCACCCGCTCGTGGGCAGTGTGTTGATCAATGATATAAAGATCCTGATTGATGTGCCCTAATAGGTATGTCTGATGAATCTGGCCTAAGGCAATCACGTGAAATTCTTGTTTGGACACCATATATTTCGATGGCGGTTCTTGGGCGAAGAGCGACAAGTGATTGGCTGAATTGGTCCTTATTTCAGGGGAGAATGAGGTTGTTGCTGCAGGCGCGACCGCTAAGGACTGTACTGTCGGTTTCGCTGTTGGGGTATGTGATGGTGAAGAAGAGTCTTTTTGTTCCTGATATGGCGGACTTGTCGTGAATGATGGAGTGGTGGCAAACGTATCCTTAATCGCGTGAAAGACTCCCGAATGCACGATCTCGGGATGAGAAAAGCGTACTTCTCTCTTTGTGGGATGTACATTGATATCCAGAGTCTTCGGGTCTATTTGAATACAGAGAATAAACTGAGGGTGTTTCCCTTTTGGGAGAAAAGACCGGTAGCCTTCATGGATTGCATGGGAAATAGTCGTATTTTTGATAGGGCGCCCATTAGCGAATATTTCCTGCGGAGTTCGAGACGTTTTCGCATGATGGGGGCTTACCGTGAATCCTGTGATTTTGAGCGGGCCGGTTGCTTGCGATAGCGGGAGGAAGCGATCGAGAAAGGTCGGCCCATACATTTGAACTAAGCGATCTTGAAGTGTGGCAACCGCAGGATAATCCAAAATTTTCTGATTATGGTGCAGGAGTCGAAAGTGAATTTGAGGATTAATGGTTGCGGCTTGTTGGACGCTATATGAAATTCTAGAAAATTCAGTAGAAATAGTTTTTAAAAATTTTTTACGTGCTGGCGTATTAAAAAAGAGATCTGAAATTTCCACCTGAGTGCCCGATGCCCCAGCAAAATCCTGGGTATCCCAGGATTCTCCTCCATCTGAATGTATGACAGTGCCCACGGGCGATCCAGAGAGGACGGTTCTCAGACTCAATCGAGAGACAGAGGCAATACTTGGTAGTGCTTCTCCACGAAATCCTAAGGTGGACAGGCTGAAGAGATCATCTTCAGCTTGGAGTTTGCTTGTGGCAAATCGTTGGCAGGCGAGTTGAGCATTGTCCGGATTCATGCCTATTCCATCATCGGTCACTCGGATGAGACGTCGTCCTCCCTCTTCTATTTCAACGGTGATCAAAGAGGCACCGGCATCAAGACTGTTGTCGATCAGTTCTTTCACCACAGATGCAGGCCGTTCGACGACCTCACCTGCCGCTATGCGACACGAGACTTCATCTGGAAGGACGTGAATTTTCCCAGTCACGAGTGGAGACATCGAATGGTGTTACAACGAATTGGATGGTGTGGTCGAATAGCGAGACGGATGGGCAAATAGAATCAAGACATTCCGGCTTTTTTTAGCTGCTCCTTGGCCGTGTTCGCTTCTGGAGAATCTGGGTAATCCTGAATCACTTGGTTCCATAGTGATTGTGCTTTGGATCGCTGGTCGGTTTCGAGCATGATCTGTCCAAGTCTGTAGAGGGCTTGGCTTCGATATTTTGTGTTGGGAAATTTGCTCACGATGTGCTGGAGGGCTTGCTGAGCCGGATCATATTGTTGCTGTACGTAGAGCGATTGCCCAAGGTAGAAAAAGGCTTGTGGGGTTAACGCTGTTGAGGGATAGTGTTTCACGAATCGTTGGAATTCAGTAGAAGCCCGGTCGTAGTTCCCGTTGAGATAGACCTTGTAAGCTGATCGGAATGCTGATGCTTCATTCTCCACTTGTGAGCCTGTGGGAGGTGAAGGGGTTTTGCTTGATGGCGTCGGGGTCGACTCTTTTTGATTAGCTTTCGGCGATTGTGATGATGGCGATTTAACTTGTGTCGATCTTGAACGGGGGCGATTAATTAAATTGTCGATACGCGCTTCAATGGCTTTGACTCGAATCGATAAATCCTGATCGCGGCGTTGAGTCGAGGTACGTGTTTTCTCAATTTGCCCTCTGAGCATCGCGCTCGTCCGCTCAAGTTTTTCCAGAAGGTGACGGGTATCTAAATTGGCTTCTTCTTCGGTTTTTATCAGTTCGCCAACAAGAAAATCATGTTCATCAAGTTGGGATTCAATCGTCGACAAGCGTTCTCGACCCTGTTGTTCTTGTTGTGCGGCTGATTCTTGCTGTAGCGCAAGCATCTGGACTTGTTTTTGTAAATCGGTAAGATCTGGTGTCGTCGCGCATCCTCCCAAGAAGAGGAGAACGACTAAGGCAAATGGGTATTGGAGTGTTCGAGTCATAGACTTTCCGTGATGTTACGTAATACTACTCATCATATTTTACCAGGTCATCGGCGATCATAAAAGGCCTGATTGAATATACGCTTAAAGCGCTAAGTGTAAATATCTAGCATGGGGTCGATTATTTTTTAGTCTTCTTCCCTTGCAATCGATTGACACGTTTGGCTAGCTGGCCCAGTCGGTCCTCGTGCTGATCAACGCGTTCTCCCAATTTGGTCCCAATGGTATTGATGACTTTCTGTAATTGGTTCATCGTCCCTGTCAATTCATTGAGGTGCTGAGAGTTCGATTGAGAAGATTCGGCACTATTAGGCACACTTTGGAAAGCCGTGATAGCCCGATTTAATTGTTGTTCTTGATTGGCGATTCGTTTACTTAACTTTGCACTCACATCTTCTAAGGCTCCAGCCACTGACTTAATGCCTTTATTGACATCTCGAAGATGGGTTGTGGTTGTTTGCGCATCAGAATCAAGTTTGCCCACAATTTCTGACTGATGAATTTCCAAATCCTGAAGATGCTTATTGACTTGCTCGACATTTTGGCGGAGTTGGTCGGTAGTCTGATTGGCTGATTGCATTTGCTGGATTTGGCCCTGTGTTTCTCCCTTGAGTTCTTGTAGTTGCTGAATGGTTGTATTGAGCTTAGCCACCTTCTGTTCTTGGTCTTTGAGGCGCTTCGTGAGTGATTGCGCTGTTTGATCCAGGCTTTGCGAAACCGACGTGAGACTTGCATTGACTTCCATTAAATGGGTGGAAGTTTTTTTCGTATTGGACTGGAGTTGTTCAGCTAGCGTTGCTTGATGCGCTTCGACGGAGTTAATTCGTTCTGACAAACTTCCGGCTTGTTGGATGATCTCATCTCCGCGTTGTCCGAGCAGACTTCCCATGACTTCTTGCGCTTCGCGGAGTTGCACGACCGACTGGGAAAGTCCCTGGACTTGCGTCACATCAGCTTGAACATGAACCCCCAACGTTTCCATGTCGGCTTGCAGGGCGTCTATTCGTGCCAGTACCGGGCGTTGCCGACCATCCATGTCGGCCACTAAGTTGCCCATGGCTGTTTTCACATCTTGTTCCAGGAAGGAACGGAGTGCTTGAGTGTCGCTGTCCAGTTTGTTTTGAAGCGCGACAATCTGTTGTTTGAGCTCAGTGAGCTCATCGGATTGTTGTTCGGCTTGGGTCCCAAGTATGGTTCCTGAATCTTTCAAGCCGGCCTGGAGTTGTTCAATCGATTGCGCTTGATTGGCGATTGACAAATCTTGGCTTGCTGTATGGGATTGAACGGTTACGAGTGTTTGGTCTTGGGTGATGACATCAGTTTGGAGCGTCTCGAGTTGGGTTTGCGTTTGAGAAATTTCCGTTCCCAGACTTCCGAGTGTGTCTTTGAATTGCCCAAATGCGACCTGAAACTCCGTCATCTTCTCAGTCAAAATCTGATTGTTGGCATCAACTTGTTGAGCGATGGCTCCTGCTTGAGTTTGCGTCAGCTCTTGTTGCTTCTCTCGAGCTTGTGTCGATGTACTCTGAAGAGCTTGAATCTCAGTGCCAAGTTCTGCCTTTTGATTGGCGAGCTCTGTTCGAAGCTCGGCAATGTTCTTTTCTGCCAGTTCGAATTGACCATACATGCTCGTTAAATCTTGTTCGCGCATCAGCTTGATTTGCTGATTTAAGGGAGCCAAATCGCTTCTCATTTTCGTCATGTCGGCTTTTTGCGCTGAAATCAAATTTTGAGATTCAACAATAGCCGCACGCGCGGCCGCCAATTCTTCAGCCAATTCTTTTTTCTCAAACCGAATCTTCGTGATTTGTTGATCAAGATCTTTATGGATCTTTTGCAGGTCTGCTTTCTGAGCGATACACCCGGTTCCCAATCCACCAAACACACATCCAAGGATGACCCATCTACAGACGGACTGACCAATGATCATAGATTTCACAGTATATTTTCCCATTGATGAATAATATTGAAGCCAAGCTGCAACAACTAAGGATTTTGGACTAGTAAATGACCTCTTCGATTGAGCTGGTGGCAGACCTCGGTGATATCTTGGCAAAAAGGCTTATCCTTCCCATATGAAATGGTAATCAAATGCGAAGGGTCAATACCCGATTGCGAAAGATAATCGCGAACGGCATGTGCACGTCTTTTCCCCAAAATCATGTTGTAGGCCTGAGTGCCACGTTGATCTGAATGTCCTTCAATAATGAGAACGGAGGAGAAATCGTGCTTGAACCAATCGAGAGTGCTTTTGAGTGAGAGCTTGCCTTCTTTTGTGAGAGTCCAGCTATCAAATGGAAAGAAGACATCTTGTAGCCCAGCTGAGACGGTGGCCAATTCTTCCTTTTTTATTCGATCGATCTGGTTTTGCAGGCTATCTGCGGGCTGGGCCTTGGCAAGTTCAATCGTGCCTGGTGCAAGCTCTACATCTTCTTCGGAAAACGAATTTCCAGACTCAATTGAAGTATCTTGAGAAGATGGAGTGTCCATCAGATCTGAACTTGGTTCAAGCACCGGCCGACTACTGTCTTCACGGAAATCTGCTGTGTTATCGGAAATATCGGAAGCTTTTGCTTCTTCGTAAGTATTGGCTTCTATGGAAGAGTCAGATTGTGCTGAAAAATCTTGGCCTTCACTCAAAGGAGGAAGGGGCACTTCATTGTCAGTGAAGGAAGGGGCATCTTCGGTGAATTCAGGTTCAGGTATGGAAGATGGACTAGGATCCGCTATAGGAGAGCTAGAGGATGGATTATTCATGGCAACAGTATTGGGCTCAGATGAACCCTCTTTTGCAGCGCGACTGGGTGCATGTGTCATATTAATGGGTTCATTCGGCATGACCGACGCGAATGATGTTGGAGGCTCTTCTGAAGAAGAGTCGTTTTTCGAGCCTAGTGACGACAGGTCTGATTCATCCAGTGAGGTATCATTCAGTTCCGCCATTGTGACCACTGGGTTCAAGTCAGCAGGCTCTATCAGAATTTCTTGGCCTGGAGTCTCGGTCGTTGTGGCGACATGAATTCTTTTTTCCCCGCATCCTGTGAGGCTTCCTAGTATAAGGCTCGTAATACTTATGAATGAAAGTATGTGAGTTGATGGATGCATGCGGCGACTCCTTTGCTGAAATACAATTCTTCCCGCTTCATTAGGGTTGAAACGGCGACCACGATGGTGAGCTGAGGTGAGCTCCCACCGATGAAACTTTTTCCAATCCCGCTCCCTCACTCGTGATGATATATAACTGACTTTCGCCTCTGCGAATGGAGCTGAATGCGATATGCCGACCATTTGGAGCCCACGAGGGTGAATCGTCTATACTATTGCCTGTCGTAATTTGGCTACGCTTTTCGCCGTTCGGACTGATGCGGCATAATTTAAATCCTTCACCAGGTATTCGACAGACATACACGATCCAATCACCTTTAGGGGACCATGCCGGTGCGGCATTGTAGTCCCCATCGTATGTTAAGCGCTTCACATTTGTGCCGCCAGCCTCCATGACATAGATTTGAGGGCGGCCCCCTCGGTCTGACGTAAAGGCGACGTGGCGCCCATCCGGCGACCATGAAGGGGACAGGTCTGCGCTATGATGAGAGGTTAACTGCTTGGCACTTTTGGTGTCCAATTCAATCTGATAAATGTCTGAATTACCCTCTTGGGCCGAGGCATAGGTAATTGATTTGCCGTCCGGAGCAAAGGTCGCGGTAATATTGAGACTCGCTGGTGGTACCAGGACTTCCTCTTGGCCTGTTGAGAGCTCTCGTCTCATTATTTGTTGTTTACGGTTTTTATACGACGTGTAAATGAGCCATTTGCGGTCTGGTGACCATGTCGGCATGAGGTTGAGATACCCATCAGCCGTGACCTGTTGAGGATCGTACCCGTCATAATCCATGACGAACAGCTCTCGGTCGTTTTCTTTTTCCCCAACAAACGCGATTTTGGTTCTGGCGATGCCCTGTTCTCCCGTATAACGAAAGACCAACTCATCTGCCCAACGATGGGCCATTAAGCGGATCAGGCCATCATTGGTTTTCAGCGAAAAGTAACGTTTGCCGGTCAGCACATCTTGATGCCCAGGATCGAACGCACAGGCATCAAAAATTAAGCCTTCTACACCACTGGCCGTCCCGCCGATACCCAGTCTGCCCCAAGTGGACACAGTCACTTTTTGAAAATGAGGTGCATGTGTTGGAGAAAGACTGACGCATTTATTCTCAGAAAATTCCCCTTTTGCCAAAGGCAAGTCTACGACGTCAAAGACTTGTGAGCGCGTGAGATCGTCTTTGAGTATGGAGTGCACTTGCGTATGGATTTGTTCTGGGATTTTGCTGTTTTGTTGAACCGGGGAGAATCCCATGGCCCAAATGGGGATTTTTTGAAATTCTGAGCGGGTTGCTTCCAGGAGTGCATCTTCCGCAAAAAGAAAAGATGGAGACAGCACAGTGAGGACGCATGATAGACAAAGAATGGAGCGAATGGGGTGGTGGAGAAAATTTATCATGATAGAGGCCAAGTCCTTTAGTCTTTAATGAATCGGTACTGAACGTCAAAGAATGAATCCGAGACGTCGTTCGGAAACGCGGGTAATGGATTGACGGCTTGCACGGCACGCTGAGCTGCTGAATCGTAGTGGGCATGCCCGGAGCTTTCAGTAATGAGAATGTCGGAAATTTTCCCTGATCGGGAAATATGAAATTTGAGAACGACCACGGGGTTGCTCACGAGTAATCGTGGTGCAACCCACTGACGGTCAATCCGACTTTCGACCATCGCCAAGTACCGGTTTTTCCCATCTGAGGGCTCGGACGAGGAGCTTCCAGGGCTTCCGGTTGGTTGTACTTCAAGTAATTTGAGCTGTTTTTTAATCGATTCGACGGAGTCGACTTGAGGTATGGAGAGTTTCGCGATTCGTTGGTCGATACTCGATGGAGGAGGCTTTATTGCCGGAGTGGTCCTTGGAGTGGGTGTTGAAGGTTGCAGGGGAACTTGTTTTGGCGTCGGCCTCGGTGCTGTTGATTTGAGCCCATCCATCAACCTTTTTACGGTATCGGACATTTTTGGTTGGGCTGGGATCGATGATTCAGCGCGGCGCTGGCTAGGAATTTTGGCCAATTTAGGTGCCGAGACTTGCGGCGTGGACGGTTGCTGTTGTTGCTCTATTGCGGGCCGTCCTTTAGAGATTCTTGGGAAAGGTTTTCTTGAGAAAGGTGCTTGTACTTTTGGGAGGCTGCGTTCCAGAGATTCTGCAATCTTAGCAGGCGGTTGGCTCTTGGGTGGCACCGAGGCCTGTTTAGGCTTATTAAACGGTATCACATCATTTAATGATGGCAGGGTTGGTGCCGGTTTTACTGCGGGTGGAGCGCTCACCTTTGCACGTGTCGAAGATTGAGATGGTCGTTCGGTAGGAGCCTGAGTCTTTTGGGGTATCGAAGTTGAAGGAGCCGTTGTTGAAGGAATTTTTAATTGTTCTGCCGGTTTGAGTCTTTTCGGACGAGCAATCGTTGGAGGAGCCGAAGGCAATCTGAGGTTTTCGAGTAAAGACGAGGTGTCCTCGGACGGCTTCGGCTCTGGGTCCTGAGACGCGACAGTGGGTGGGGCGGCATTCCGTTTTTGAGGAACGATGATTGAGTTGATAGCCCCTCCCAATGATTCGGATAAGCGTTCTGACGTCGTCCCAGTTGGCAATGGGGGAAGGGCTTCTTCCTCCGGAGGTGCCGCTGTCTTAGGTGGAGGAGCCGGAGTAGGGGGTGCGGTGATTTTTGGTGCTGGGGACGGCGTGGCTTTAGGTTTTGGAGCGACTGTGGATTTTTTCGCAGGAGGAGCTGCGCTCGGTTTAGGTGTCAGTGCAGTTGGCAACGTAATGAGCGATACCGAAATTGCCCGGAATGGCTGCTCACTATCTGAGTGAAGCCGGACAAACATGGCCATGACGATAATGAGAGCGTGAAGGAGGAATGAGGCTACAAGGCCCCAACGGAATGATGATCCTTCTAGCGAGGCGTCAGTCGTGAGTCCAAGGGAAATAAGACTTGAGGATGAAGCATGTTCCATGAAACGGAAATTTAGGGGGAGGCTCCAATAGTCTCTGCTTCGATCGATTCCATTTTTGGGCCGGTGACCATGCCGAGACGTTCGATGCTGGCCCCTTTCACTTCATCCATAATTTGTATCACCGATCCATAGGGGACGGATTGGTCGGCGCGTAAATACACTGACACGAGAGGATTGGACGTTTTGGCTTCCTGTAATTTTGACCGAAGCGCGACGAGGCTAATTGGATCATTTCCTAAAGAGAGAGTTTTGTCTTTCTGTATGGTAACGACCAGCCGCTCTTCTGCCTTAATATTATTAGCAGTTGTTGTTGGCAAATTAATATCTAAGCCTCTATGGAGCATTGGGGCCGTCACCATAAAAATCACGAGCAACACGAGAACCACATCAACCAGCGGAATGACGTTAATTTCTGCCAGGAATTGTCGCGAGCGTGCACTATTTTTCATTGTACAACATTTACGTCAAGCGATTTTTCAGACTCCTCAAGTGTATTGAGAAATTCAATCGTAAAGGCTTCAACCCGAAACGCCATTTTCCGTATTCTTGAAAGAAAAAAGTTATAGGCCATAACAGCAGGGATAGCAGCAAAGAGTCCTGCGGCAGTTGCGACGAGGGCTTCCGATACACCAGGGGCGACGGCGGCAATGCTGGCAGAGCCTTGTGTTCCGATTTCTCCAAACGCATTGATAATCCCTAAAACAGTGCCTAGGAGGCCGATAAAGGGGGTCAAATTACCCGTTGTCGCTAAAAAAGGCAGATACTCTTCCTGATGGTTCACCTGATTTTGAATGATGTATTCCGAGACTTTTTCTAGATACTGGCGGTTGGGCGCCTGGGACGAGATTTGGCTGTCCGCTTCCTGTTGAGACGCGTACAAGTCGGAGGAAGAAGGCAAACGGTCGGTCACGACAAGATAGACCATAGAACTCGGGCTGAGTGGATAATTCTTAGCCTGATTTCTTAAAGACTGCTGGTCGGCAGGGTTGATTTCATAGCGTTGGAGAAATTGTGCTTCTTCTTTGTTAATTTGCTGAAAGTGGCGAAATTTATTCACAATGATTCCCCAAGAAACGACTGAAAAAATAGAGAGAATCAGCAAAATGACGATGGACAAGAGACCAAGAGATCCGAAAAGTTCAGAAAGATTGGCAAAGGGCATAATGAATTCCTAAACCTCCATTCCGCTAGGCATGTGGAAGTAACACGGGGGATTGTAAAATTCTGAACAGAGCAAACCAACCTGAGAAGGGATGGCGGGGCCGACGGGATTTGAACCCGCGACTTCCAGATTGACAATCTGGCGTCCTAACCTGGCTGAACGACGGCCCCGAAATATGTTGATACTGGGCAACCAGCCCACAGACTTCTTCCAAATTGGAAGTTGATTTTGGTGTAGGCTGGTCAATATATCAGATCGAGCCGCCCTTATGCCAAATAAAAATTGGTAGGCGGAACAGGGATCGAACCTGCGACATCTGCCGTGTAAAGGCAGTGCTCTGCCAACTGAGCTATCCGCCCAAAAATAGAACAAAATCAATAATTTCCTCATTATAACAGGCA
>JAJDBQ010000190.1 GCA_029261255.1 Nitrospirales bacterium
TTTGGAGTTGAGTGGTGATGGCAAAGCCACCATCCGGCAAGTGAAAGACGCATTCTATGTGTTAGAAGATGGCTCCTTTGAGAAGACAAAATTCATGTCTTGTATGAGCCGTATGGAATGGGGGGGTATTGATTATTTGCCAGTTGTGGAATTGTTTTTATCATTGCTGCCTGGCACGGGGAGCGCCACCTTCGAGTTGATCCGTGGATTGTATGATGATCAGCAGGTGCGGACTCCTGTTTTATTGCGGTATCGAGGAATTCCTGCCTATCCATCAATCGGGGCATTTCGATTATTTAGTACATTTTTTACCCCTTCCATGCAAACAGCTGAGGTACCGCAAGATGTTTTTTTAGACATCAATCGGTCTCATGAAGTGGCATGGATGCCTTCACCGGAATACCCTGTCCGGCACTTTGATGAACAACAGAGGATGACTGTCACGACTCATCATCACAAGATTCAAAAAATCACATTCTGGGATGATACAAGTGGATTGGCCTATCTCCCGACAACATCATCTGGAGAATCAAAAGTTGATGGGCGGGGAGCTTATATTCTTGGAAAAGAGCTGCATGTGTATGATGGTGAACGAGAGCACGTTATGAACGTGCAGGAATCGTGGAAACTTGCAGCGCTTGAGCATGAAGGAGCATGGACCATTCCTTCGACTTCGTGGCGTGAGTGTTTTCCGCAAGGCCCACCGACGCTGACTCCGGCAGAAGCCTTTTCTGCGGTCTTACTCTATCCAGATGATTCACGAATCATTGGCGAAAAAGAAAGCCAACCCTTTATTTTTGATTACCTTGACGATTTTCTTGAAGAACAACTCGAGTTGCGGCAATTCAGGGAAATGGCCGATCACATATTATTGGCACGGTGTGAGGCCAGCCTAGGAGCTTGTCTGAAGTACGGGCGCCCGCAATCGTACACCATTTGGTATGAGTGGCCAGCATTTGCCCAAAAACATGCACAACAGATTTGGAATACCTTACATCGAAATAACACGTTAGCCTGGCTACCGCATTTCCAATTTTCCTCTGTGACTCAACAGGGCATAACCAAAACCTATTCGCCGTTTGATTGGATGAATGTGTGGATCCCATTTGCCAGCTACGACGATGAACAAGATTTGCGGCAATGGAGTTGGTTTCTATCCAATCATCTCATTCCTGGAGGGATTGCATGTGTGGCAGGCCCAGAGGTGCTGGGACATCTGTTTCAAGAGGATGGATTTTCTGTGGTCCATGCAGAGCGTGGTGAATCGTTACCAACTTTCAAAATACATCAAGCCATTCTTCAGGCTGGTCAGCTGCATCCTGGACTGATGGTTTGGATCATTCAACAATCTTGAAATTGGTTCTTTGACACATTCAGAAGACATGTATCTGAAGGAGGCGGGTGATGAACGATCAAGAAAAGCAGTTAGTGGTCATGGCCCATGCTCTTGCCCATCAAGAAAACGAGATCCAGTATCTCAAAGCCTTACTTGTCGAAAAAATGAATATGAAACTCGAAGAGTTCCAGCAAGAACAAGATAACTTTTGGGCCAAGAGCAAACATTATCGTATCTATGAAACCATTAATAATCTGCAAACGCTGCAACAGGAGATGGAATCCCTTCCCGAGAATGTCGATCTAGATATGTATCGCGATCATCTTCGTTGGCCGAGCGATCCACCCGAACAGCCTCCTTCAGCATGATGTTCTCTTTGGTTGCTCAAAATGCTCAGCAATATTTGTGGCCATAGTGACTGGCCCTTGACAGAAAGACACGTCGTGAATAGGATGACTTAACCTTTAACACTCATCCAGTGAGGTGAGTAAGGAGAATGACGGATAATGGCCCTTCTATAGGCCACAACATAAAAACCCTTTCACTGTCTTGCAGCGGAGGGTTTTTTTATGCCTATTTCATGGAAATACCAATGAATCTATTTAAGTATATTTAATGAATTCTACTCAATCTGAACGGGTGTTGATGGACGCCCAAGAAATGTCCAGGACATTATCCAGGATAAGTCATGAGATTATCGAGCGGAACAAGGGATCTCAGGACGTCGCCTTGATAGGTATTCGCACTGGTGGCGTCTATCTTGCTCAACGCTTGGCCGTCCGGATTCAGCAAATTGAACAACGTGACATCCACTTTGGTGAACTGGATATCACCTTATATCGAGATGATTTGTCGATTCGAAAAGATCAACCGGAGATTCGAAAAACAACAATACCCTTTAATATTTCAGATCTGACCATCGTGTTAGTCGATGATGTGCTGTTTACTGGCCGTACGATTCGTGCAGCTTTAGATGGACTGATGGATTTTGGCCGTCCCGCGGAAATTCAGCTCGCCGTACTCGTAGACCGTGGGCATCGTCAGCTTCCGATTCGAGCCAATTATGTTGGGAAAAATATTCCCACAGCTCGAGAAGAGGATGTGCAGGTGTTTTTTGAAGAATTAGGGCAAGTCGATCGAGTCTCCATTCTCACTGGGCACACTGAGTAGCAACACCTATGGCCTTGAGCAGAAAAGATCTACTTGCGATTCATGACTTATCAGTTGAAGAAATCGAACTCATATTGACCACGGCAGAGTCTTTGAAAGAAGTTAGCGGACGAGATATCAAAAAAGTTCCTGCTTTACGCGGAAAGACCATCGTCAATTTATTTTTTGAGCCCAGCACTCGGACTCGAACATCTTTTGAATTAGCGGCGAAACGGTTGAGTGCGGATGTCATTAATTTTTCTCCATCCACCAGTAGTATCGTGAAGGGAGAAACCCTCATTGACACCGCACGAAATATTGAGTCGATGAAAGCTGATATTATTGTCCTGCGGCATTCTTCGCCTGGTGCGGCCGAACATTTAGCTCGTTTTGTTCAATCCTCGGTGATTAATGCAGGAGATGGTTGGCATGAACATCCCACACAGGCTCTGTTAGACCTCTATACGATTAAGGAAAAAAAGGAAAAGATCGAAGGCTTAACGATTGTGATTGTCGGGGATGTCGCGCATAGCCGTGTGGCACGATCAAATATTGCCATCTTAAACAAATTGGGTGCTCAGGTACGGGTGGTGGCGCCACCAACTATGCTACCGTCATGCGTCGAACGGCTTGGTGTCAGTGTCTTTTACCGTTTTGAGGACGCGTTGATCGGGGCCGATGTGATTATGATGTTGCGGCTACAACGAGAACGGCTTGGTCAAGCCTTACTCCCTAGCTTAAGAGAATATGCCACATTATTTTGCCTAACCGCCGCGCGGCTCAAATTGGCCAAACCAGAAGCCATTGTCATGCATCCAGGTCCATTGAATCGAGGCATTGAAATATCACCTGAAGTGGCCGATAGCTCTGCCGCAGTCATCTTAGATCAAGTCACGAATGGAGTGTCGGTGCGGATGGCCTTAATGTATTTACTATCAGGGTCCGCCTAACAGAGAGAGAAAGAGAAACTATGAATGAAGCCTCATTGAATCAAGCCTCACCCAAAACTGTCTGTATTCAGGGTGGGACCGTTATTGATCCTGGTCACGTGAATGGCCGAGCTGATGTGCTGATTCAGGACGGAAAAATTGTTGAAGTGGGCTATCCACTTAAGAGTGCTGTTGCACAGGATGATTCTGTCATCGTACTTGATGCCAGTGGTTGGATTGTCGCTCCTGGACTCGTGGACCTGCATTGTCACTTACGTGAACCCGGTTTTGAGTACAAGGAAACCATTCAAACAGGTTCAGCCTCCGCAGTCGCCGGAGGATTTACCTCAATCTGTGCGATGCCCAATACGCAGCCAGTGAATGATAACGCTGCGATCACCCAATTTATGTTGACAAAAGGTCAAGAGGCTGGGAAGGCAAGGATTTACCCCATTGGGGCCATTACAAAAAACTCAGATGGTGAAGAATTAGCGAACATTGGTGAACTCGTGGCAGCGGGCTGTGTGGCAATATCCGATGATGGACGACCGGTCATGAATAGCTTAGTGATGCGTCGTGCATTGGAGTATGCCAAAGCTTTTGGTGTGCCAGTGGTTGATCACTGTGAAGATCTTCATCTGACAGATGGCGGCTGTATGAACGAAGGCGCAGTGTCCACTGAATTAGGTATGCCAGGAATTCCTGATGCCTCGGAAGAAGTGATGGTCGCTCGCAATCTTGCCTTAGCCGATCTCACAGGCGTCTGTGTGCATTTGGCACATTTGAGCACCGCGCGTTCTGTTGAACTCGTGCGTCATGCGAAAGCTCAAGGACTTCCGGTCAGTGCCGAAGTCTGTCCTCATCATTTCTCTATTACTGAAGAAGCCGTCCGAGGCTACCAGGCTAATGCAAAAATGAATCCCCCTCTTCGAACTGATGAAGATATGAAGGCCCTGAGACAAGGGTTAGTTGATGGGACCATTGATGTGATTGCCACTGATCACGCTCCGCATGCCCTTCAGGAAAAACAATTGGAGTTTGATACGGCGCCGTTTGGCATTGTTGGATTTGAGACGGCCTTGCCGCTGACGCTCCAACTTGTTCATGACGGCACCTTGTCTATGGAGCAGGCGCTTGATAAGTTGACTCGTGCTCCAGCTCAATTATTTCATCTTCCGGTGGGCTCACTGACGCCAGGGAGTCTGGCCGATGTTGTGATTTTCGATGCTCAAGAAGAGTGGGTGGTCGATCCTGAACAATTTCAATCCAAAAGCCGGAACACTCCTTTTGGTGGCATGGTAGTGAAGGGGAAAGTCAAGATGACCTTGGTTGACGGTCGATTGGTTTATGATGCTCGCTAGCCTATGGGAAAGAAACGCGTGAATTGGGGAACGATAGGATTTTTTGTCGAGATGTGTGCCTTGACCTTATGGGTCGGCGGTTTAATTGTTATTATTGCCGTAGTGATCCCAGCAGTCTTTAATTCTTTCGGGATGGAGCCAGCCGGTCGTTTCTTACGCCGGGTGTTTGATGGGTATGGATATTTAAACCTTGGAATTTTATGTGTGCTAAGCCTTGTGGCATGTGTGCGTGCTCGCACCTATGGACAAGATTCAACTGTATTGTTTTCGGTCACCACAAGTGAATGGTGGCTACTTGGAGGCATGTTGCTCGTCACAGTGAGCATTCTAGGAATCTTGGGGCCTCAAGCGGTGGCCTTACAGGAAGAGGCATTTGAGGCTATTTCCAAAGAACAAAAAGAATTGGCGTATTCACAATTCTTTCGTCTACATATGATTGTTCGGGCCTTACATCTGGTCAATGTTGGCCTGGCCTTTTCTTTGTTTATTCTGAAACTACGAAAAATTCTTGTTCTTCGTCTTGCGAATGCCTCCTGAGTCATTTTTTGCGAAACGAAAAGGCTCTATGAAACGAAAGAAACATGAGGTGAGTTTGTGAAGCCGGCAATGCTGATGTTAGCTGACGGTACGGTGTTTAAAGGACAGGCGCTCGGGTTCGAAGGCGAGACCATTGGTGAAGTCGTTTTTAATACGTCGATGACTGGCTATCAAGAGATTTTGACCGATCCATCTTACAAAGGACAGATCGTCCTGATGACGAGTACGCAAATAGGCAACTATGGTGTGACTCCTGAAGATGATGAATCGTGTCGCGTCTGGGCTGAAGGCTTTATTGTCAGAGAGGCTTCCAACCGGATGAGTAATTGGCGAGGGCAGCAACCCTTAGACGAGTATTTACTCGAGCAGAAGATTGTGAGTATTCAAGGAATTGATACCCGTGCGCTCACAAGTCATCTTCGAGAGAAAGGCTCGCAAATGGGAGTGCTTTCGCATGTCGATCTCGATGAAGCGTCACTCCATGCGAAAGCTCAGGCTGCACCGTCCATTGTTGGTCGAGATTTGGTTCACGAAGTGACGTGTGAGGCTCCATATCAATGGTCCAAAGGAAGTACACCTCTCTGCTCTGATCAGAATGGTTTCACAGCTATAGAAGCGCCGGCATCAGCTACGTATAAAGTTGTGGTGATGGATTTTGGAGTCAAACATCATATACTTCGCAGTTTGGTGGATGCCGGGTGTGACGTCTATGTTGTCCCAGCCTCCACAAGTGCAGACGAAATTCGCAAGCAAGAACCTGACGGACTATTTTTATCCAATGGACCTGGAGATCCTGAAGGCGTACTGTATGCAGTCGAAACAGTGAAAGCGTTACTTGGCTGGAAGCCTCTCTTTGGTATTTGCCTGGGCCATCAAATCTTGGGATTGGCTTTAGGCCTGAATACTCATAAGTTGCCATTTGGGCATCATGGGGCCAATCATCCGGTGATGGATCTTCGAACAAGAAAAATCGAGATTACGTCTCAGAACCATAACTTTGCCGTTGACCTTCCTCACAAAGAATCAGAAAATTCTCTTGGTGCAGCTGAACCCTTTGATACATCAATTGGCAGAATGTCCGTGACCCATCGAAGCCTGAATGATGGATGTTGCGAAGGGATGGTTGGACTCGACAGTCCAGTTCTCTCCATACAATATCATCCAGAAGCCTCGCCTGGCCCTCATGATTCATCCTATCTCTTTCAGCAATTTGTCGACATGATGAAAGAGGTTCGGAATGACTAAGACCATTCGCTTGACACTTCTCTGTCTGTTGTTTGTCAATGGATGCATTCATGTAGATCTGTTCTCAAGTGGAAACGCGTTGCAGGAAACGAAGGTTTCCGGTGAGGGCTCTGATAAAATTCTGTTAATCGATATCTCAGGTGCTTTATCGACGAGTCAAGAATCCGGAATTTTTTCTGCACCAAGTCTTCCGGCTCGTCTCAAAGAAGAATTAACGATCGCTGAAAAAGACGATGATATTAAAGCCATTATCCTTCGTATGAATTCTCCTGGAGGAACCGTCACGTCTTCAGATATTGTGTATCACGAGTTGCTGGAATTTAAACGAAAACGGAACGTGCCGATCATCACGTCCATTCTGGATATCGGGGCTTCCGGTGGGTATTACGTAGCCATGGCCTCTGACTACATTTTCGCACACCCTTCGACGATTACAGGGAGCATTGGTGTAATCATGCTCACACTGAATGCAGAAGGATTGCTTGAAAAAATTGGCATACAACCAACAGCGATTGTCTCGGGTCCCAAGAAATCTATGGGGTCGCCATTTCGTGCCATGAAAGACGAGGAACGTGCAATTTTTCAAGATGTAATCGATCGATTGTACGCACGCTTTCTTGCGGTGGTGCAAGAAGGACGCCCCAACTTGACTGCTGATAAAATTCGAGACTTAGCCGATGGACGCATCTATACGGCTGACCTTGCAAAAGCTGAAGGATTAATTGATGAGATCGGCTATCTCGACGATGCTATTAGAGAGGCCAAAAAACATGCGAAGTTAGCTGCAGCACAAGTTGTTACCTATACTCGTCGTAGCCCTGATGTCCATCACAATATCTATTCGAAATTTGAGCCACCGACAGTAGGGCCTCTAGGGTTTCCGCAGATTAATTCGAAGACTGTGCTCGGCGCGTTACACAGTGGAGCTCCTCATATGATGTATATGTGGATGCCTTAAGGTCATTGAATGAAACAGGTCCCGCAATTTCGAGGAAGATACGCTGAACAGAGAAACGTCGCGCTATTTTTCTGTCTCAGTCTCTTGAGTATCTTGGCCGTGGCCTGTCAGAAGGCTCCGGGCACGGCACGCGATCAATTAATTTATATTTCTGAAGAAAAGGAGATCGCGCTGGGTCTTTCAGCATTTCGCGAAGTCTTGAAGAATGCTCGTTTAAGTCAAGATCCAGAAGTGACACTGATGGTGAATCGTGTAGGACAGCAAATTGCCAAAGGCGCCAATAAGCCAGAATACGTGTGGGAATTTGCCGTCATTGATGATGATGAGCAGGTGAATGCCTTTGCTCTTCCTGGTGGAAAAGTCGCTGTGTTTACCGGAATTTTAAAATTTACGAAAACTGAAGCTGGCCTCGCAACGGTGATGGCACATGAAGTGGCCCATGCTCTTCAGCGGCATGGCGCTGAACGCTATAGTCGAGGAATTCTTGAGCAAATTGGTCAAATTGGCGCCTTGGCTGGAGCAGCAGCTGGGGGTATTGATCCAGGGATCGCCATTGGAGCCATGAGTGCCTATGGCGTCGGTGTGGCCCTGCCGAATTCTCGTGAACAGGAAACTGAGGCTGATTTTATTGGCTTGCAACTCATGGCCAAAGCCGGATATGACCCACATGAAGCTGTACCCTTCTGGGAACGAATGAGCGGGTGCCCAAGAAAAATGATTGGGAAATTTTGTTTCCGTAGCCAAAATGCCGTTCCTGAATTTTTGTCGACGCATCCGTCAGATGTGACACGAATCAATCAAATAGAATCGTGGATACCGCAGGCAATGAGATATTATCGACCTGTGCCATCAAGTTCGGCCACTGAGAGAACAACAGATCCTCTTCTACAATAATCTTGGAAATTTCCTGAGAACATTTATATGCCAAGACGGAATGATATCAAACGAATATGCTTAATAGGATCTGGGCCAATTGTCATTGGTCAAGGTTGTGAATTTGATTATTCAGGAGCACAGGCCTGCAAGTCTCTCAAAGAAGAAGGCTATGAGGTCGTGTTATTGAACAGTAATCCCGCAACCATTATGACTGATCCAGATCTCGCGGATCGAACCTATATTGAGCCTATCACGGTGGAAGTCATTGAACGCATTTTTGAACGAGATCAACCTGATGCACTCTTGCCAACAATGGGTGGACAAACGGCGCTCAATGTCACGGTTGAATTGTTTAAACAAGGAATTTTGGAGAAATATGGCGTCAAGCTTATTGGCGCGTCCTATGATTCGATTCAAAAGGCTGAAGATCGTGATTTATTCAAGCAAGCCATCGAACGCATTGGTCTCCAAACGGCGGCAAGTGGATCGATTCGTTCGCGAGATGAAGCCTTGCAACTGATTGAAGAGATCGGATTCCCCGCTATTGTGCGCCCCTCATTTACATTAGGTGGAGCAGGGGGGAACATTGCCTACAATCGTGAGGAATTTGATCGTTATATTGATTGGGCATTGGTATCCAGCCCAGTTGGTCAGGTTCTTGTTGAAAAGTCCCTGTTAGGTTGGAAGGAATATGAATTAGAAGTGATGCGGGACTCGAAAGACAATGTCGTCATTGTCTGTCCCATTGAAAATATTGATCCTATGGGTGTGCATACGGGCGATAGCCTCACTGTGGCACCAGCAATGACGTTATCGGATAAAGAATATCAACATATGCGCGATGCCGCGATACGAATTATTCGTGAGATTGGGGTGGAGACGGGCGGTTCGAACATTCAATTCGCCGTGAATCCTGACAACGGTGCACTCATTGTGATTGAAATGAATCCTCGCGTCTCTCGTAGTTCCGCCTTGGCATCAAAAGCCACGGGGTTTCCGATCGCGAAAATTGCGGCAAAATTAGCAGTCGGCTATACCCTTGATGAGATACCTAACGACATCACCCAAGTGACAAAAGCCTGTTTTGAACCGACAATCGATTATGTTGTCGTGAAAATCCCTCGCTTTACCTTTGAAAAATTTGAGGGGATTGATCGTACCCTCACGACACATATGAAATCAGTCGGTGAAGCCATGGCCTTGGGTGGAACGTTTAAAGAAGCGTTACAGAAGGCTATTCGATCACTAGAAACGGATCGAAATGGTCTCATCTCTCTACACGGACTTGATGGGAAGTTGGCGACTGATGATGTTCATCATCCACTCTTTGACACGATTCAAACGGCCCTTCGGATTCCAACAGCTGATCGACTCTGGCACATGGCTGACGCGTTCAGAGCTGGCATGACAGTTGACGAGCTCTATCAACTCACCAAAGTTGACTGCTGGTTTTTAGATGAAATCTTGCAACTTGTGACATTTGAAGCCGAATGGGTTCGCATCTGTCTGCCATATCTAGGAAGTGGCTTACGGCCAGAAACGTCAGTTGGCTTCCCGGATGTCCTGTTGCCTCGACTTATCGATGCGAAGAAACTTGGCTTTTCCGATCAACGCCTAGGTCAGTTAATTGGACGTCATGAAGATTGGATTCGACACGCACGAAATAATACTGACGTTGATCCATTAATCATCTTTAAACGAGTCGACACCTGTGGGGGAGAATTTCAAGCCCACACACCCTATTTATATTCTTCATCAGGGACCAGCTGTGAAGCTCATCCCACTCAACAACGTAAAATCATGATCTTAGGTGGCGGCCCCAATCGGATCGGGCAAGGGATTGAATTTGATTATTGTTGTGTTCATGCGGCCATGGCCTTGCGTGAAGAAGGCATTGAGACCATCATGGTCAATTGTAATCCAGAAACGGTGAGCACAGATTATGATATTTCTGATCGATTATATTTTGAGCCTTTAACAAAAGAGGACGTGTTACGAATTATCGAGACCGAACAGCCAGAAAGCGTGGTCGTACAATTTGGAGGACAGACGCCTCTTAAACTGGCCGTTCCATTGGCTGACGAAGGTGTTAGGATTGTCGGCACCCAGCCTGATGCGATTGATCGCGCTGAAGATCGGGAACGATTCAGTGATATGTTAACCAAATTAGGCCTGCAACAACCTCAGAACGGCTCTGCCCGTTCCTCACATGAAGCCCATCTCATAGCCGTCAATATTGGCTATCCCGTTATGGTACGTCCATCGTATGTGTTAGGTGGGCGGGCGATGCAAATTTTGTATGATGGAGAATCACTCGATCGTTACCTGGAAAAAACATCGTTCGACTTGGGAACTCATCCATTGCTCATTGATGATTACATTGAAGATGCCATTGAGGTAGATGTCGATGCTATTTCAGATGGACACGATGTCGTTGTGGCAGGGATTATGGAACATGTTGAAATGGCCGGCATTCATTCTGGCGACTCCGCATGTTCATTACCTCCGCATTCCCTGCATAGGGATATTATTCAGACGATTCGTGAGCAGACCATTCTCTTAGCAAAAGAACTCCAAGTCATCGGACTCATGAATATTCAATATGCTGTGAAAGAGGACCAGGTCTACATCTTGGAAGTCAATCCTCGTGCATCTCGAACGGTGCCGTTTGTGAGTAAAGCATTAGGCATTCCGTTAGCCAAATTAGCCATGAAAGTTATGGCAGGTAGAACATTAAGAGAATTGGATTTTCTTGACGTGCCACAATGCTCGCATATCGCCATCAAAGAAGCGGTGTTTCCCTTCACGAAACTCGGTGTTTCCGATGTTCTGCTTGGACCCGAAATGCGTTCGACTGGTGAAGTGATGGGCATTGATCAAAGCTTTGGGTGGGCGTTTGCTAAATCCCAAGCGGCGACAGGAATGGCTCTGCCTTTGAGTGGGACAGCTCTGTTGAGTGTGAAAGATGGAGATAAAGTGGCGGCTCTTGGGTTAGCCAAATGTTTGATACCGCTAGGGTTTTCCATTAAAGCCACAAAAGGGACAGCGGCATTGCTTCAAGAACATGGCATGACCGTAGAAACTGTGAACAAGGTCAAAGAAGGACGCCCTCATATTGGCGATTTGCTGAAGAATAACGATCTGGCCATGGTCATTAATACAGTTGGCGATAAAGGCTCACAAGAAGATTCGGCTTCGATTCGAACGGCAGCCGTGTTTAGCGGTGTTCCCTATTTTACGACGATACAAGGAGCACAAGCCGCAGTCTTTGGCATTGAGGCTATGAAAAAAACAGCGATGACTGTCAAAAGTTTACAAGAGTATCATCCTAGCCAATCGTAATACCTTCAGAAAGGGTATGCTTACTTTTAGCTAGTTCAAGAATTTTAAGTGGAGTAGTTGACTATGAATTTACCCATCACAAAAAAAGGTTATGAAACCTTACAAGCCGAACTGACTCGCTTGAAACGGGAGGACCGTCCTAAAAATATTCAGGACATTACCGAAGCTCGAGAACATGGTGATTTAAAGGAAAATGCTGAATATAAAGCGGCGAAAGAACAGCAACAATTTATTAGCACTCGAATGGCTGAATTGGAGCATAGACTTGGTAGTGCGCAGATTGTTGAAATCACAGCTGGAGAGAGTACTACCGTGGTTTTCGGTGTCACCGTGGACTTACTCAATATGGAAACTGAAGAAGAAAAACAGTACACCCTCGTCGGACAAGATGAAGCCGATTTAAAAAATGGATCAATATCTGTTCAATCACCGATTGGTCGAGCATTAATTGGGCATCACGTTGGTGATATCGTCGAAGTCCATCGTCCCGCCGGAGTAATTGAATATGAAATACAATCGATTTGCTTTAAGGAGAGTTCTTGATGCCTTCAGCCATTTCATTGGTCACCCTGCTCACAGATTTTGGAGAGACAGATTATTTTGTTCCCAGTATGAAGGGGGTTATACTAGGCATTAATCCTCAATCGCGCATTCTCGACCTCACCCATCGTATTCCACCTCATGGTATTGAACAGGCGGCATTTTTCTTGAAATCGTGTTATGAATATTACCCAGACGGGACCGTTCACGTTGTTGTCGTTGATCCAGATGTCGGAAGTGATCGGCGAGCACTGTTGGTGTCTACCGCACGATATTTCTTTATTGCGCCAGACAATGGTGTGTTGAGTTATATCTTCAAAGAAGAGGCTTCTGTAGAAGTTCGAGCGATTGAGAATAAACAATACCGTTTAGATTCAGCTGGTGCGACCTTTGATGGCCGAGATGTCTTTGCCCCATCTGCGGCTTGGTTAACGAAGGGACAAATGCCCGGCTCCTACGGACGGCTGATCCATGATTATGTCACGCTTCCTGATGATTCCCCAAAAATGAATGAAGATGTGCTCCAGGGGAGGATCATGTATATAGATCATTTCGGAAATGCAATCACCAACATCACACCTACTGATATGGAAACATTTCGATCAGTCACGAAACAAAATGGTGCGGGACTCAAAGTCGGAGATATGACGATTAAAGGCCTGAAAACATACTATGGTGAAGGCGCGACAGGTCTTCCGGAAATCTTGATCAATAGTAACGGGCACCTTGAGATTTTTGTGAAGCAAGGTCGAGCCGTCGATCGTTGCGGCTTAGAGGTGGGACAAAGGGTCGATCTCATTTAAGATATTTTTACCGGTTGGGCTCATGACGTGGCGCGGTACAATCAAAAATTTCAGCTGAGCTCTTCTGTGTGAGTTGAGGTACGGACGACGGAAATAGCGTCTTTGAGAATATCGACCATCTGCTGTAATTCGTGTAATGTTGCTGAAAGAGGCGGCATGAGAATCATGGTATTCCCGATTGGGCGGATAAGAAGACCTAATGCCCTGGCTGCCAACCCCACGCGATAGCCAATGCGATCAGTTACTGGAAAAGGTTCCTTAGTGCGTTGATTCATCACTAGCTCAATGCCCACCATGTATCCGCATTGACGGATATCTCCAACCCAAGGATCCGCAGTAAGTTTTTTGAGGAACGCAGAAAGCTTCGGTGCACGTCGTTGGACTTTTGCTAGGGTTCGTTCAGTTTTAAAAATGGCAAGATTGGCCAAAGCGGCAGCGCAACCCAAGGGATTTCCCGTGTAACTATGGCCATGCAAGAACGTTTTTCCTTCATGAGGTTCACCTAAAAAAGCTGAATAGATCTTATCAGTGGTCAATGTTGCCGCGAGGGGAAGATAACCTCCGGTCATGCCTTTGGCTACAGCCATAATATCAGGAGTGACCCCTTCATGTTCACAAGCAAACATTCGACTGGTACGACCAAAACCTGTCGCCACTTCATCAGCTATCAACAGGACCTGATAGTGCTGACAGAGCTCATGGAGACGCTTAAGATATCCTGGAGGTGAGGGAATCAGTCCGGCAACACCCTGGACCATAGGTTCGACAATAATTCCAGCAATGTCCCTGTGCTTTCTTTTGAGAAGTGTTTCGATGGGATCAGCGCAAGCCATCTGACATGATGGAAATTGCAAATCAAGTGGACAACGGTAACAGTATGGCGTATGAACAGTATGATGCTCAGGGACAAGCAGTGAAGAGAAGGGTTTTCGAAATGATTCGATACCACTCAGGCTCATGCCTCCGACCGTATCACCATGATAGGCCAAGCCAAGATGGATGAACTTGGTTTTTCGTGGTTGCGGTGAAGAACATTGCTGCCAATATTGTATGGCCATTTTGAGTGCCACCTCGACGGCCGTCGATCCATTATCGGAAAAAAATACTTTTTCCAGCCCGTTCGGCGCTAACTGAACAAGTGCTTTCGCTAATTGAATAGCTGAAGGATGTGAGAGTCCAAGAAATGTGGAATGGGCAATTTTGGTGAGCTGGTGGCGAATCGCGCTATCGATGGTTGGGTGTCGATGTCCGTGAATATTGACCCAAATGGATGCGGTGCCATCTAAATAGGCGTGGCCTTCGAGATCGTAGACGAATGTCCCTTTGCCTCGATCAATAATAAGCGGGAGTTCTTGTTCCCATTCCCGCATTTGTGTAAAAGGATGCCAGACATACTTGCGAGCGTCTTTGTGCAATTGTTTGATGGATCGGGCTGATTTTTTCGGCATATTCTTCGAATGATTCTAGAGAATTCTGATAAATTTTGACAACCTTTTAGCGCCTCACTACAATCATGAACACTCCGAATGCGTAAGACTTTCCCGCAAACCCACATCCGAAATTTCTCGATTATTGCTCACATTGACCACGGCAAATCAACATTGGCCGATCGGTTTTTGGAAATAACCGGAGCCGTCACTCAACGTGAAGCTCGTGCCCAATATCTAGATGATATGGATTTAGAACGTGAACGTGGAATTACCATAAAAGCCCATGCCGTGACCACTCAATTTACCACGTCGAAAGGGGAGACCTACCTCTTTAATTTGATTGATACGCCGGGTCATGTCGATTTTGCCTATGAGGTTTCTCGGAGTCTTGCAGCTTGTGAAGGCGCATTGTTATTAATTGATGCCACTCAAGGAGTTGAAGCA
Organism: Nitrospirales bacterium; assembly: GCA_029261255.1. GTDB lineage: Bacteria > Nitrospirota > Nitrospiria > Nitrospirales > UBA8639 > Nitrospira_E. The sequence continues at coordinate 14,951 of JAJDBQ010000190.1, forward strand.
CAAACTATTGCCAATGCCTACTTAGCCATTGCCAATGACTTAGTCATTATTCCCGTCATCAATAAAATTGATTTGGCGAGCGCGGATGTCGAAGGCGTGAAAACACAAATTCGTGATGTCTTAGGTCTTACTGAACACGAAGCATTTCTGGTCAGCGCGAAAGATGGACGTGGAGTTCAAGAGGTCCTTGAGGGTGTCGTGGATATTATGCCCCCACCAACTGGCTCATCTGATGAACCGTTAAAGGCCTTAATTTTTGACTCATGGTTTGATAATTATCAAGGTGCCATTGTGCTGTTGCGTGTGATGGATGGAACAATCCGTAAGAATATGATGATTAAAATGATGTCATCAGGGCGTGAATTTGAAGTTCTTGAAGTTGGAGCATTTTCTCCAAAAAGAACAAAAGTATCAGAATTAGGACCTGGGGAAGTTGGATATATTTGTGCTGGAATGAAAGAACTCTCAGACACAAAAATTGGCGATACCATTACCGACCCCAAACACCCGACCTCCGAACCATTACCAGGCTATCAAGATGTGAAGCCGGTGGTTTTTTGCGGACTGTACACCACAGATAATGACAAGTTCGAGGACCTCCGGGATTCCCTAGAAAAATTGCAACTCAATGACTCCTCATTTATCTACGAACCGGAAACCTCTCTGGCGTTGGGCTTCGGCTTTCGATGTGGCTTTCTGGGTATGTTGCACATGGAAATTATTCGTGAGCGCTTAGAACGAGAATATTCACTTGACCTCATTAGTACGGCGCCAACCGTCGTCTATCGCGTGCATTCCATAAAGGGGGAGGTCATTGATATCGATAATCCCTCAAAACTTCCTGACCCCTCTCATATCGAACGCATAGAAGAGCCCTTCATTAAAGCGACAATCATTGTCCCGGAATCGTATATTGGCAATATTCTTAAACTGTGTCAGGAACGTCGAGGGATCCAAGTCTCGTTAACGTATTTAGATCCCACTCGAGCCATGCTGACGTATGAACTGCCATTAAATGAAATTGTGCTAGACTTCTATGATCGCTTGAAATCACGCACTCAAGGGTATGCCTCCTTGGATTATGAATTGCTCGGTTATCGTACGGCTGAATTGGAAAAACTTGATTTGTTACTCAATGGAGAAACCGTTGATGCGTTGTCGATGATCGCGCATAAAGACAAAGTCGTGACTCGTGGACGGCAATTAGCTGAAAAAATGAAAGAACTGATACCGAAGCAAATGTTTGAAATCGCCATACAAGCGGCCATAGGGAAACGAGTGATTGCCAGAGAAACGATTGGAGCCATCAAGAAAAATGTCACGGCTAAATGTTATGGTGGAGATATATCCCGAAAACGTAAATTATGGGATAAGCAGAAAGAGGGGAAAAAACGTATGAAACAGATCGGTCGAGTGGAAGTCCCTCAAGAAGCCTTTCTTGCCATCCTCAAAACTGATCCAAGTTAAGCTGCTGATGTCGACCCAAGAACCACAGCCGACAGAACCATCAGAGGCTAATATTGAGAAGCCTACGCCCAATTCTCCAGAAAAATCTGATGACAGTCCTTCGACCAAATCCATTATTCGGGAATATGCCGAAGCGCTGATCATTGCGATCATCTTAGCTCTGACGATACGTGTATTCGTGGTGCAAGCATTCAAAATCCCCTCAGGCTCTATGATTCCCACATTGCAGATTGGCGATCATATTCTCGTTTCGAAGCTTGCTTATGGATTTCAATTACCGAAAGACTGTGAATTTCAATTAGCCTTTCCACCAGCCACCTGTTTTTCCTCCACGGTGCTCATGAATTTTTCATCCCCTGAGCGTGGAGATGTCATCGTATTTAGATATCCTGAGGATGAAAATAAAGATTTCATTAAACGGCTGATCGGCACGCCTGGCGATGTCATTGAGATTCGCAACAAAAAGGTTTTCGTCAATGGAGAAGAATTTATCGATAAAGACTTTACGCAAAGGGTTGATCCAGGAATCATTGATGGCCGTATCAATCCTCGAGATAACCTCGGGCCCTTAACGGTCCCACCAGAATCGTATTTTGTCATGGGTGATAATCGTGACCAAAGCCTTGATAGTCGATTTTGGGGTTTTGTGAAAATGAATAAAATTAAAGGCCGCGCCTTCTTGGTCTACTGGTCATGGAAAGGCCACGGGACTTGGACCGATTGGGTTCGTTGGAATCGAATTGGCAAAAGTATCGATTAAGAAGTACGGACGTCCTGATCTACCTGTTCTTTTTCTTGATTGTGCGCTCGAATGAAAACCCCTTTACCTGTCCCAGCTATTTCATCTCGGAAACTTAAAGCCTACCTTTCTCGCTTCTCCGACACCAGAATTCTCGTCGTCGGGGATCTCATCCTCGATCATTATATTTGGGGGACGGTGAATAGAGTCTCGCCTGAAGCCCCTGTGCCCGTGGTGCATGTGAATTCCGAATCGTATCGAATGGGGGGCGCCGCAAATGTCTATCACAATATTGGCACATTAGGTGGTCAGGTTGAACTATGTGGTGTAATTGGTGATGACTCCTATGGGAAACAGATATTAAAAGACATTCGCAATATTTCTAAACAGCGAACAGGAATTTTCATCGATCGTAGTCGCCCCACCATTAAGAAGACCAGAGTCATTGCCCACAATCAGCAAATTGTTCGATATGATGTTGAACAACGAGAGAAGATCGCCAGCTCTATTGAACGAAAAATTATTCGGCATGTTGATTCGCGTCTTCCTGATCTTTCCTGCATTGTGATTTCCGATTATGCCAAAGGTCTTATTACAGAAAAGCTAATGCGTCATATCCAAGAGCAAGCCACTCGCTACGGAGTGCCCATCATTGTCGACCCAAAAGTCGAACATATGTCTTACTATGCAGGGGTAACGGTCATCACACCGAATTATCTTGAGGCCAAACAAGGAGCAGGCTTTCTTGCGAGTCAACAGATCCCTATTCAAAAAATTGGTGGTGCCCTTCAACAAGGCTTAGACTGTCAGGCGGTTGTGGTGACCAGAGGAGAAGAAGGGATGAGTATTTTTGAGAAGGATGACCGCTCGTGGACCATTCCTGCTGTTGCTCGTCAAGTGTATGATGTGACTGGCGCAGGGGATACCGTTGTCAGCACTTTAGCCTTGGCCTTAAGCGCGAAGGCGTCAATTGCTGATGCTGCAGTTATCGCAAACCAAGCTGCAGGAATCGTCGTGGGCATGGTAGGAACAGCAACAGTCACCCGAGATCAACTGCAACAGGTTTTTTCGCATGATATCGCCTGATTCCAAGGTCAGTGTTTGTATTCCCGCTCGTCAAGGCTCTTCCAGGTTCCCAGGAAAACCTCTGGCAACTTTGGCCGGAAAGCCTCTCATTCAACATGTGTATGAAGCCGCCAAGCAGGTACCTCAAGTTGGAGAAATCTTGGTCGTTACCGACCATGATGCTATTCTGCAAACGGTACAAGCCTTTGGCGGAGACGTCTGCCTCGTGACTGAACCCTGTCGAACAGGAACTGATCGAGTCGCAAAAGTTGCCTCCCAGTTGGCCCATAACTGTGTCGTGAATTTACAAGCGGATGAGATATTATTGCACCCTGAATTGCTGAGTAATCTCATTCAGCCATTTCTGAGCTCAGGTGCAGACATTGGCACATTAAAACGGAAGTTATCTTCGCAGGAAGATCGAGACAATCCTTCGATTGTGAAAGTAGTCACGAATCAGCAAGGACAAGCGCTCTATTTTTCACGAAGTACGGTGCCTTGTTGGCGAGATGGTATTCCCGATAACATTGACGATGCGTTTTGGATGCATCTAGGGATCTATATATTCCGTAAATCTACGTTACAGCAATTCAGTGAACTTCCCACTGGTTTTCTTGAAGAAGCTGAAAAGTTAGAACAACTTCGAGCCTTGGAACATGGCATGCCAATTAGTGTGTGGGAGACCAAACATGAGTCTCTTCGCATTGATACTCCTGAAGACCTGGTGATGGCAGAATCCTTTCTGAACAAGAAATAGGGGAAGAAAGCGAGCCTTCAAACACCAATTGGTGAGAGGCTTGAAATGAGTGAGAAAAATATGGTGAAGTCTTAGGTCGTCCACGTTCTTTTTACCAACATCAGCCTTTGTCTGAATTATGAGTAAATTTCTTTTCGTTACAGGTGGAGTGGTTTCATCCTTGGGGAAGGGGTTGTCTTCTGCAGCTATCGGACACCTATTAGAAAGTCGAGGGATGACCATTACGTTTTTAAAATTAGATCCGTACATCAACGTCGATCCCGGCACCATGAATCCTTATCAACATGGCGAAGTGTATGTCACGGATGATGGGGCTGAAACGGATTTAGATCTTGGTCACTACGAACGGTTTACGACGGTGAAATTAAGCCGTGAAAATAACTGTACGACAGGGCGGATCTATGAATCGGTCATACAAAAAGAACGAAAAGGGGAGTATCTTGGCGCGACCGTGCAAGTGGTTCCTCATATTACCGATGCCATCAAACAAAGAATTATGAACGTCGCTCATGATGTCGATGTCGTCATCGTGGAAATTGGAGGAACAGTCGGGGATATCGAAAGCCTTCCATTTTTAGAAGCGATTCGGCAAATACCCTATGATGTGGGTCGAGAAAATGTTCTCTATATCCATCTGACTCTTGTACCTTATATTCCTACTGCAGGAGAACTCAAAACAAAGCCGACACAACATTCTGTCAATAAATTACGAGAGATTGGGATTCAGCCCCATATTCTTCTCTGTCGAACAGATCGCTATCTTCCACCACATGTGAAAGACAAAATGGCCTTGTTTTGTAACGTCGAAAAAGACTCCGTCATTACGGCAAAAGATGTTGAATCGATTTACGAAGTTCCCGTGGTCTTGCGAAAAGAAGGGTTGGATGATCTCATTGTTCGATTGCTCAAACTCGAAACCGGCCCCCCGAATCTTCGAGAATGGGATATGCTCGTTCAAAAAATTAAACGGCCTCGGCATGAAGTGACTATTGCGCTTGTCGGGAAATACGTCGAATCTCGTGAGTCTTACAAAAGTTTATCCGAAGCCTTGGTCCATGGCGGACTGAAGGATGAAACAAGCATTAAGATTCAATGGGTGGAATCCGGTGAAATTGAAAAAAATGGTCCAGAACGACTTCTCGCCGATGTTGATGGGGTACTCATTCCTGGCGGATTCGGTGTTCGAGGGATCGAAGGAAAAGTCGAAACCATCCGCTATGTTCGAGAAAAGAATATCCCATTTTTGGGAATTTGCCTGGGAATGCAATGTGCGGTCATTGAAATAGCACGACAACTTGCTGGCTTAGAAAAAGCCAATAGTGCCGAGTTTAATGCGGAGACGCCTCATGCCGTCATTGATCTCCTGCCTGAGCAACGAGCAATTCAGGATAAGGGCGGCACTATGCGATTAGGTGCATTTCCGTGTAAGCTAATTCCCAAAACCTTGGCTTCGGCTGCGTATGAACAATCTGACATTCACGAACGACATCGGCATCGGTATGAATTCAATAATGATTATCGAGAGGCTCTCACCTCAAAAGGCCTCATCATTAGCGGAACATCACCTGACGGGAAACTCGTAGAAATTATCGAATTGCAAGGCCATCCTTGGTTTGTCGGCACACAATTTCATCCAGAGTTTCACTCACGGTTGTGCTCACCGCATCCTTTATTCACCGCCTTTGTTGGTGCCGCCCTTCAACGAAAATTTGGCACATGACCGAACAGAACCAAAAGGCCATGCTGCCTTCCACTAAGGTTCATATTGGCGCTATTCCAGTCGGCGAGGATTCACCTCATATCTTAATCGCCGGTCCCTGTGTGATTGAGAGTGAAGCCATCGTCTTAGAAACGGCAACTGCCATTGCCAGGATTGCCCAAGATTTAGGAATTCCCTACATTTTCAAGGCGTCATATGATAAAGCCAATCGTACTTCAATTTCGTCATTTCGAGGATTAGGGCTTGAAGCTGGTTTAGAAATCCTCAAGAAAGTGAAAGGAGAAGTTGGCGTACCGATACTCACAGACATCCACGAAGTGCAAGATGTGGCACGTGTGGCAGAAGTCGCTGATATTTTACAAATCCCAGCTTTTCTCTGTCGGCAGACAGATTTACTCTGTGCAGCGGCCAAGTCCGGCTGTGTGGTGAATGTGAAAAAAGGCCAATTTCTGTCACCTTGGGATATGACAAATGTCGTCAAGAAATTAGAAGAGGCTGGCACCACCAATATTTGTCTCACTGAACGAGGTGTCAGTTTCGGCTATCAAAACCTCGTCGTGGATATGCGATCCTTACCGGTGATGCGAGCCCTAGGTTATCCCGTCATCTTTGATGCAACGCATAGCGTACAATTACCTGGTGGGGGGGGGACGGTTTCGTCTGGACAACGTGAATTTGTGGCACCACTCGCTCGAGCCGCGGCTGCCGTGGGATGTGATGGATTCTTCATGGAAGTTCACCCAGAACCTGAGAAAGCATTATCTGATGGTCCAAATATGATCCGCTTACATGAACTCAAGGGACTACTAATTCAACTTCAAGCTATTTGGCAAGTTTCCGGCAAAGGAAGTCTTCAGCCATTAACTTAATGTGTTTCTTGAATATTGAGAAAAAATGCATTCCACAGAGACACTCACGCCTAAAGACAATAGTTCAAGTTTAGTAAGTGGAGCGTCTAGCTTGAATCTTCCAAACTCCATTACCCTTCTTCGAATCTTCTTGATCCCGGTTTTTGTCTGGCTGTACCTAGAGCCAACACCTGAGCGTGCCTTGTGGGCCGGACTCGTTTTCGCAGCAGCAGCTTTTACGGATTTCTTGGATGGGTACTTGGCGCGTCGCAGCGGACAGATTACCAATCTTGGAAAATTACTTGATCCTGTCGCTGATAAATTACTCGTCGCCTCAGGCTTAATACTTCTGGTTCAAGGCCAACAGGTGGCTGTATGGTTGGCTATTGTGTTAATTGCTCGAGAGCTGATCGTCACAGGAGCACGAGCTGTGGCAGCTAACGAAGGATTTATTGTTCCTGCCGATTCCCTGGGGAAACTTAAAGTTGTTGGTCAGATTGGCGGCATCCTCTGCTTGATACTTCAAGGTGCTTGGATTGACGCACAAGTTTTCTTATTCTCTGCAGGCAACATCCTCCTATATATGGCGCTGGTGCTATCCCTGGTCTCAGGTTGGCGTTATCTCGTCCTTATCTTTAAGAAAATCAGCCCGCAATACTGGTAGTTTTCCATTCTGTAAAGAGGCCATAGGCAATGTTGTGGTATATTTTAGGAGCGCTTGGCGCTTACATGTTGGGCTCTATTCCTTCTGGTTTACTAGTTAGTAAAGCTTTAGGAGAGAAGGATCCGCGCACTGCTGGAAGCAAGAACATTGGGTTTACCAACGTGTTGCGCGTGTCTGGGAAAAAAGCCGGCATTTTGACATTACTTGGAGATATCGGGAAAGGCTTAACGGCAACAGTCATTGCCCAAGTCCTTGAGGCTCCACGCCTCTGGGTTCTTCTCATAGGCTTGGCAGTCGTTTTAGGTCATATTTTTTCAATATTCCTAAGCCTCAAAGGCGGAAAAGGAGTGGCCACGGCCCTTGGTTCGGTTCTAGGAATTGAGCCAGTACTCGGGGGATGTCTATTCGGAATTTGGATTGGAGCAGTGCTGATGTTTCGATATTCCTCTGGTGGCGCACTGACTGCTTTTTTGGGTTTTCCTATTCTGGCTTTTTTATTCAAAGAAGATATGCAGTTAGTTTTCTTCTCTTTAGGGATTCTCGGATTAATCGTGTACGGGCATACGGAAAATATTCGTCGCTTGGCAAATGGGACCGAATCAAAAATGAGCCTTTTCTCTAGTTGACATAATATTTATTATGCGACACTGGTGCATATTAAGATTTTCATGAATACTCCTGTGAAAATGGCAATATTTTCAATGGCTTGTGCCATTTTCGCGATAAATCCTTCCTGGGCTAATCCTGCAGGTGACAAAGAACTCCGCGGCCTCCAAGCTCTAGCAGATATTCAATCCGCCATCACAAGCTTGGCTGAACGTGTCACGCCAATGGTTGTGAATATCACACCTATACGAGAAATCACTTCCTCCAAAGGATTTAAACGGAGAGGCTCATACACACAAGGCAGTGGCTCCGGAGTCATCATTCGAGAAGACGGCATTATCGTGACAAATAATCATGTTGTGGGAGAAGACACAACAGAAGCTGAGGTTCGACTCTCTGATAAATCCCGCGCCATTGCTCGTATCATTGGTCGAGACAAAGAGACCGATATTGCCGTCCTAAAAATCGAGGCAGATAAACCGTTGCCTGCTGCAACGTTTGGAGATTCGATGGCTCTCAAGGTTGGGCAATGGGTACTAGCGGTCGGTAACCCAATGGGCTTAGACCGAACCGTGACCTTTGGCGTCATCAGCGGAATTGGACGTGAACGATTAAATTTATCCAAATATGAAAATTTCATTCAAACCGATGCAGCCATTAATCCAGGAAACTCTGGAGGCCCATTATTCAATCTTCGCGGCGAAGTCATCGGCATTAATACAGCCATTATCCATATGGCTCAAGGCATAGGGTTTTCCATACCGGCAGACATGGTGTCGCGTGTAGTTGATCAATTGGTGTCTCGAGGTCGCGTCGTCCGAGGCTGGTTGGGCGTGGGCATACAAGGCCTCACCAAAGAACTTGCTCAACAATTTGGAATCAAAGAAGGACTAGGCGTGCTGATCAATGAAGTCTATGAAGGCGACCCAGCTCATGGCGCAGGCATTAAACCTGGAGATATCATTTTAACCGTCGATGGCCTGCCCGTTGATTCACCCAATCAACTCTCACGCCTGGTTGCACGAGTAGGTCCCGGGAAAAAAGCCACCATCCAATTGCTGCGCGATGGCAATGAAATGATGTACGAAGTTCCCATGGCAGAACGACCGGAGAAACCGACATTAGCCTCACTCCCCTCTCAAAAAACGGAAATAAAGTTAGGCTTAGATGTACAGGCCCTGACCGCGGCATTGGCTGAAGAATTTGAACTTAAAGAAACGGTTGGAGTTTTAGTTTCAAAAGTTGAACGAGGGGGTCTCGCCCACTCTGAAGGGATTCAAGAAGGAGATTTCATCACCGAAGTGAATCGTCAGGCGACAAGAAATGTGGCGCAATTCTCAGAAGCTGTAGAAAAGGTCAAACCCGGCCAAACCGTCCTCCTCCGCATCATCCGCAAAGCCCGCGCCTTCTTCATCGTCCTCAAGACTGCTCAATAGTCCTTTCGCCATAACTGACAGACATAAAGCTCATCACTGTGGCGGGAACGATCGGAAATATCTGTTCAGCGAAGGCGCAGCTGTATGGCAATACTGCAATAAATCGAAAAAACTACTTGGCTTGGCTTACCCCTGTGATGATAATTAAAATTTCCTCTTATTTATCAACTCAGTCAAAGTTCTATTGGTGAGTTTCATTTCATTATTATATTGTTTATGATGAAGAAATAGTTGAATTTTTTCTATAGGAGGTGCTGGAATGGATAGAACTCGTCGGCCGCTAAACATCAACGCAAATGGCTTGCTTGGCAAATCGTTTTTTATATTCCTGGGTGGACTATTTTTCCTAGGACTCACACTTGCGCCGATGATTGGCGCACAATCAGATACACTAGAGACTGATCTCGAATTTGGAGCTATTGATTGGGAAACGGGAATCGTTCGTGCGAAAGGCCTCGGAGTCCCACCGGATTCTGTCGACAATCCCACACAACGTCGGGCCATGGCCAAAAGGGCTGCAAGAATTGTGGCCTACCAACGACTTTTAGAAATTACGCAGGGCATTAAGATTAATTCGCGGACCTTGGTGAAAAACCTCATGGTCGAGAGTGAAGAGATTGCGGCCGAAGTCAAAGGTCTTGTGAAGGGTGCGCAAGTCGTCAAAGAGCAACCCTTCACCGATGGATCATTTGAAGTAACGGTGGAAATGAATCTGAATAGAATTGAAGGTTCTATTCCAAACGGACCAAAGATCCGTAAGCCTGAATTCGCTCCAATCCCCTCAAAGCCAGAAGCTCAGAACATGAATTATACGGGCCTTGTGATCAATGCCCAGGGGTTAAAACTTCGTGAATGTCTTGCTCCAAAAATAAAAATGGAAGATGGCCAGATCGTCTACGCACGGGATTTATGGCCTGAATCTAAAGTTGGCGTGGTGGGCTATGTCAAAGGAATATCGATGGCCGAAATGCACGATAAGGTCAAGAGTAATCCATTGGTAGTCAAGGCGTTACGAGTGGAAGAGGGAAGTGAAACAGATCTTGTCATCAATGAGGCTGATGCACAGTCAATATACTTGGAACCTAAAAATGAAAAGTTTTTACAAGAAGGCAAAGTGGTTATTGCCTATTGAATGAAGATATCAAAAAACGACGACTCCAATGTTTGGAGTGCAATCATGGTGTGCGATGTTGAAAGGTAAACATATTGCCTGCATTACTGTGGCAAGGAACAGGCCTGACAGATATAGGACTTGTCCGGAAATCAAACCAAGATACTTTTGCCATAAAGAACTCCTTAGGATTATGGGTGATTGCCGATGGGATGGGGGGACACGCCGGTGGGCAAATCGCGAGTGAGCTTGTCGTCAACTCTATTGTCGACTATATCGGTACGGCAAAGCAGCAGGCTCAAGAACATTATGCGACGGCGACGACACTCTCCGAAGCTGTAATAGCTGGCAATCAAGCGATTCACCAACGAGTTAAAAGTGCACCTGATTTAACAGGTATGGGCACCACCGTCGTGGCCACACTCTTCTGTCCTGCACCATCACCATCTGTCATCATTGCCCATGTGGGTGATAGTCGCGCCTATCGGATACGAAACCGTCAAATGGAAGCACTCACTGTGGACCATTCCTTGGTTCAAGAATTAGTCTCCGAAGGTCATATCACCCAGGAGCAAGCCAATACGCATCCTAAACAAAATGTTCTTCTCAGAGCGTTAGGTGCAACAGATGAAGAACAGCCGGATGTCGAGGTTCACCCTCTCGAACCGGATGATGTGTTGCTCCTCTGTACTGACGGTCTCACTAAGGCAATTTCTGAAGATGCCATCCTTTCAATTGTCTTAGCACCAGGAAGCTCTCCTGAAAGAATTTGCGAGCAGCTGATCAAACATGCCAATGAAGGGGGCGGCAAAGACAATACGACGGTGGCATTAGTCACTCCTCAAGCTCATTGAAGCACCCCCCCCCGCCCTCTCACTCTATTCGATACATTAAGAGCGTCATGGCATTCGAGCCTTCTCGGTTTACGATGGCCTGTACGACTTTTGTTGTCTCGTTGACCCGTCCATCTGACATAACGGAAAAAATTTCACTATGAATTTGATACACCTGCTTAAGACGTAAAGCCTGAGCAATGCGTTTCATTCCTCCTACGCGTTCCACATCTAAAGGGTTCTTGAAAGGCCTGGCTTGCACCACACGCGAAACTAAGGAAGGGGTCATTTGCGGGTGTAACCCTTCGAGAATCCAGGGATGAGCTGTATTGATATTAATTTTACCATCCGCAGAATGGGGATATATGGTGATGTATGGGCGTAATTTTTCCACGATATCATGAGTCATTCCCTTAATAAGATAGACATCCTGAAAATTCTGAATCGTGCCATTTTTCGGCCAATAGGGTTCAGGTAAGCTTTGATAAAAACTCGTTTCTGCGCCAAACGGTCTCTTGGCATCATCACCGTCAATCCAATCAATAATGCTGTCAACAAGATTTGGATTTTCTTCCAGACGTTGAAACAAAGAACGGAGCTGTCGTTTATGCTCATCTTGTGTGTCCGAGTCCACGACACGAGCAAAGTTATTGAGGTTAAATTTTCCACGTTCATCGGTGATTAAAACAGATAGGACTCCTTCTCTCAGCGGGAAAGAAGAAATAGGTTGCGCCCACTTGTCATTGAGGCCATCAATCTTTCCATCAATTTTCGCATCCAATGATAAGACGGCTTGCCCTGCGACTGCACCTGCCTTTGCTAAATAGGTGGCTTGAGCACTATCACGGAAATACGCAGTCTCTTGGGCGGTCATTCGTGTGAGTGTATTGAACTGAAATATAAGGATGGTCAGGACGGCAACAGTCGCCACTGTCATCAATAAAGCTAGGCCGGATTCATCTTGTCTGTGTTGTAAGGATCGAAGCGGGTGCATAACTAGATACGATCAGATGAACATCTAAAAATGAGGAGTCAGAAAAACGTGATTTCATAGAAAATTGTTTTGCGCGAATGAAATATGGGGATGACTCTAATGCTTGGAGAAAAGAAATAATTTGCCCCAATGTGATCTTCTTTAAGGATAATTCCACTGCCGTTTCTTGATAGCCCTCAACAGGAGCGGCATTATTGGGTCGTAAGACTGCGATGGTATGGTTGACGTTCTGGGTAATGGTCATTTGTTCAATATAGGCCACTAATGAAAAGGTGTCGTCCTGTCTATTCACTTTTGCTTGTATGTCCTCCAGGCGAACATGGTGATGTTCGTAGGATTTTCGCAGCTCAGCAAATTTCTCCAGGTCACGTTCCTTGTCAGTAACCAGCCGATTCAATTGTTGAATACGATCGACGGTAGGAAGAATTATCCCTTCCACAATAATAAACACAAGAAACAGAATGCCGCCCACGAGCAACATGGTTTGTTCGCGTGGAAGTCGTTGCCGCCACCATTCCTGAAGCATTTCAGTCATGCCGCTTCCACCGTGATATTCAAACTAAAGCTGATTCTGTTGGCGACGCTACCAGCTTGGGCATCAAGTACGCGAAGATCATTGACCCACGTGACTTCAGAAACGAGACGTTTAATTCGCTCTATGGCTTCAAATGAACCTGTCGTGGCCTGAAGCGTCACAGTCTGTCCATCAATCAGCACTTCGTGGACTTTAGTCTCGCCCTCTTGACCAAGACGCTGACTGAGATCAGCTAAGATCTGCAACACTGTTGTGTGATTCCCTCTAAAGTAATCCAGCATACGTTGATCTACAAACATGGCCGATTGAGTCTGTTGAATCTCATTGACGATCGCTTGAGTCTGAGGAAATACTTCCTGAAATTCACTCCGTAAATGTTGCTGTAACTCTTCGTATCGTGATTCCTTAAAGTGATGCATGACAAAAATGTTTGCTAAAATAAGAGCGACGACTATGCCAACTCCTATCGCTGTCTTCATCCATGTTTTCTGAGAATCGCGTCGCGCAGTTTCCTCATGGGCCATTTTCCGAGAGGCGTTGATTGTGGATCCACGTGAGCCCGACGCTAATTTAATGGACAACCCTAACGCTGGTAAAAAAACTGGAGAAATGAGTCGTCCGGTTCGCCCTACCCTTTCAGAAAATATTTGAGGGTCAGGCACTTCAGATTGAGAAGCAAGTTTAGCCAAAAATCCTTTCGCCTTTGCTCCCTCTCCTACAACGTACGTCTGTGCGACATTGGTCCCAGTTTGACTTTCAAATGTATGAATCGTGATTCGAAGGCTTTGTAGAAAAGTATCCCACGCAGAAGGATTATGTTCATTCGAGGTGATGTCTGAGGTGCTCTCTTTTCCAGGTTTTCTTTCGGAAGACAACTCGTGTGGTCTATCAAGTTCTTTTTCTAGAATTTTTGACGTGACCGGCACGTCAGCAGAGAAATCATTGAGACCAAATAACAGGGTTCGAATGCCCCAGAGTCCTTCGGGTCCGAGCAAACACAGCGAGGTTGCTGTGGGCCCCACATCCAATACAAGAATCCCTTCTTTCGGCAGATGTGGATGAATCCATCGATAGGCATTGAACATGGCCAGGCTTTGAACCTCAATCGCCCGCACATCAAGCCCCACATGGGTTAACAGATCAATCCGCCTTTGGAGCTTCTCTTTGGGAACCGCAATCACTAATACCTGTGTTTGCCGAGATGTTGATGTCAGAATTTGGTGATCAATCACCATCTCACTCACATTCACGGGAAGGAACGATTCCAATTCTAAGGGGAGTGTTTTGGCAATCTTTTGTGGATGAGAAAAAGGGAAGGTCAACACGCGAGTCCACACCCATTCCCCGGGGATTGAAGCAATAACACGGCTGTTCGTGAGTTGATGACGAATGAGAAAATTCCGTAAAAACTTTTTAAACTCATCTGTCGAATCGTCGACTTCTAAGCCAGCAGGATAACGAGTGCCTTGACACGTAAAGTCCGAAGATCGCCCAATAGACTTTCGGAACACCACGGCCTTGATAGAAGACTGGCCAATGTCTAATCCTAAAAAACTGGTATTCATCACGACATTCTTCAGCTCATGAAAATCATTGATACACGTAAGGGAACGAGGACATCGACGAAAACAATAACGAGGGCTCTAATGGTATGAGAATCCCATTCATCTCCAAGACGGGATTGCGGCCTGTTCCAGAGAATTTCAATGCAATCGGTTGTCCTGGAGACTCTGTTAGAAATTGTAAACCGGAAAATTGTTGAGAAAATTCCTGACTGAGATAGAGAAGACCTTCGCCCTCAAGGCGACTATCAAGGATCTGCGCAGCAATGGATATATGTCCCTGTCCTGAAAAACTGAAGCCCTCACCTTGCACGCGTACATCCCTCAATATCATCACGTCTTCTTCAAGAATCAATAATCCATTGGCTGAAGAAATTGCGAGTGGAATTCTCACATCAAAGCGCAAAGGCAGATCTTCAATTTGAACCGACTCTAGAGAAATATTTGCTCGTCCCTGACCGGCATATGGTTCATCCTGGTTCCACTGATAGTCCAGGTCCAAAGAAAGTAACCCCGCTTTTATGTATGGAAGTTCAGCATCCGCGACTTGGACAGTCATCAAGGAATACATGAGATGATATTCATCGTGTTTGTCATCAGGTAGAACAGTGAGCCAGCCTTTGCCACGTCCATTCCACAGCGTCAAGTTAGAAGAAAATCGAAAGGGCTTGGAGAGCAAGGAGCCGACGTCGAATTTGAGAGACAACATGGGAAACATGAATACGTCAATCACGGAAGGATGGTTGCGAGAAAAGCGAAGGTCACTCCACTTGAACCAGAATGGGCCAGCCTTTCTCTGTTCAGCCTGCATATGAATGCCCGTTCGCTGTTCCACTTGATTCTCAACCCATAGTTGAAATTTTTGATACGGAAACAAAAAGTATAAAAACCCAATGAGTAATACAAGGGTATACAGTCCATACCCGACCCATTTTCGGAATCGCCGAAAGTGATTAGAAGGCTTCCTGATAACCACGAGGGAGACGAATAAACGTGGAAAATTTCTGATCATCATTGTCAGAAAGTTGAAGTGTTAACTCAATTGAAACCGCATCAGGGAGCCTGTCCTCATCTTGAGAGGACCACTGTTTGCCCCATTGAGTGTCGTGGTAGTACCGCAGTCGAAAATTCTGTACAGCATGAGATAAGGGGAAAACTCCAGATGCGAAATCTAACGTGGCGCGCTGCCTCGACCCTACTGGAGAGTCACGCGGTCTCAGAACACCAAAGAGTCTTGGAATTTCGCGGTGAAAAAGAGTTTCTTCCTCTACCCACCAATCAAACATGACAGGATCCGTGCCAGCAGGAGAACCGGGAAACCGTTGGAAATTATAAGAGTCAAATGAGATTCGATCCAAGGACTGCGCTTGCATTGTGTCTGGCGTACCCACAAAGTGAGCCTTCTGAGATGGAGTCGGCGCAACGATTGATTGTAGTTCATCATTAAGCATTGAAAAGGCCACGCGACTTGAATGGAAAATGTGGCTCCGGGCTTCGAAGGTGTTCATCGTACGAAGAGCAGACCCAAAAGTCGTTGTCACTAATGTCAGAAGTACGGCCAATATGGCCAGAGCAATGAGCAACTCAATCAGAGTAAATCCACTCACTTTTTCTTGTGGTACGCAAAGGCGAGTCGATCGGAATTCAGAAAACCAAGTCTTATGGTGTAACGACATAGGTTGTGAGAGTCACGCTTTCTGGCTTGTCTATTGGCCCCCACAGAATCCTGACCAAAACTTCTCGAACTCTTGTCATGAGCGTATTCTGAATGTCTCGTTCCCAACGATAGGAAGGATAGCGAGTGCCAAAATCTCCAGTGGTCTGGCCAAGTTCGGGGATTCCTGCTAATTCGGTCTCGACAATTTTTTCTTGGGCCAGCAATACCCCAATGGTTAATTGTTCAGATGAAATATGCACATTCACTTGGTGATGAATCAACGAGAGCATGATCGGGAAAGTTATAGCAATGATGGCAAGAGAAACCATCACCTCTAACAAGGTAAAACCCCTCCTCGATCTAAAGGCGCACGACCACTTACACTGAGATACCCTTCCACCGCCGTGGAACATAATGACCTTTCATAATCCGCACTGAACCGGTGATTGGATGAACGAGCAGACTCAGCACGTCTTCCTGATTCATTAAATAGATCACTGTTGGCTCGATTCGACCAACAGGGAAAAATTGCATAAAGCGTGTATTGTTCCTGCCCTGCCCTCGATGACTCACAACAATTTCTTGAAATTGAACACCTTGTGGCAAAAATCGAGAAACTTGAAATTGCGTTTCCTGTGCCGGAACTTCAACGGCTCCCTGTATCGATGTAACCCAATATTGCCCTTTGGCAATATCAAAGTTCAACCGGTACATGAGCTTTGATGCTCGAGATTTCGCATGCAAGGCTTGGATCAGTCCACTGATTTGACGAGCGGCCCCATCAAGACTTTGTGGAAGGCCTATCTGTGGAATGCTGAGCCCCGCCACAACGATCAAGATCAAGAGGACGACGAGCAGCTCAAGTAGGGCAAAGCCATGATGACGTCTTGAGGATCTCATGCTAGAGAGCACGCCCTGCGATATTCACATCTTTTATCAGTCCCACTCGTGCCCCCCACGACTCTCAATCAACATGGATCTTAAGAGGAGTCTTCCGCATCGATATCACACATTCAATGGTATGGCTTCGTACCCTGCTCTACTTCTTGCCGGCTACCTGACATCTTCAATCCAACTAAGAATGTCCGCATTCTTTCCTTCTCCTCCAGGTTCGCCATCATAACCATATGAAAATAGATCATATTCTCGTAAAGATCCGGAAGCGGTTTGTCCTCCAGGACTTAAATACAAAAATGGACGTTCCCAGGCATCAGCTGGAGGCGCCTTAAGATAACCACTCTCTTTCCAGTGGAGGGGAATTTTTCCGCTCGTCGGTTTGACCGCAAGGGCCTGTAGTCCTTGGTCGGTCGAAGGATAGATGCCGTTATCGAGATTATACAGTTGAAGCGCTAACTCGATGTTTCGGAGGTCCACGAGTGTTGCCGTGTGTTTGGCCTCTTCGGTACGGCCCATAATACGAGGGGCCACCATAGCCATTAAGATTGCTAAAATTGCGACGACAACCATCAACTCAATAAAGGTAAAACCTCCATGAGAGGTCTTGCCCAATCGATGACACAACGCTCTAAATGCCTTTTTCATGTTATTGAATGATCTGACTCATTTGGAATAATGGAAGCAATACCGCCAACACAATAAATAAGACGACACACCCCATTGCTAAGACTAACAATGGCTCAAGAAGAGAGATCCATTTCGTCAATGCCATTTCAACTTCGACATCATAGGCCTGTGCAATCTTGAGTAACATATTATCCAAATCACCAGTCTGCTCTCCAACTGAAACCATATTAACAAACATCGACGGGATAATCTGAGTGCGACTTAAAGGATGAGTTAAATTTTGACCTTCACGAACCTGGTTCGCCGTCTGGTCCACAAGAGTCTCTAAAAATTGATTATTTAAGACTTTTTTAGCGATATGAAGACCCTCTAGAAGAGGAATAGCACTTCGCAACAGCGTCCCTAATGTTTCTGCAAACCTGGCCAATGCCGAAAAAAGTAGGAGCTTCCCTATAACAGGTAATCCCAGAATGCGATGATCCCACCAATACCGTCCTTTTGATGTCGAAAAGAACCAGTAGCCCCCGGCCAGACCGATAAGCAAGAGAAGGCTCAAAATCCATCCATATTGATTCATCAGCGAACTGATGCCGAGCAACATAACTGTTGGGAGTGGAAGGGCTTCCTGCTGTTCTGAAAAAACGACGGTGATTTTAGGAATGACAAATGTCACCAATCCGATGAGAATCAAGATGCCCACGCCTGCCAAAATTGCGGGATACATGAGGGCATTCATAAGTCGACCATGAAGCCGGGCTTGTCGTTCGAGATAATCTGCGAGTCGTCCTAATCCCTCAGGTAATACGCTCCCCACCTCTGCGCCTTTAACCATATGGACATACATAGAAGAAAAGACTTGAGGATGAGTGGAAAGTGCATCACTCAAAGACTGCCCTTCTTTGACTGATTCCCGAACCTCAGATACCACGGCCCGAAACTCTTGGTCTTCTAGTTGTTCAACTAATATTGACAATGCCTGCAAAAGGGGGATCTTTGCTGCCAGGAGAATCGAACATTGTTTGGTAAAACCCGGAAGAGCTGAGGAATACCGAGATCCAAGGGAGATAACACGCGAACGTGTTATCTTGGCAGGTGACTGCGCGCGGGGTGTTTCCTCAGACAGTTCAATGGGAAAAATCCCGTCTTGTCGAAGCTTGCCCCTGGCACTTTTTGGCGTATCAGCATCAACGAGTCCGTGGGTGTCTTTTCCCTGATCGGTCACTCCGCTATATCGATAGACAGACATAGGATAGTAAGGCGTCTCCTCATCCAAGGAGCCTTGTTAGGTTAAAACCGATTCCCTACCCTCATCTTGGAGGACGCGTACGACTTCCTCCGTCGTACTTTTTCCAGCAAGCACAAGTTGGGCACCCTCGGCCCACAACGTATTCATGCCATGTTGAATCGATGCAAGCCTGATTTGTGTTGCATCGTCTCGAGCCAAAGTCTTCGCGCGAATTTCATCATTCATCGTCAGCATTTCAAATATTCCGATACGCCCTCGATATCCAGTTTCGAGACAAGCGGCGCACCCTCGACCACGATAGAAGTGGGAAAGGCTATCCCACTCTGACAGAGGGAGTCCTAATTTTCTCAGTTCAGCGGAATCAGGTGTATAGGGAGTGCGACATTCCGAACAAATCGTCCGAAGTAATCGTTGCGCCAATACGGCGACAACAGAAGACGTGATCAGAAACGGTTCAATGCCCATATCGATCAATCGTGTGATGGCCCCCGCTGAGTCATTGGTATGAAGTGTTGAAAAAACAAGATGGCCGGTCAACGAGGCATGAATCGCAATTTCTGCTGTTTCTTGATCACGAATTTCACCGACCATCACGACGTCAGGATCCTGCCGAAGAATCGAACGAAGACCATTCGCAAATGTCAGGTTTATCTTAGGATTCACTTGTATCTGTCCAGCACCTGGTAGTTGGTATTCAACTGGATCTTCAATCGTTAAGATATTCCGTTCAGTTCCATTAATTTGACTGAGTGCCGCATAGAGGGTCGTGGTCTTTCCACTGCCTGTTGGACCGGTCACTAACACAATGCCGTGACTGAGATGGCTCTGCTGAGAAACCTGCTTAAACAAATCTTGAGAAAGCCCAATCGCTCCAAGTCCTAAGGCTTTATTATTTTTTTCCAGAATTCGGAGAACGGCTCGTTCCCCATATGCCGTAGGAATCACTGACACTCGGATATCAACTGATCTTCCAGCAATCCTGACGGCAAAACGCCCGTCCTGTGGCAAGCGCTTTTCAGCAATATCGAGTGTCGCTAAAATTTTGATACGTGAGAGAATACTGAGGTGCAAGCGGGCTGGGAGGGATAAAATAGGATACAAGATGCCATCAATACGATAGCGAACAACAAGCTCTTCTTCATAAGACTCCACGTGAATATCGCTCGCTCGTTGTTTGACCCCTTGGAACAGCATGGAATTCACTAATCGAATAATTGGAGCATCATCATTAGTATCGAGGAGATCCTGCGGTTTTTCGATCTCGTGAACGAGATGATCAAGGGATTCTTCTTCTTGTATATTCTCCATTGCATGAACCGCATGATGATGCGCCGTTTGTTCATAGACTTGATTGATACCGGCAAGGACAATGTTTGGAGCGACAAGCACCATGTGGACCGGCTTGTGAAAAATCAATTGCAAGTCATCAGTTGCTGCATAGTCAAGGGGATCCGTGGACGCGACCGTCACGACCCCACCCTTTTCCCAAAGTGGTAGGAGTCGGTACTGCTTAGCAAATGCAATGGGCACTTGACTCACTAATTCAACATTAACCGCTTCGAGCGGTATGCGATCGAAGAAAGGGAGCTGCAATTGCTGACTCAGTGCTCTCACAACGGTTTCTTCGTTACTCATATGTAAAGACACACAGACCTCGCCCAATCGCTTTCCCTCATGGCGCTGTTTTTCCAATGCCAGCTCTAATTGAGTGGGCGACAAGCCAAAGTTATTGACGAGTAATTCACCGAGAAACGGCCGGGCTTGGCCAACATGAGAACGGACATGCGAGGGTTGCTTCTTCATCTCATTGCGGGAACGTCATGTGTTGAAAGCGTTATGGCTCAAGAACGTATGCGGATGAGAATCTATTTATTTTATTATTGAACATTCGAAACATCTTTTTCTTCTGATGTGATTTTCGGTAGCAGGTTCAACCTCTTTTGTTGTCCTTCAACGAGCTCCTGCATCTGGGCAGGCTGCTTAATAATAGTCGGAGTCAAGAAGAGCAGTAAATTGAGCTTCGTTTTAGTGGTATTTTCTGATTTAAAGAGCCAGCCTAACAAGGGGATATCACCCAATAACGGAATTTTAGTTTTTTCAATCGTAATATCTTCACGAATCAGCCCACCCAATGCCACTGTTTCTCCATTCTTCGCCATGATGGTTGTGGTGGCGGAACGCTTGGTAGTGGTCGGTCCAACGGCCACATCATTTCCGACTGTTTGAGGAATCGGGAGGACAGCCGTAATTTCCTGAATCACTTCTAAGCGAATCATATCGTCCTCTAACAAATGAGGAGTGATCTCAAGCGAGACTCCTACATCCCTACGTTCCACTGTTGTGAGAATACTTCCTGTTGCCCCCACGGTCCCGGACCCAGTCACAAAAGGACGGTTCTCACCCACACTGATTTTGGCTTTCACATTATCAAGGGTCAGCACTTGCGGCGTCGCTAAAATATTTGAGTCTGTAGCTGTCAGAAGGACTTTGAGAAAAGCACGTAGATTCAGTTTTGACAAACTCACCAAGCCGGGATCCAATCCCGTGAAGGCTCCACTGATGGTCGCGAGTGTGGAAAGGGGTTCCGTATTGACTCCAACAATACCCGCGACTGAATTTTCCTTAAAAACGGAGATAGCTGTCGGGTCAGTGCCTAACTCTCGCAGGCGGTCCACTGCAATTTCTAAGATGACACCTTCGACATAGACCTGATGTCGACGAATGTCCATGGATTGAACAATCGGCTGCAGTCGTCGGTAATCTTTCTTAGTTGCCGAAATGATTAAGGAATTCGTCGGGGCATCAGGATGGATTTGAATGGGCGCTTCAAATTCATCCGCTTGGGTGACAGGGTGCTGATCAGGAAAGACTGGTTTTTTTTTGAGAGAAGAGGCTACCAGACTTGTCAGCGTCTTACTCGTTTCCTCCACATCAGCATTTTTCAACTTGATCACAAAAATCTCTCGTTCAGGAGGTGCCTGATGCACTTGAACAATTTGAAAGACTGAACCTCTCGGAATGACCTTGTACCCCTTGAGTTGCAAGGCAGAAAGAAAGATGCGAAACGCTTCAGTCCGTGAAACTTTTGATGGAGAAAATAAAGAGATTTTCCCTTTAACT
Organism: Nitrospirales bacterium; assembly: GCA_029261255.1. GTDB lineage: Bacteria > Nitrospirota > Nitrospiria > Nitrospirales > UBA8639 > Nitrospira_E. The sequence continues at coordinate 36,835 of JAJDBQ010000190.1, forward strand.
TTCTCATCCAAGACAAAGTTCTTACCCGTTAATTCACTAATAAATCGAACGAGAACGGTCAAGTCGACATCTGAAAAATCAAGCGTAATACCTTGACGCTGTGGAGAGGATAGCCCTTTGGCCCAGTGAAGCTCAGGAAGGAAAACAACTAACGCAAGGAATAACACAAAGACACGGGTGCGGTACGACCAATCACATCGGTTACGAAGCATTCGCCATTCAACCTATTGAATGTCATAATGCATGGTAATGTTTTGATTGTCCCGAACCACGTCCAAGTCCACGGCGGATTCGTGCTGGATTTGGCGTAACGCCGTCAATAAGGTTCCTGGGTCACGCAATGCAACCCCATTGATCGACTTCAGTTCATCGCCAATCTGAAAACCTAAGCGTTCAAAGATACTGGCGGACTCAATCACTTCAAACGAGACACCATCCATACCTGTGGCTGACATGAGCGGTGTGGCTTTCGCCTGTTGCAGAATTCGGGGAAGATTTGAAAATGCTTCAACGATTTCCCGTCTTGGCATGACCGTTCGTTCGTCTCTTCTATCTCCATAAAGTTGTAAAGCAGAACTTGATTGTGAAGCCATCGCTGTCTTCTTCATCCATCCAGCTTCTAACGTCGTGCGTTGACCATCATCGAGGGCAATGATCACCTGATGTCGATTAATCCGCACCAATGTTCCTACTTCTGGAATCGAATCACCTACTCGATAGAGTGACTGAGTGGCGGTTTGCAGTGATTTGATAATCGCATAACTCAAGGCCCTGTCCCCTGCTACGGTGCCGACTAACTCAACTTGGAGTTGTATTGATACGTTTTCACTCGTCACCTCGCTTGGTCTTGAGAGGATAGATCCGTGTCGATCACCAGGAAACACAGAGCTGCTTAAAATACGATTTCCGAGCTCTTGGGGTGAGGGTAAAGACGTGGCAACTGGGACAGAAATGACATGACGCAGGGGGCCGACTTTCGCTCCGATCGCCTCAGCCACAAAGAGCGAGGCTAGGTGAGCAAGCAAGAAGGCTGTTACCGCTAGCCATGCCAACGTTACGGTGACCCGTAGCCCTGGAGAAAAATGAAGCATACTCATAAAAACTCAGTAAAAATCAGCTCATGCTATCGAAACCAACTATAACCGTCAAGCAAATGAGAGAGGTAAAGAACTTGTCATATTCTCAAGACACGATACGGAAATTTCTGGTGTACGAATTGATTAAAATTACCGATAAGTCTATTACGATCTTGACTTTTTTTCACAAACGCGCCACGATGATTTTGCTGTGATTCCAGAGGTTCGTTCATATCATTTGCATAGCCCGTAATCTGTTCGAAACAGGATAAAATGTCATCAAAACGTGACGAGCAAAGGCCACAATCTCCCTTGTCTGGAGATTCAGACCGCTCAGTCCTTCCTACATGAGCTATATACGTAGAGTCTTCTGACTCAGTCCCAGCCAACAGTCAGGTTTTTTATGTCAAAACAAGTATTTTCTGAACGATTTGAAGTCCAAGAACTCATTGCCGAGGGGGGGATGGGAGCGGTCTATAAAGTCTTGGACACCAAACTTGATCGTGTGGCTGCGCTGAAAGTTGTCCACTCACACCTCAGTAGTGATGCGGATTTCGTCGAACGATTTCGTGATGAAGCCAGAAAGACCGCGCGTCTTCAGGGTCATCCGAATATTGTGCAAATTTTTGACGTGGCCAATGATCATGGAACTGAATATTTGGTTATGGAGTATTTCCCATCAACCAATCTACGGGATCAACTACGGAGCCAAGGGAAATTCCCTCTTCGGGACGCCATCAATGTAACTCGACAAATTGCCCAGGCCTTAATGAAAAGTCACTCTTGTGACATTATTCATCGTGACATTAAACCCGCCAATATCCTTCTTGATAGCAATCAGTTCGTAAAGTTGACCGATTTTGGCATTGCCAAAGCGTTGAGCGACGCTCCCCTGACTTCAACCGGTCAATTAATCGGCACTCTCAAATATATGTCCCCAGAACAGGCGCGCAATACTATATTGGATGGGAAAACAGATCTCTATTCTCTTGGTATGGTGCTGTATGAACTGGTTACGGGCAAAAATCTCTGGAAAGATGTGCCCAATCTCGCCATATACGGCAATCTGCAAGCCGAGGCGACCATTCCTGCTCTAAATTTCTCCTCGGATGTCCCTCAAGGCATCCAAGCCGTGATTCAGGATCTGCTCCGCTTTGACCCCACTGATCGCATTCAAAATGCCGAGGCTTTGATTGCTCGTCTCGAGGATCTTCGAGAAATTTGGGAAGACCCAGATGCGACGATCGTGAAACCGAGAGTACAGGAACCAGAAGGTCTGGAAGACGATAAGACTGTGGCTGTTCTGCACCCGCCCTCATCTGGTCCGGCTGGCCAGAAACCTGGGAAACAACCTGAGAAGTTACCAAAACCGACAAGAAGTTCTCCATTAAAACCAAAGAAAATAGCTATTGAGGACGCACCTAGATCCATCGATCCCGTCGAGAGCAATACGAAAAAAACCATTCGGAATTCAGTTTTTGCCACAATTATTTTACTGGTTATTGGTGGCTATTATTATGTGAGTACCCAATTAGATACTAACATTAATCAAAAGACAGATACTGTCACCAAGGTAATTCAAGACCAAAAGGCGCCACGAACTGTTACGCCAGAAGAAGTAAAAATCCCATCTCTCGACGGGAATCAGACTGCTACAGAAGAAGCTCGAGTGGCACAAGAGAAGGCTATTGCTACAACCAAAGCTGCCGAGGATGAAGCTCGGATGGCACAGGCTAAAGCTGCCAGCGAAGCTCAAGCCGCTGAAGAAGCACGAGTAGCTCGTGTCCAAGCTGAAGCCAAAGCTCAAGCTGCGGAGGAAGAGAGAGTTGCTCAGACGGCGGCTGCCGCGGAAGCTCAAGTCGCAGAGAAAATACGGATGGCTCAGGACCAAGCTGCAGCCGAATCTCAGGCCGATGAAGAAGCTCGAGAGGCTCAAGCTAAAGCTGCTGCGACAGCTAAGGCTAATGAAGAAGCTCGCATTGCTCAAGAAATAGCTACCACTAAAGCTCAAGCAGCAGAAAAAGCACGAGTGACAGAAGCAAATACTGCTACTGCCCAGGCGGTTGAAGAAGCGCGGGTTGCGGAGGCTAACGCTGCAGCCAAAGCTCAAGATGCCGAACAAGCTCGAATTGCGGAGGCAACGGCCGCGGCCCAAGTCGAAGCGGCCGAAAAAGCTAGGGCGGTAGAAGCGAAAGCCGTAGCCCAAGCCAAAGCTGCCGAGAAAGCCCGGGTTGCTAAAGCAAAAGCCGCTGCCGAAGCGAAAGCCCAGGTCCAAGCTCTAGCCGCAGAGAAAGCCCGCGCTGCCGAAGCAGCAGCAGCAGCCAAAGCCAAAGCTGCCGAGAAAGCCCGTATTGCTAAGGCCAAGGCCGCGGTCCAAGCGACTGAAGATCAGAAATTAAACACATTACTCGCTGAGCTTCAACGATCAATCAGCAAAAGGGATTTAAAAACTCTGAAAGCAATCAGCACCATGTCAACAAGCCGGCAAAAAATGCTCGAAAATCTCTTTGCAAGATATCAGACGATCGAAACATCAATCGGTGATTTAACGAAAACCGATGATAAGGCAACGGTCATACTTCAATTTACGAAATTTGTCAGACCCAATGGAGAAATCGTCCAACCGTCACGCTTCTTAAAGACCACCAATGTCGTCATCCCTAAAGAGGCAAATGGCTGGGGACTACTTAATTGGTAGATCAAAGATCCTCTACTCTTGAAGTTTTCTTTCCTTGAGAAAACACTGTCCTAGTGGAAGGGATGGAAATTGCTGGGAGGGAGGGAGGTAGATAATGATAGGGAAACGAAACTTAGAAAGCATGAAGCCGGTCAATAAAAAAATTCTCAATGCTATACATCAGTAAGCCCTCTACTTAATACTCTAGTGATCAAGGAAATGAATTAACTTGCGGTTATGAGCCAGTGAGTCACACGATCATTCTCTGAATTAGGTGCCTAGAATTCTGAACGGCAACAATGCCTGGCGTTATTGTTGTATGCATGTGCCTATTGACAGCTCTCAAGATTGACGGTCACACTTTGTTGTTTTGTCCAGCCCGTGGATGACGGATAATAGTCTGTAAATGAACGGCCTCGGTTATCCCCTCCCTGGCATGAATACCGAAACTTGTAGCGTCGTTTTGCCCCACAATTGAAGTCTCCGCGAAACACATCCCCCATTTTTCCAGTAGGATCTAGCTCAAGACCATCTTCATAAAAGAACCAATCCCCTGCACGTAGGTCCTTCCATTTTCCAAATTTGATCTTCACAGAAGTATGATACCCACCGGAATACTCATTGTTCACCTCGAGTGAAGCATTTCCGGTATTCTTGATAAAGATATTGAGCTGGCAACCAGCCAATGCTGGTTTAACTGGCAACACGAAAATCAAGGCAACAGTGAGAATGACGAACAAATAGTACAACGACTTGCAGATATTAATTTTCATAATGTCTTTTTCTCTCGACTCATACTTCATCCGTATGTTCCTCATTTTATTTTCTGATGCGATCTGGCACTAAGTGCAAAATAAATAAGCTCGCCGAGCCTAAGCTTTCGTAAGTTTAATGGCTCTCTGTAATCTATGTAAGCATCACTTGAAATAGGCACAGGCTTAGACGGAATTCCTCTTATTATCTACCTACCAACTAAAAACTTAGTCTTTCAGACGGCTTCGGTATCTACAGAAGCCTAACCCAACCAACTCGGAAGCTAAGAGCAGAAACGTCCGTGGTTCAGGAATCGAGGCCAGACCGTGACCTGGAGTTGACGGAACTGAATTAGTCGTGACGCCATCTAACGTGCCGGCAAAGAAAGGGTCGGGCTCAATGGATCACAATCCTCAGCATTGCCGAAGGTTTATCACGCGCATCAATGGCTCTCGTGGAGACCTCCAAGGTTAAACGTAAGGCGTCCCCTAGAATATTAGAGACACTGGTTGAGGGCTAGTCGGCTGGGCTCGGAGGTCACAAGGCATGCTGGAGGATACTCTCCAGAATCAATTCGGTTTCAGACTACTGAGGTGGACCTGGTGGTTCGTTGGTCACCTGATACAGTTCCCCATTTCTCAAATACATTTGTTGCTGCTCTTTCAGATTAAATGGCCGTGAACCTAAACGGCCAAAGACACTGACCTGATTACCACTTTCATCAACCGCACGATCGCGGTCAAGACCTTTCGACAGCGCAATGGCTGGACCTTTTGTTTTGTAGGTCGCAATGAGTTCTGGAACGGGTGTAGGATTAAACCCATAGTAGTTGGGTTGAGTTGGTGGCGAAGTCAATTGGATCACCCGTAATCCGTTCTTTCCATCAGCCACATAGGCAAACAGGCTGGCGTTCGTAGAAGCCACCTTCACCGCATAGGCATCATTCATTTGACCATCCGCAGTAAAGCTTTGGGCGATTTTTGGTTGTTCTGGCTGATCAATATTGATAATCACCAAGCCTTGGTCAGCTGCGGCAACGTAGGCATACCCCCTCGCCACATAAATGTCTCGAGCACCCTGTAAAGGAATAGCAGCCCCGGTGACAACCTTGGGTGTCTCAGGAAAAGTGATGTCCAGCACCTTCAGGCCTTCTTCATCGAGAACGAAGGCATAGCGGAACTGCACGGCAACCACACCCGGGTTCAATATATTTGGTTCCCCTATCTCAGTGGCCACCTTCGGCTTCAAGGGATCTTCAATATTTATAATGACAAGACCTCTGTCGCACGAGATATAGGCATAATTTCCCGCTATAGTAATTTTTCTTGCCCCATTAAGAACATCATCAGGGTTAAACGTGACGGCACGATAGAGGAAATTATTATCAGGATCTCCATCAGATAAGGTTTCAACATCTACGACGATCAACCCTTCTACTGAATCGGTAAAATAGGCATACCGATACAAGGGATGCATGGTTTGTTCCTGGTTCTTCTCTGCATGCTTGGTGAATGCCTCGCTGTCCTGACGAGAGGGTGAAACAGGCATCGTGGTCGGTAACGCGATATCCGTTGCCATTTCGCTTGAAATATACGTGCGCTGCCCAATTGGAGAGACGGGGGATGTCACCAGGTTCTCCGAAAATCCTTTGTTGTCGACACTGGCGACGTCAAATACACGGAACCCACCCGCCCCATTGGCGGTAAAAAGATATTCTCCTCTGAGTTGAAGACTTCGAATATCTTTGCCACCGTGATATTTGGCATTTTCACGCCCATCTTTCCATCGTGGAATTTCTCGTCCATCTTCTAGAAATGCGGCATAATAATCTGGATAGGCCACTTTGTGTAGATAACTTCCATAGACAGCTTGGGGTTCATCCCATTCTGTGACGGGAACAGCCTCAAATCCTGAACTCCCCTGCCCAACCCAGGCGTGTCTCCCAATAAAGTTGGGGAAGTTTGTTCCCTGCCCTAGGAGTTGCTGCATCCACGCATTGTTATCGTTTTCTTTTGATAAATGGCAATCTGTACACTGTTTGGTTTCGGTAGACCGTACGGTATGTGGAAAATGTGGAGCAAACGCCTGGCTACTAAATCCGGCTGCCGAAATCGGAGGCTGTTGAACATAAATGCGTTCACGGTTCGTGTTCGTCGAACTCAACACTAACGCACTAGTCGATCGAACGGGAGCCACTAATTTTTTATCTTTTCCGCCACGTTTGACTGTTCCATGAATGCCAAGAATAAATTGGTCATCGCGAACAACTTGAGGATTATAGGTGGCGAAATTCCGTGTTTCTTCCCCTTCAAAATGCTTTGATTTCGTTTTCCAATTAGCTTGAATAGGCAAATGACATCCCGAACAACTTGTGGTCCAGGAGAGATGGCAGGAATAACAGGCGACTTTCTCATTCGCATGAGCCAGCTCATCGTGGTTAGCAGGCATGGTCCCCCACGTGTTCCCATCCTTCTGTATAGTCTTTGCTAAACGAGACCGTTCAGCCTGCTTGGGATGCGCTATAGCCCAATCTGACTGTGGGTTAATCGTATCTTTAACTTGAACGACTTCCCATTCTTTTCCTTTTTCTAGAGAAGACCGTTGTATTAACTTTCCTTCACGCCATTCAAAGCGACGCTTTTTCCCCTTCGTCAGGCCACGACTCAAATCGGTGCCACCTGAAGGCGCCATCGGTCCAGTGGTTTTCACCGTGGCATATTTATCACTCGTCCCGTGACAATCAACACAAGTGATCTCAATGGCATCGGCATATTGTCCATAGAGTCTTCCATCTCCGTGGTTATCGAGAGAGAAATGGCAATCGACGCAATGCATACCTTTTTCAAGATGAATATCCTTGAGATGAACCGGAACACCTGGCCGTCCAGATTTCCATTCTTCGTCCGTCCTCGGTTTCATCGCCTGCTGTAATTTTTCACTTGTGACATCTAAAACTACATTATTATCATCATCGAGCAAATGGCCCTTACGATCTCGTTTGTATACCGCACGAAAGTTCCATCCATGGCCATGATAATCGGCAAATTGTGTATGCTTGAGTTCGCCATTGAGTTGACTAACCTCAGTCAAAAATTCTGGGTCTGACCATTTTCCTTTAGGCGCGGCCCCTTCAGGATTGCGACTATTGACCTCGAGAATTTCTTCAGAAGTTGGATATTTCTGTTTCTCTGGCCACATGGCCTCAGCATCGGTCTCGTAATCCCACATGGTGTACCCCATAAAGGAATTGACGAAGACATTTGGCTGATGCATGTGGCACACCATACATTGGCTCGTTGGAATCGACTTGGTGAATTCATGCTTGAGAGGGTGGCCAGCCTCCTTTTTCGGTATGGTGGGGTCAATGGTTTGACTCTCGCCTTTATTGCCAAACTTAGCATAGGGTCCTGAATGGAAAACATCTCGGTCATTCGCGTAGACCACATGGCAGGCACTACATCCGCTCGAACGAAAATCTCCAGGATTGTCGTTCGTGCCTAAGAAGGATAAATGTGGATCATTCAAACGCGTTTTATGTAGATTTAAAACTGGAATGGAGATGCGTAGTCCAGTTCCCTTCCCACGATTACTTTGCCGAATATCTGGTCGTCCCGGGTCTTCCCTCCCTGGTTGTTGCATGAACAATGACGGCGCTGTCCCGATATCAGGGAAGTTTGAAGGGATGGTAATCCCGCCTCGTTCAAAGACACGAAAAATATCGCCTGGTGGCATAATTTCCCATCGAGGAAGCGGAAGCACGAACGGCAACACACCCCTCGCCAATTCTTCTGGGGTGGGAGGTGGATCCAGAATGATCTGCTGTGGAACGCCATTCATACTATAGCTTTCACCAAGGAATGGCGTTTTTTGTGCACCAATAGCGGGAGAAAAAATCCCATTGTTATAGGCAGCGGCACTCCAGAATACACTGGTCGTGGTCATGGGACTGGTTGGAACTTGTCCTACCTGTTCTTGATGACAATCGCCACACACCTGCTTTGCCACACGCAAATCTCCAGGATTGATAAAACGGATAAATTCAGGACGTTCTTTATTTAAGAACGTTTCATTGCCTTGAGGATTCTTAGAAGAGTATTTCCCGTCCTTGCCTTTCCAGGCATTAGGATGCCGTGGTTGGACATGAGCCTTAACCATGACCTCATCATAAGCGGCTGATCCAGATTTCACATTGCCTGGTACCATGATCTCTCCACGGCCGCCATGACAATCCACGCAAGCTAAACGCACACTGGGTGAGTTGTGCATCGTCGGAGCGTCGGTTTGGGTATGACAACTGACACAACCGCTATTCTTTGTCTCAACTTCCTCTGATGTCTGTCCAATGAGATTAAACGACAACGCAGGTGCCGTGATTGGAGCACTCGGCTGCTCAAGTTTTTGTGTTTGCCAGCAACCCTGGAGAAGAAACAATCCCAAACAGGCCATGACTCCCATAACAACTGGGATTTTTTTACAGAATGTGTTGCGTCGTCTCATGATCACGCCATCCATTATCAATACAAAGATGATTTTTCAAAAAGTGAATGCTGCCGAAAAGAATGCTGAATAGAGTCCCTTGTCACCTTGAATATCTTCCAACCCACCAGTTGGAAACAAAAAGGCCAATCCCCCGTTTAACACAATATTTTGATTCAGCAATGGTCGATAAATGAACCCAAAGCTGGCATCGTGCCCGATTGATTGTCTGAGATCTTCTCGATGAAGGACAAACTCTAAACTGGCTGTCGAGGCAAACCACAGGTAATTATAATTGAGCAACACTTTCAACTTTGGAGTCGCTTCAATATCGACGCCTCCGCTTACAAGAATAACACCAGGATTGGTAAACTGTGATTGCCCTTGAATTTTACTACTTCTCAGATCATTCAAAAAACTAAACCGATTATTTAAAAAGACCCCTGTTGCTGAGAGAAGGAACCCTTGCCTATTGAAATAACTGAAACCATTTCCAGCAAAGTTTACGTTGTCCAGAATGGAATCGAATCCGCGGGCGGTATCATCAACAGGATTTCGATCGCCTGATGCGTAGAACACAGAAACTTTTGGTCTCCACCAGTCAATATCGTAGGAGACTTCAAGTGCAGCTAATTGCGCATTAATCTTCACATCTCGACCAGCGACCGGATCAAACGTGCTTTTGCCCAAAACCTGGTAAAAGGCATGCGACACATTCCATCGCCCGATATGTCCATCCCCGGCCCAACCCAAATAGTACGCATGTACGTTGTGAGGACGCAGCGTCCCCAGACGAGCTGGCCGTACGAGAAATCCGTTTCGATCATATATTTGACCATCAGGATCCTCATCCCCGGCCACATCACGGTCATAGTGGAAACTAAATTGTGTGGTATACCCCTTAAAAATAAAATCTTGCTTATAAATATTGGCAACAATGACTCGTCGATTCCGTATCTCAAGCGAATTGAGCATACTATTCGTATCTTTTTCTAAAAGATTAAAATAGGCGATATTCCACTGATAACGATTGTTGAGGAAATTTCCGAAAAACCGAACACCAGGAGCATTGTCGGCAAAAATAAATCCACGAAAATCACTCGTAAATCCCTGAATACCTAACCGCATGGAAATAAAATCAAACCGCGGGGATAACTCCCACAGTCTGGCTTCAACAAACAACTCTTGAAGAGCCAGTTGATAATCAGAACGGTTTGTACCCTCGCGTATGTCCAGGTTGACAATATTCCGTTCTTCGACGTCCAAATAATTATAATTGAACACCGGCGTGAAACGGACCGCCCAATCCCGAGGTTTAAATCCAGTTGACCCTTGAAAGATTTCAATGCTGGCAACAAGATTTTGATTAAAAAAGAGCTGCCGTCCTCGTCCAAAAAACTCACCGCTGCCCGCTCGATTACGACTAATCCCTTGTGGAGTCGGGACGCTTCTCGCTTCAAAGAGTGATTCACTGATCCCAATTACGTTCAGGAAAATGTTTTGTCCGATAATGGCGTAATCACCCTTCAGGACATTCTGCGCATAGGGATCTAAGAAGTTGTTCGCATACCCAATTCTCCATCGATCTCGTATGGGGATAAAATTGCTTCGCTGAAATTCGTCTATTTGAGCTCGAGACGGTTCCTCGCCAGCCACTGCTTGAGGTTGCGTTCGAGGCGCAGGCCTTTCAACTGTTGAGCGAGATCGTCCACTCGGCAACCGGCGTCCTGCAGGTTGAGAATCAGCGGGTTGTACCGCAGGCATTGTCTGAGCTGGTTGAATATCTACTTCTTCAACTAGCGGCGGCTCAATGGTTGTTGGTGGTGCAATGTTTTCAGGTTGCGTCGTTGGGACAATAGGTGTCTGCTCCAATATTTCTTTCTCAACCGAAGCTGGAGCTGAACGTTCTGGCTCCGTCACGGCCGGTAGCGTTTCAACTTCTTGGACTCGTGGTGTCGCATTGACGGGAGGAGGGACAACCATTTTCGGTTCTGTCGTAGGGGTGACTGGCACTTGCTCCAAGCTCTCTCTTTCTACCGAGGCCGGGGCGACGATTTCGGGTTCAGTCACCGAAGAGGGTATTTCGACCTCTTGGACCGGCGGCGTCTCAAGGGCTGGCGGCGGCGCAATCTCTTCGGGTTCTGTGACAGGTACGACTGGTAGAGGCTCCAAAGTCTCTTGTTCAACCGAGGCCGGGGCTGAAACTTCGGGCTCTGTCACAGCCGGGGACGTCTCGACTTCTTGAACTGGTCGCGGCTCAATGGTTGGTGGAGGCCCAATATCTTCAGGTTGCGCCGCTGGTACGACAGGAGTGCCATCGACGGGTTCGACTTCAACAGTAGGAACCTCAGGAGATTCTTCTATGGTCGGAACTGAAGGTTCTTCAAGATCAATGCTTGGAGAAGCTGGTTCCGTGGGGATTCTCTCTGCACCAGTGGAATCAGACGTTTCAGGAATTGATCGGGAGCGCCCCCTTGGCAATCGCCTTCGTGATCCAGATCCATCGGATTGAGCGACGATAACGCTGTCTTCAGCCAACAACGGTATTGAATCGACGGACACCAAGACCATACCTAAACAGGCAAAAATTCCTAGGCCTTGAAAAACCACCTTACTCAGTCGCACATTCATTCCTTTTACAAATCAGGTAATCGTGGGAATACGGCAAACGGAAGACGGACCCCACGAACTTCAACTTGATCGGACCGAATATTTGATGGTGAATCAAATCCTTCCGAACCAATGACAGGAATAATATCGTCTTGGTCTGCCCCATCACCAGATAATCCTAGGGCGCCAACATGAATGCCATTTTTAAACAACGGCACACCTTGAGGGAACAATTGAATGCCGCTTTGAGCTTGGGTTATGGGGATACATGGCCCCACACCTGTTAAAAAATTTGGTGTGGGCAGGGTTGCCAACAACAAGTCTGCCTGAAGTCCATTATTGAAAATACTCCATTCCCCTAAAGGTTTCGACAAAGGCCCAAAAGAAGCCGATCGAGTCGCACCGGGAGGGAAAATGGGATAGGCTAAAAATCCAAGCCCTCTGACTGAAAAGGCAATCGATCCATTCAATGGAATCCCATCACCTGCCAGCGCCGTGACATAATTACCGAAACCGTTAGCCGTTAAAATTGTCCCCGCGTCCGCACGCATAAAGAAATTTGCCGTTCTCGCTTTCTGAACCGAAATATCCCAACTTTCAACTGGGGCATCATTGTTGCGGAACATGCCAAGGATGACACCATTCGTATCAACCACGGTCATGGAAGTTCTCGCTGGAAGTCCCAGGGGAAAACGAAGAGCTGACCGAGTGCGATTCGCCTGGCGAGCCGTTTGTCCGATAATTTGCTCAACATCCGCAGCAGTCAAGAAGCCATCTGTTCCGGCAATGAATGGGACTGGGGAAGATGTTGGATCAACCCAACCACTGACACCTCCTACCGTCCTTCGCACAAAACCAGAAGCCGGACTTGCAATGGGAACAATGATTTCTGTTCCAGGACCAGAAAAACTCGTATACGGGAGCGTATTTTGGCTGTTTGGTGGCTCTGAATTCGAAAATGGCAACCTCAATCCATCAACAAGAATACGATCTGCTCTGATATCAATGGGCGCAGAAAAAAATAATGTGCCCGCAGCGGCCACAACTTCTTCTATGGCAATGTCTTCATCAGTCGCATCACGATCAAGAGTGTAGACTCCGTCTCCCTCAACACCAATGCCGCCAACGGAAACACCGTTCTTATAGAGCGGCAACCCTCCAGGATCCGCTGATAAACCAAGAGGGAGACCAACTTGATTGGCTGGGTGGCCTGTCCTGTTCACATCACTACATTGCAGTTGCGAGAATTGGACTCCTAGTAAGGGACCACCGGGAGCAGGATCGACTCCAGGCGGAAATCGTTCCTGAAGTACAAAATTTGTTGTTCTCGTACTCAATGCAAAACCTTGTGTCCCAAACAACGCAGCGGTTCCTGCTTTAGATATCGCTGCGGCTGCGCTGAGAGTGAGATTCGTATTCGGAGCCGGAAGAGGAGACGTATTAAATCCCTCAAGACCTCCAGTTCCGCCGCCACGTATGGTTGGCGCTTGATTCGCACCAGCCATTTCTAATATGCCCAGTCGCGTACCTTCGCGGTCAAGAACGGCAATGGTGGCAGAAAAACCAAGAGCCTGAGCTTGCGTGGCAGCTTGAGCAATGATTTGCTGAACATCAGCAGCAGTGAGCCGTCCAGAAGCTGCTTGTGTGGCAAATTCTGCCCCTTCGCCAGCACCAGTATTCTTTCCTACATCAGTGGAAGGACCACAGGAAACAAGGAGACTGAGGCCGAGCAACATCCACATGGTATGAATTCTCTTCACTGAAGTTCTTTGGCTTTGTCGATTGTGTAATGTCATAACAATGTCCAGAACTAAAATAAAAGCGTCGAATTTATTGCGAATCAGGATGATTGTTAACTTGGCTTAGACCCATCTGATTGTGGAAGCTAGCTAGCTGCTCTCTATCGGAAGCTGCCTTGGGATGAAATTCGTGGCATGTCTTGCACTGAGCTTGTGCACCTACTGGCTCCTCGTGACAGGTCCGACAGTGACTAATTCCTGCCAACAGGACATCAGAGGTCTCTCGGCTTTCCTGAGCATGCTCATGGCATCCCAAGCAAAGATGCCCATCTTTTGATTTGATTTCTTGAAGTCCAAAATGTGCCGCATGATCAAAGCGACTATAGGGAAACCAACGTTCAGGAATGTGAGTGCCTGCAATCTCAAAATTTCCGGAAGACGGTAGCGCTCCCTTCATGGAAATGTCAATATTTTTCACACGCGATTTATTAATTTCTGTCGTAGTTTGTGATTCAGACCCACAATCATCGTGTACTAATGGGAGAGCGATCAATTGGGGCTTCCCTGACTGTGTGGTTTCGACGGCATGACATTTCAAGCAGGCCTTCCCTTTGGGTGGAAGAAGAAATTGCTCCGCCCGAGCCACTCGCTCATTGACAAATATTCGCTCTTCGCGTGTCGCTGGTTGGCCAGGAAGGCGACGCATACCTCTCGCACGTTTCAACTCTCCAGGTAAGGAATTAAAATAAAAATCCGCATAGATTTCATTGAGTTCCTGGCTAACCTCACTAAACGGTCGCCCATGCGTAATCGTCTTATCTGGAATTTTAGAGTCAAACGTCAATAAGTGACAACGCTTGCAGTCTCGTTCATAACTCGTAGCCTGCATATACTGCCCCTTTTGATCCACACGATGACAGCTCTCACATGTCAATGTCTCAGGACCTCGATCCCCGAGAAGTTGAGGCGATAGATGACATTTATGATTCAACTTCAACAGAGCATCGTCTTTCAATTCTGTCTTATCTGAAAAACTCACGCGCCTGAGAGCATCGCTCTGCTGATTACGTCGAGTAATCGAAAATTCAGGATGGTCGCGTGTAAAGTCATGCACGGCAGTCTTGATAGGGAATTTTGCTTCCTTCACCTTAAGATCTCCATGACACTCAACACATTGGTGGTCCGGAACGGCGATTAAAGGCCGATCATCCTTATGTTCAAGGTGACACGAAGCACAAGGTGGGCCAGGAGCTTCCGTCTGATTTTCAAAGTGGGAAGGACTAAGAATGGTTTTGGGGTGGCAGCCTTGACACGTTTTGTCTGGGACAAGATTCCACACAGCTTTCCATTCGCTATGACACTTTTCACATTGTTCCGTAAATTTTGCATGTTTTACGGAAACGGGGCCAGGCATAAACATCCCGGGTTTCCCCAATGCTAACGCTCCAACAGAACCAGCCAATACGAGAAGGGTAAGCCAAAGAGAAAGTGATTTGCGGGTCCAACGTCCCTCTGAAAGCTGAAGCTTCGGCATCAATTCCAGCGAGGGTTCTCCTGTCTTAAGGGGTTCATGTTCCACTGTCAGGATGAAAGGACCGCTCGGATCAGCTTGGGAAACGATCAGGTCGTACCCATGAATGCTAACTTTATCCCCTTCATTCAGGGAGCGCTCTCCAATAATGGGCTGAGCATTGAGTAAGAGCTTCCCAGTCTCTGTGAGATCGTGGATGACACAGTGCCCCTCTTCATCACAGATGATTTTCGTCTGATTCTGGGAAACGGATAGGTCTGCCAAGTGAAGGTCATTGGAGGAAGCACGGCCGATATGGAGCACTGACCCTGGAATATCGATGATCTTTGTCTGAACTTCCCCTCGGAAGTTAATCTGTCGAATGATTTGGAATGACATGATGGTCTACTCTGTTATTTCGAAACCCTTGTTCTTGTTATCAGAATCTGTTGATTCATTCTCATAAAACGGCCTTTATTGCGCACGCAAGAATGAATCTCAGCAGCCAACGGGAATCATCAGAACAATCATCCAGCCAGGCCGCAGCCATTTGGACGCGCGGAGCGTAGTTCCAGTATGTGAGCACGAGCAAATGGCGAGAATGCCACTGGTGATATTTTTCAACATTCCCATTAATAAAAGAAGACACTCCACAAATGGATGGCCACAGTCATGAGCATCGCAATGGATACGGGTACATGCAGATATAACCAAGCCTGCATCGCATTGCGTAGTTTCATTTGCTTGAGCAGATGCATTTCCAGTTGTGTCTTCTTGAGCAATAACTGTGAGACAGATTGAAAGGTGGGTTGGTCTTCTACTGGAATCTTAGGGATCCAGGTGGATAATTGGGCGGTTCGTTGAGCGAGAAGATCGCCACCGCTTCCTCCAAATAAGAGCGACCACCCTTTGGGCTTCACCGCACCCATGGCCGTGACCTCTTGCTGATAGAGGCTCACAAGCGCATCGGATTTATCCTTGATTTGGGCACGTATTTCCGAAAGGAGCCGAGCAATTTCTTTATCAACTTTATCGGATTGGAGCTCAGTCTCATATTTGGTGAGTCGTACCGGAATAGCCTGATATAGCACCACACCAAAAATACCGCTCAACACCACAATGGCAAGGAGAACAAAGGCCAAGGTATGAACATCAAATCCAAAACGAAATCCCGCATGGAGAGGAATAATTAAAAGGGTCAAGAGCCCTAACGCAACATGTGCGCTCACCCACCCCTTTAACGTTCCCATCCTGCTGGCATACGACCGTTTCCGAATGCCGAGATACATGAGGATGAGAATAATGATGGTGCCAAATAGGCCATAGATCAGCCCAATGGTACTCCCCCCCCACGCGAGCATGCGAGACTGGTAATCGAGATAATGCAGGCACAAGGCCACGCTAATGATGAGACTGATCCAGAGCCATCGACCACCTCGATAGGAGAGAAATGTGCCCTCACCTGGTTTGCTCACTCGAGCTCCCTACGCCAATTCGTTTAAAATAATCATTGGGCGATACACGCATGGCTGCCCCAGTTGGACAGATTCTGACGCAAGCGGGGCCATGCCCTAAATCTTGGCACAAGTCACATTTGATGGCTTTTGTTTGCTCACCTTCTTCTGTCGCATCACCACCAAGACCAACCAAGGCAAGGAGACGATCAAATGCCCCAAGTTCTTTGGGTTTTCTCTCATGCACCATAAAAATGCTGCCATATGGACAATTGGTGGCACAGTTCCCACAACCAATGCATCGATCGGCATGAATAAAGACTTCGCCATTTGGATCTCGCACAATCGCATCGCCTGGTGGACAATCAGTCATACACATGGGATTTTCACAGTGCCGGCAGGATGTTGGAACCAGTAGACTCCCATAAATGGTTCCCTCAGTCCGGTAGAGTCGTGTTTGCCCATTATGAGTATTGGCGCAGGCATTGACGCATTGATCACAACGAACACATTCATTTTCATCGATAAACAGAACATCCGTGCCTTCAAAGACCCCTTTGTCCATCAACCGATTAATGAGATGTCCCTCTTCGGACTCCCGCATGGACACTTCTAACCCAGACAACATTTTTTCCTGTACATTTTGGGTCAGTTGCTCACGAAAATCAGGGTATCGATCGAGAATCGTAGAGAAATCCTTTTTCTTAATACGAATGGCTTCACTTGGCTTGGTCGCCGTCACCGTAAATTGATGAATGGGGTTCTCAGGGTCTAGCAGTCCGACTTCGCCAAAATACGTCCCGACAGGGAGATGATTCACCACCACGTCTGTGCCAGCTAAACCAGATTGTTTACTGACCTTCATTGAGCCACTTCTCACTAGATAAAAAGCATCAGCCGATGCGCCTTCTGTAAAGACGACCTCTCCCTGTTTATAGGTCATCGTTTTCGCGCGAGTCGACGCTGACCGGAGGAATGTTCGATCAGCATCAGGCAATAAATACATTTGGAGGGCGCGAAAGATGAAGCTTTGATCGATTTTACGTTTCACGGAAAGATCAGCATTGAGCAGGCGGAGGACAGCTCTGCGAGGAACCTCAACAAGCACACATTCTTTCGTGGATTTGACAGTTTCCGAACGTCTCAGACCAGACACTAAACTCATTTCGCCAAAAAAATCTCCAGGCTCTAAGATGGCCGCTGGTTGATCCTCTCCTAGCGCACTACTTTTTACCTGCACATTCCCGTCAATGATGATATATAAACTATCCGAATAATCTTCTTCTCGATAAATAAGGGTTTTGGGTTTGATATCGCGATACACGGTACTGGCGAGAAGCATTTCACGAATAATAGGATCCGACACATCGGCGAGAAGAGGGACAAGCGCTCGTAGGGTATCCAACCGTTCATCCACTGAGCCACCAAACATGCCAAGCCGATCATCACGAATGATGGGCTCTTCGACTGGTTCAACATCATGCCCAAGGAGATGTTCCACAACATCATATCCTTGATTCATGCCTTGTTTGATCAAGCCATAACCAGCGACCGAACCAATCATATACAAACCCGGAATATTGGTTTCAAAGTGCTTGGTCAACACGGGAGGTGCATTCGCACTGTCAGAAGCGAACTTAATTCCAATTTTCTTCAAAAACGCTTTGGGCATTTCAGCACCAAAACTCACAAAAATGAGATCGGCTTTGACTTTGAAAGGAGGTTCGTCGGGAGTATTCACATTCTGGATGTAGGCCACGTGTTCTTCAATACGCACGACTTCTGAACAGAAAAACGGCGTCAATTGTTTTGAGGCAATCTTGGCTTTGACTTCACGATCGAGCGCATCTTTTAAGCGAAAAAATTCTTCTTTCCGATAGACCACTCCCACACGATTTTTATGAGAGAGGGCCAAGGCTTTTTCGATAGCCGCATCACCGCCACCTAAAACGAGAATATCTTCGTTCTCATAGATAGTGGGATCGCCAACTCTGGTGGCGACATGAGGTAAATCTGCTCCAGGCGCAGTTGCCATCCGGGGATTGCCTTGGACGCCAATAGAAAGAATGACCGATTTGGCCTCATACTCCCCTTTGACGGTCTTCACCGTAAAATTCGACCCGGTTTTTTCAATAGCTTTGACTTCTTCAGAGGTCTGAATAGGGACATCGACCTCCGTCACCGTAGTCCCCCAATTTTCCAAGATGGATTCTCGTGTCCCCGCCTGGAAGGGGACATCGCTGCGTAAAGGGATCATGGGTGGCTCAGCCATCACATACTTTCCCTTTTGGTAGTCAAAAACGAGGGTATTCCCCACTTCCCCTTTTTCAAGCGCTAAGACTTTGAGATTATTTTTGTGAGCATGACAGGCGGCACTCAATCCAGCCGGCCCAGTACCCACAACAATCAGGTCATACATAAGGACACCTTCATGATTCAAAGAGAGCCGTTCATTATTTCACGGCCGCAGCAGCAGATGGTCCCGAACTGAGGAGGGAACCAAACTTCTTCAAATTTGTCGTAAACGAAACAAGGTCATATTGACGCCCACTCTTAATATCCTCAAAAAGGGCATCCATAGCCGCACCAAGGGCCTTATCGTTAGAAGGTCTTCCAACGGCATCTGCGTAGGATTCATAAAGTGCGGCCAACCCTAAGACAGCCTGTTCTGCAGATTGAAACCCTGCATTCGCAATCGTGGACGCATCACCCGTTATTCGATTCATCAACGACCATGCAGATTTCTGAGTAAATGTTGCTTGTTGCACCATCGGAATGAGGCTTGCCACAAACTGTTCGAGTGTTGTGAGATGTTGTTCAAAGTCAGCTTTTGAGGCCTTGCTTTTACCCGTGAGCTGATCATGAAATGTGGTGATCATTTGCGCTAACATCTTCGCTTTCTCAGGAGCCATTTCCACAAGAAGATGGCGGTACACCGAATAGCTGGCGGCATTCCAAATAAGCCGCCCAGGCCTGCCATTATAATCTCGGACTCGCCAACGTTGGAGCGCCTTTTCTTCATCTGAAATCTCACGCACACGATCGACCACATCATGATGACAGGCATAACAATCGAAATGAATGAGATCTGGCCAGAGGACAGTTTGCGCTTTTCTGGATTCGGTTAATAATTGAAGCTGGTTCCGAAGAGCAACCGCTTGCCCAGTGGCCCACCCTTTGGCTCCGAGCCAAGCTCGAGCCTTTTTATCTTTTGGGGGGAACCAATGAGACGGCATGACGGCACTGAAATTATCTAACTCAAAATTGAGTCTTGGGTGTCCTGCACCAATGAGTTCATGATCAACAATATTGTCCCCCACACCCAAATGGCAGGCCAGACAGCGCTCGGTCCGTTTTTCCAAATTTTTTGTATCGAACATACCTAAATCCCGACCTCTTTCCTTCGTCCAATCTCTGCGGGTATGTGGACCAAGCCATTTTTCTGCCGGACCATGACAGCCTTCACACGTCACGCCTTCAGTCAAATCATAATTGATGCCTTGGTTTTCTTCGACAACATCCACGGCATGACACACCAAACACCGTTGACTCGTTTCTGGTTTATCAATCCCAAGGTTTTTACCCATGCGCTGAGAGTCAGGCTGCAGTAAGACTTTATACGCCTGTGCATGAAGATCGTTATCCAACCAGATCCAATATTCGTTTTGAGGAATAGAAAATTTCCCCTCTGGCTTCGTTGGCCTGGGCTTCGTACTCCCATGGCAATTACTCCCATTACAAGAAGCCGCACCCATAAAATAATATGGATCCAATGACTTGTCTTTCGGCGAAATTACCAGCCCTCCAGCAACTTGGGCCTGAGAAACCTCCACCAAAGAAAATCCAATGACTAGCACCATGAAAAAACCCATGACGCTCGCCAAAGCTCCTGTCATTCGTCCACAAGCTGTTGTCAATTGGTTCATCTCAGCAACCCCCTACCGCATGATGGATTAGATGAAAACATTCAATTTTCTAAAGAATGTGAGAGGTCTGGAATGGTGGCTAGCCCCTGTTTTTTGCTTTCAACCCGCTAGGAATACTGGTGCCATTTCAGAAGGCATCAGTTGTATTCACATCAATATCTTTTTAAGGGCATACCAAAGCCTTTTAGCACTTGAATCAATTAGCAAAATACGGGAAAACATGCAAGGAAAAGTGTCGATAATGAATGGATACTTGGAGCTTGACATGAAGAATTTTTATACCGATTTTCAATATTTTCTGATGACACAATGGCGAGAGTTCTTTTAGCAAGGCTGTCGGGGAATATTGTTCCTTTAATGACATTCAAAGGCTTGATGCTTTACCTATCTCGGATAGCGCTTTACACTTGCCCAGACATCCGAGGCCTTGTTCTTTAGCACTCTTCTGTTAGTATCCTTTGAATATGTCATTATTCTCTGACAAGGGTGAAAAAATTTTAGGAAAACGTGTAATAGGCATATGTATGGGCATCGTCCCTTATAGAATTGCTCTATAGAGGTATGGTGTGTCGCTCTTTCGTCGTCTTGGTAGAATTGTCACGAGCCATCTACGCGATCTTCCATTTGGCCGTGACGCTGTTCAGTCGGCCTCTTCCTACTCTGATGCGTCGAATGGTGCCCCTGAACCACCTTCGGCTTCCTCACCATCACAAGAAGAGCAGTATCGAGCCAATTTAGAGGTCGGCCCCCAGGCGACTCTTCCTGAAATTCGCCTATCGTATAAACGACTGATGAAACAATATCATCCCGACTTTCATGCGACGGATTTGGAAAAACGGGAGATGGCTCATGCCATTGCACAACAATTAAATGAGGCTATGGACTATTTTGAATCAAAATTGGGGAAAGGAGAGTAGAACGCATGACGCATTTTGAACAGGTGAAAGCCTATCTTCAAGAGCTCGAGTTTGCGATTACCAAAGAAGAGCCAAACCAAGAGCTTGTGGTGATCGATGAGGAGGACCAAGGGATCAATCATCTGGTGATCGATTGCGAAGATCCTATTCTTATTCTTGAACAGTTTATTTTTGAGATCAAGAAGGATCCGACGGCGAATATGCTGAAGCGATTATTGCAACTGAATCGCACATTGGTTCATGGGGCCTTTGCCATCGATGATTCCGGGACGAAGGTCTTATTTCGGGATACCTTGCAATTGGAAAATCTCGACCTGAATGAACTTGAGGGTTCGATCAATGCCTTGAGTGTGGCCATGGCCGAGAATGTGGATGAACTCATCTCTTTGGCAAAAGCTGAATAAAGGAGGGCTGAAGAATGTTTGGTGTGTTTAAACGACTGTTTAAAGTTGCAGAATCCGAAGCTCATTCCGCGATGGATAAGCTCGAAAACCCGATTAAAATGACCGAACAAGGGATTCGAGATTTAAAAAAAGATCTGGAAGAAAGCATGAAAAGTTTGGCACAAGTCAAAGCCCTGACCATTCAGCTCAAAAAGGAACAGGCTGAGAAAAAACAACTAGCCTCAGACTATGAGCGGAAGGCAATGCTGCTCATCGAAAAAGGGCAAAAAGGGAGTTTGTCCGCTGAGGATGCGGATCGATTGGCTGGTGAAGCGTTGGGCAAAAAAGATAGTGCCATTCAGCAAGCGACGACGGTTTCGGCCAATCTTGGCAATCAGGACAAAATGGTGTCTCAGCTTGAGTCAAATGTCAAAAAACTAAAGTCACAGATTGGTATGTGGGAAAACGAGTTGACCACCCTTCGCGCGCGCTCAAAGGTAGCGAATGCCACCAAAAAGCTGAATCAACAATTGGCAAACGTTGGGTCGGATAGCACCATTTCGATGCTGGAAAAAATGAAAACCAAAGTCCAGGAAGATGAAGCCCTTGCAGAGTCCTATGGCGAAATGGCGATGTTGGAAACC
>JAJDBQ010000020.1 GCA_029261255.1 Nitrospirales bacterium
ACAGCCGGAAGACGCCTGATCAGAGCATTCTTTTTGACCATCTTATGGGCGCCCAGGGCCAATGAAATGGTCACGACAGCTGGAAGCGCCTCCGGGATTGCAGCCACAGCGAGACTCACGGCTGTGAGAAACATGAGAACGATCGGTTCCCCTCGAAGCACCCCCAAAATAAATACAGAGAGGCATATGGCGAGAATGGCGAAGGCCAAGCGTTGACCGAACCGGGCCAATCGTTTTTGTAACGGCGTCTTAACAGCTTCTTCCTCATGCAAAAGGGCGGCAATCTTCCCAAGCTCTGTGGCCATACCAATAGCGATCACAATCCCCGTGGCCCGGCCATATGTCACAACCGTACCTTTGTACGCCATATTGAGACGATCCCCGACGGGAAGTTCTTGAGTGGCAAGACTGATCGTGTGTTTTTCTACCGGCACCGACTCCCCGGTTAAAGCGGCCTCATCGACTCTAAGCTGGGTCGTTTCAATGAGCCGTAGGTCGGCTGGGATGAGATCCCCTGCCTCAACGATGACAATATCGCCGTAGATAAGTTCAGAAGCAGGGACTGCCACTGTTTGTCCCCCTCGACGGACCTTTGCGTTGCGAGGAACCAGCATTTTAAGAGCAGTCATAGCGCGCTCTGCTCGAAACTCTTGGACAAACCCAATGATCCCATTCAGCAAAACTATGCCAACGATGGCGAGGGAATCCAGTGGTTCGCCGATGATCCCTGAGACAACGGCGGCGCCCATCAAAACCAAAATCATGAAATCGGTGAATTGATCCAGGAACATCCACCATAGACTTCGAGGTGGATGCTCTAGAATTTCATTGTGGCCATAGTCACACGCCCGTCGTAGGGATTCGGCTTCGCTCAAGCCGATCTGAGGATCAACACTCAATCGTTCCACAGTCTCCACAACAGAAAGTGTGTGCCATGGGAGCGCCTCGACTTTCATCAAAGAGCGACTTCTGTTTATTATGTCATCGTTACCCATAGACATCGGTCTCAAGCGTCAAATTCTCATACCCCATTAGCAGATCAAACTCTAGCTTACTAGGCAAGGAATAACCTACCTTGGGACTTCGCTCCATGCTCTCCGATTGCTACTCACTTCCTGCTTTACTTCAGTGAAATAATCGAGGACGACACATGAAACCTCAGGCAACGAAGCATCCTTCCCCTCATTGTGACAATCGTTGATTTCTATGAACGCACGTCACCGCCAAGAACAATTGACTCGCCGATTATCCCTAGTCCTTTCCAGCATCGTTTTCTTATTGCTTCTGATGATGTTATTAGCTGGTAGCCATACAACGTCAGAGATCGTCGTCCGCATTATTGTAGCGTTTCTTGTGACCATGCTTTTCTATCGGCTTCTGAGTCGAAAAGCCCGACGTCGAGCGGTCCTTCGGAAACAACCATTTCCGACATCTTGGGAAACTGTTTTACAACAGGAGGTACCGTTTTTTCATACACTCGATGAGTTGGAGAAGGATCGCTTTCGAGAAGAGGTACGCATCTTTCTGAATGAAAAACGGATTACTGGCATCAAGACTTCAGTCGATGACACAGTGCGAGTGTTGGTTGCAGCGAGCGCGATCATTCCCATTTTTGGGTTTCCAGGGTGGGAGTGGAACCAAATTAGTGAGGTACTCATTTACCCCACCACCTTTAATGAACAATACGAGTTTGGGTCTTTGAGAAAGCACGATGTGCTGGGTATGGTCGGTACTGGGTCGATGAATCGCATGATGATTCTCTCCAAGCCTGAACTGTTGCAAGGGTTTCGTGCAGGCCAGGATCGAAAAAACGTAGGCATTCATGAGTTTACACATTTACTCGATAAGTCTGACGGTGCAGTCGATGGCGTGCCTTCTGTGGGGCTCCCTCGATCTGTCATCACTCCATGGCTGAAGTTGATATATAAAGAGATGGAAAACATCCGAGCTGGGCACTCGGATATCAATCCCTATGGCTTGAAAAATGAAGCCGAATTTTTTGCGGTTGCTTCTGAGTACTTTTTTGAAAACCCTGGAAAAATGAAGCAGAAGCATCCCGAATTGTACACCATGCTTGGACGAGTCTTTCATCAAGATCCCCAAGCACGATTCAAAAACGCCTTGCGGTCTATGGTCAAGCCTACAGCCGCACGTCTAGGCCGCAACAGCCTTTGTCCATGCGGAAGCGGCAAGAAATACAAACGCTGTTGTTTAGCAAATCGGTGAACCAGGCGCTGTTCCTCACCTCAGCGGAATAGATTAAATGAATTATAATCCCAACAATTCGCTATCTATTCTGCCCTAGTAGATGAACGAGTAACCACGTTATGACTGTCATACCCACAGCTTGAACTGAGCATCCATCTTCAAGAAATGCAAACTGGATTCACACCTGCGCGTCAAAGCGCTTCGGCGGGTAGACGCGGGAGTGACGCCACCAGGGATAAGCACTCGCACCCTTTCATATTCTTGAAGAGTTCTCCCTTACAGCTTCTCTAGCGCCTGAACTCCCGGATGATAAGTTGAATAGATTACGATGGGAATAGACAGATCACCCAGATGCTTTTCAATTAATGGTTTGACATCTTTCCAATCCAACCCACCGACACCGGCAGCTAACTTGGGGAGCGCCACACTAGTGAATTTTTCGACTTCAATAGTTTTCCGTAAAGCCTTGAGACAATGATTCACATTTTCTACCGAAGCCTTCCCCGGGCGACTGCCATGATTTGGTGGTGGTTCCTGCGTCAGGAGATTGATAATACGTACCCCCCCCGCCCCGCCCCATGTCCACAATTCACCAGGCTTTGGTGCAGACACTTGGCAGGCATGCTTGAAGTCTTTGTACATCGCCGGCCACCGCTCTCGCAGCGCGAGGGCTAAGCCGTTGGCGAAATTGTCATTTGGCGCCACTCCATGAGCCACGGCTCCAGCTTTCGTTAACAAAATGTCACCTTCAACTTCTTGAATCATTGACGGCCCTCCTTCGAATTGAAACACGTGAATATAAGATCAACTGTTCTTTCTTCCAACAAAAATTGTGAGGAAAACCATTTGAGTGCGTAGAAGGAACGTGAGCTTCGGCAGCTCATACCTTTTGTCCTTGTGCAACCCCAATAATGTTCATGCGACTCATGGTGAAATTTGAAACTTGTCGTGATCCAGCAATCTGAGTCCCTCCCATCCTTACGTCCGCCCATGCGTTGGGACAACAAGAACGGGAATAGATGATTTCTGTATTACGCCCTCGCTTGTGCTCCCAATAAGAAGGTGGCGGAGCATACCCTTCCCATGTGATCCAACTATCACCATATCTACAGAGAGCTTTTCGATTTCACGTAAGATGGTTTCGACCGTTGGGCCTTGAACTAGGAGCGCAACACAATCCATTCCCTCCGAACGCAACTCCAGACCCAATTGTTGTAACTGTTGGTGTTCTTTATGAAACCTTCTGGCAACCGCGTCGCGCATTTCTGGTGGATCCACTTCGTAGCCCACAAACTCAGGATCCGGCTCGGCAACATGCAAAAGCCATATATTACCGGACACAACTTTCCCCAATTCCTTCACATACTCAATGAGTTTTTGAGAGGAGTCAGAAAAGTCGATCGCAACCAATAATTTCATTCCATTATTTCCTGTAAAATATTTCCTGTCCTCCTAAGGAGGGGAAAATGTCACCCCCTCCCTCATCACCAAGAAGCAAAAGGAATGCCTCTTCTTCAGAAATGAGGAACGCTTTGTAATCGACTTGTTTGAGAGGGGATAAGCAAAAGACTGGTTGTCAAAATGAGGAATTCTGCCCCACACCTCGGTCGGGAATATTCCCAAAAAGGGACAGAACTCGCGTGACATGGCGCGGGTATGGAGATATAAATTGATGAGGACATGCCTCTCGTGAGAATTTTATTCACAAGGCTTGGGACGAGATAGTCATCAAGAAATTTGGCGTGCGCATCCAGGCAGGCCATATTACTCTGAAATTGAATGAGACCTTTTATCTGGTTTAAATCAACGACTTGAAGATTGGCTTGATAACTGCCAGGACGCAGTTGGAATATAGCCAGTGAAGCATGGCTTTTTCGCAATTTACCACATGAAGCCGAGCTTTACTGAAGTTAGCCCTTATCAAGCAGTTATGTTCATATGGATTAAAAATGAGTGCGCTACTGTTAATTGTGAGACTCTCGCGAGACTCTCCACAAAGAAACCGAGCACTAATACGATTCTAACAATATCTCAACTTAGAGACGTAAACCCTTAAGGATTTAGCTAATCAGTCACAACGAAGAACATTCACTACGCCCCTGTGCCTTGACCAATTGTTTAGTGATCGTCTTCCTCTTCAGAAACCGACGGAACACTTGCCGCCCAGGCTTGCAGCACAGCATGATCCTCATCTGAAAGTTGTGCTTCGGGGTGCAGAGGGAGGTAGAACCACGGCGGCATTTCACCTTCCTCAACCTCTTCCCAGATTTCCTTGATCATTTTGTTACGTTTCTTTTCGCCGTATTGATTCCAAGTCGAGAAGTTGAGTTCTTCTCGACCTTCTCGCACGTCCCAAGCCAACAGCCAGGAAATAGGTGCCACTCGACTATCCCCTGGCCAGATCGTCTCATGTGAATGACAGTCGTAACAGGCACGTTTCAAAATTGCTTTCACTTCTGGTGATGTTGAAATTTCTTCCTCTATAGGAGGGTTGCTCATGGTCACGGGTATCAATTGGATCCCGACCCCCACAAGAATGAGCACTACAATTGTTCTTATCAGATCTGTTTTCATACCAGAACTTCTCTTCAGTAGCCGTTTGGCTCAATTCGCCACAGCTCTTTAAGGTTTTCCAATAGCATTCCTCTACTTCGGTGTCGTCAGACTAAAAGTCAGGCAAGCTCCATACCCTTCCTGGGTGTTTCAATGGAGAGAACAATAATTATTAGATTTTAAAAATACTATTAGGTTTTCCCCAAAAATTAAAAGCTCCCCTTACGATAAAAAGGTCAATAGACGTGACCCTTGCTCCTCACACTATTTTAAAAGTCTGGGTAGGATCGCATGCTCATGGGCTCGCAACCGCTGCCTCCGATCACGACTACAGAAGCGTGTTCGTCATTCCCACTGATGCCATATTCAAATTGGATTTTAAACAACCCAGCACTCAATGGACGAAGGGACAGACGGATGAAACGGCATGGGAAGTGGTCACTTTTCTCTCCTTGGCCACTCAAGGCCATCCTCTTGCCTTAGAGACACTTTGGGCCCCCGTCGAGCAGTCTAATATATGGGGCCAGCGCCTACGATCACTCTTTCCAGATGTGTGGTCATCAGAAAAATCTTTTGATGCCTTCGTGAAATATGCGAATAATCAACGGAAGAAATTTCTCGAGAAAAAAGATGGGCGCCCGGAAAAGTACGCTGCAGCTTATTTGCGGGTCTTACATAATTTATGTGAATTGTTGGAAATCGACACCTTTACAGTTCATATCGCGCAGGAGAAGTGATAGACCTAGGAGAAACCTTATTATTACGAGCCCAAAAACTTCGAGAAACTACTTCTCACACAGAAAATCTACCTCGTATCAATTCGTTCCTGCTCGACATCCGTCGTGAATACTTGTGAGAGCAGCACTCGCATTGAATTTACTGCGCTTGCTCCTTGCCAATTCTGATTTTAAACATTCCAGTTTAGCCAAAAATTTTCTACAGTGCCTATAGGCCGAAACCATCAAGTTGGCACCACTAGTCACTGCTGAAGAAACAGTCCTTGTGGAGATGGGAGTTAATCACATGATTGAGCATGAGATTATTCGTATCCCTGTGGCCCGGGAGAATCAACTCATCCTTATGATTTCCCGCAAGGATCTCATGAATCAACGTATTGATAGACCTTTGATTCATGTGAATGGAAGGTAAGGATTCCCCAAGTAAAATTTCTGGAAAAATATAGAAAAGCCCCCCAACCATCAAATACTGTTACCCCCCTCTTCCAAGAGGGAATCTAGATAACGAGCCCATCGTGCGAGACAAGGCATACCACCCTCAACTTGCCAGGCTTTTCCTTGCCCAATTCCTCCCCTTTCCACCGTTTCCTTTGTATGCCAGAGCCTTCACTCATTTTCAGACTCTCATGAGGTCAAGTGCTACACCAAATCTGAAAAGAGTGATGAATTTTGCAACACTCCCTCATCTTTAAAAACATCACTTAACTGAAAACTCAGGATTTCTTGGTTCCTCTTTTTGTGGCACAACTCTTGATCTACTCTTTATAACAGATGGCAAAAAAAGAGAGATCCATATGTTACTGATCGTCACAATTAGTTCCAATGTACAAAGGCACTTACAACAAGCTCTGATCGGAACAGACGAGTCACTTCTTCTGCTCGACACACGTCAATCGTCGTAAGGAGGTCCGCCATGAAATCACTGAGAAATCTCGGCCACCATGAACGAATTATCCGTGTGGGTTTCGGCTTCACTTTTCTTGCCGTGTCAGGATTCTCCATCTTTCCAGGATGGGGAGATCTTCTACTCATGGGAGTTGGCCTCATTGCGCTGTTAACCGGTCTCATCGGGTATTGCCCCGCCTGGCATGCGGTAGGCCTCAACACCTGCAACATCGACCATGATCACTCTGATTCTGAAACGCGTTCCGGACCACCTGAGCACCATGCCCCCACGACTCATCAATCGTAAAGGTGTGATTGCGCTTTGCTTTGTTCTAAATCGTTACCATAAATACTCTTGGTATCCATTCAAATGATCACTACCGAAATTTTTCTACCCTCTTAACAATCGGAGTTGACCATGATTTTCAAACAATATTATCTCCAAAGTTTATCTCATGCTTCTTACTTGATTGGAGACGAAGACAGTCACATTGCGGCCATCGTTGATCCTCAACGCGACATTGAACAATACGTGACTGATCTTGACTCACACCATTTGACGCTCCAGTATATTTTCCTCACCCATTTTCATGCAGATTTTGTTGCTGGTCACCTTGAACTCCATCATCGTACCGACGCAGATATTTATCTCGGGAAACATGCCAAAGCGAATTATCCTTACCTTCCCCTTCGACATAACTATGAAATAGAATTTGGATCCACACGTCTCAAAATTCTCGAGACCCCAGGTCATACACCGGAAGGTATTTCAATCCTCGTGTATGACCTCAAAGAAAACCTTGAACGGCCAACAGCCATTTTGACAGGAGATACACTGTTTGTGGGCGATGTGGGTCGGCCGGATTTAATGGCTTCATTCGGAGTGGATAGTCACACGCTTGCAGGGCAACTCTATGATTCACTCCATCAACAGATTCTCGCGCAGCCTCCGGATACCAAAATCTTCCCAGCCCATGGGGCAGGAAGTTTGTGCGGAAAACATCTCAGTGACCAGTTATTCTCAACCTTGGAACACGAGCAACTCACCAATTACGCCCTGAAACCCATGAGTAAACAGACGTTTATTGATGTGGTCACGACCGATCAACTGGAAGCCCCCGGTTATTTTTCACACGTAGCGTTCTTGAACCGACGAGAACATCCCACACTTGAGCAGGTTCTGAAAAAATCCTATCAGCCCTTGACGGTCGACCAGGTCCTGCATGAAAAAAGTGCCGGCGCTCAAATTCTAGACACACGTTCTCCTCAGGAATACGGCATGGGTCATCTCTCTGAAAGTTTCAATATCGGTTTATCGGGAACGTTTGAACGGTGGGCCGGCGAAATCCTGAATCGAGAAACACCGATTGTTCTCATCACTGAACCAGGACAAGAGCGAGAGGCCATCATCCGCCTGGCTCGTGTCGGGTTAGATCACATCACAGGCTTTTTGAATCATGGCATACACGCACTCGCCTCGACCCCAGAACTGATTCAACACACAAACCGGATGACGGTGACGCATCTTGAAGAACACCTAATGCAGGCCGATCGACCTCACTTATTGGACGTCCGAAGTACTCATGAGTGGGAAATCCGGCATATCGATGATAGCCGCAATATTCCCCTCCAACATCTTTCCACACGACTTGAAGAAATTCCACGGGATCATACCGTCGCGGTGTACTGTGCGGGCGGGTATCGATCATCCATCGCGTCAAGCCTTTTAGAACATCATCATTTTGAAAATATTGTGAATCTCGTCGGCGGCTTCGATGCATGGGAAGAAGCTGTCGTGAAT
>JAJDBQ010000191.1 GCA_029261255.1 Nitrospirales bacterium
CGGGCGTGAACCCCATGGAAGGGTTGTGGCACGGATTTGTTTAGACAAGCTTTGAAGGTTCACATGGGCGGCCCGAATGAGTTTCGGGTCTCCATGATGAATGAGGTTGGTTAATAAGACAAACAAATCAGGATGGTCCCGACGGACTTGAATCATGCGTTCAAACAAAGGGTCGATTGAAAGGTCCTCTGGAAGAACAGGTTCATCTTCATCAGCATCGTTCCATAGACGTTGGATTACTTGAGGGTCGTCATGAAGCCAGGATGTTGGAATAGCCAGTTGCTTGGCTATTGTGTCGAGCAGAGAGAGGGAAGGGTCCATGCTTCCATTGAATATCGATTCTAAGTTGTCGAGCGGGATATCAGTTTGGTCGGATAGTTGAGCGAGAGTGAGCTGACGATACTGACACCAATGTTGAAGATACAGTTGTTTTGACATGGGCGGATCATAGCCAACGGATTGGAGCATGTCTACCGTTGGAAGACTGTTTAGAAAAGGTGCTGTCTACGAATATAAGGAGTTCTGCTTGGACGGCTCAATCCGAGATTAGGTACAGTGCATCTATGAGACGTCTGCTGCATTCACTTATCAGTGTGGTCATAGTGGGCCTTTGTTTCCCGGTTCTCGTTTCGGCCATTGTCTCACCGAGGCAGGTGGCAGTTCTGGCCAACGAGCAAAGCTCTGAAAGCCTGGAGTTGGCGACGTATTACATGAAGCGTCGAGGTATTCCGCTGGCTAATCGTATCGTTCTTGATCTTCCTACCACCGATAGCATTAGTCGTGAGGTGTATGAACAAGATCTGCTCAAGCCCGTGCGAGAGGCCCTGGAACAAAAAGGACTGACCAAGGAAATCAAAGTTTTGGTTACGTTGTATGGCGTGCCATTGCGAGTGCAAGCACCAAGGCGAACGACGCAAGAAGATGAATGGATCGAAGATGCTCGAGGATGGGTGGAGTCGGCCATGAGTCTACTTCGTGACGAGGAACAGAAGATTCTCAATCAGCAAACAAGTCTGACGTCAGCCTCTCAACCTTCTCGCGATTCCATGACTCTATTGGCAGAAGCCGGAAAAAAAATGACGCCCGCTCAGATCCGTCAATGGCGAACACAGCTGACGGAGGTACTACATGAAATTTTTCAGAATATTGAGCGTCATCAAAACGTGGAAGAAAAGAATGCGCAGCGTGGCTCGCTTGAAAAAGTCATGCGACGTGTGTTCGGAAAGGTTGGCGTAAAGGCAGAGAGCAAACAGATGCCTGGTGCATCAATTGGTGCGCAGCGCGAGGAATTCAAGGTCCAGCAGATGCTGGCGAGCCTCATGCATGATCCATCACCGAAGAAGCGCACTCGCGCATATGCTGTGGTGCAAGAAGCATATGGCTTGTGGGGAATCCTGGCATTCGCGCAATGGGAAGTTGAGCGTTATCAGCAGGTTGATGGAAGTGCGAGTCTTGATAGTGAACTGAGTTTTCTCTGGTGGGAAACCGGAACGTACCCGCTTGCTGGACGTCTTCCCAATCCATTCTATATCGGACACGCAGGAAAGCTCGATGATTGGCCGCTCCCGCTTCTCATGGTCAGTCGAATCGATGCCCCCACTGTTACTCATGCAAAGAGGATGATTGATCAGGCGATGGAAACCGAAGTCCGTGGATTGTTGGGAAATGTCTATGTTGATGCGCGAGGGAAGAAAAAAGGCCCACCGCTTTCCTATGGCTTTTACGATGCGGATTTGCAAGATTTCGCCAAGATATTTGGGACAGTTTCAAGCTACCCAATGACTTTAGAAAACTCGGAACAACGGTTGAGCCAACCTGGGCAAGCGCCAGATGTGGCACTGTATGTCGGATGGTACCGACTGAGACATTATGAGGATGCCTTTACGTTTAATACTGGCGCAATTGGTTATCATATTGCCTCAGGGGAGGCTGTCAGCATTCATAACCCCAGAGAGTCAGGGTGGTGCAAAAATGCGTTGGAACGAGGAATTACCGTAACCCTGGGCCCTGTTGGTGAACCCTATTTGGATGCGTTCCCATTGCCGACAGAGTTTTTTGGGCTGTTATATTCTGGAAAATATTCATTGGTAGAAGCCTACTACCTGTCCATTCGGTATCTGAGTTGGAAGATGGTGTTATTCGGCGACCCACTGTATCGCCCGTGGTCCCAGCCTGTTGAGGAACGAGAACAGGTTGCGCAGACGCTGCTACATAATCGACCGTTTCCGATCTCTCCAGGTCAGCGTGTGTTTCCCGCGCTTGATACCCGGCAAAATCGTTCTCGGTTGCCCGGAAAATATGTGGCCTTTGATTCTCGAGTGTTGAGCCCGTAAATAATGGTTGTTGAGTTGAATTAGAAGGATGTTGAGCATGGTAAAATCTTCGCCTTCCCGTTCCTATTGGATCTGGTCGAGTCCCGTCGGGGCCCTATTATTAGTTCATGATGGTAAAGGTCTGTGTCGATTGCAATTTCAAGATGGCGCCCATCCACTGGAGATAGATGATGCTTGGAAAAAGCAATGCAGTCCGTTTACGACTGTCATGAAACAACTTGACGAATACTTTGCCGGTCGATTGCAACGCTTTACTATTCCTTTATCGATAGAAGGGACAGCATTTCAGCGCTCGGTATGGCGCGCCCTGAAAACGATACCCTATGGACAAACTGTGTCGTATGGCGCCATCTCAAAAAAGATTGGCAATCCCAATGCCTCTCGAGCCGTCGGAGCGGCCAATGGTCAAAACCCCGTATCGATTATTGTGCCTTGTCATCGTGTTATTGGGGCGAGTGGGAAGTTGGTGGGGTACGGAGGTGGACTACCCATCAAAACCGCATTATTAGAATTAGAGCAATCCAGGAAGTAAGACGTCTGTTATCTTCTTCTATCCTCACATCTTTCTCCAGCAACAACTGATTTAACTCCTGTTCTTATATTGCCGGGTTTCGCCCCGGCGAACGAGCCACTTTTGTTTCGGCAAAAGTGGCCAAAACCAGTGTGCCGAGCATGTTCAACAGCTTGAGGGTGGAAGTCCCTTTGACAACCTGATGGAGGTGAAGTCATAGCGAAGCGCAAGGGCGTCGTCGTGAGGCGGGGTCTGAAGGCAGCGTGGAGCAAAGGCGCGGGCCGATGAACAAGAATCAGATACGAGGCAGTCCGTACCGGACGAGTGAGCTGGTTTTCACGAAGTCCATATCCATCAAGGGTGCGGGGTGTAAATCTGGCGGCTGTGCGCTGAAGGCGGTTGAACGTACCTC
>JAJDBQ010000192.1 GCA_029261255.1 Nitrospirales bacterium
AGTGATCAGGTCCTCGTGGGCAATGGGTCTGATGAAATCATCAGTCTTCTGATTAAAACCTTTTTAGCTCCTGGCGATGAAGCCGTGATGGCGGACTTGACGTTTGTGATGTATCGCTTGTCGGTATTGGGTGGACATGGGGTGCCGATTGAAGTGCCCTTGAAAAATTGGACGCATGATTTGCCTGCCATGGTGGATGCTGTGACGGATCGCACTCGACTCCTGTTTATCTGCAATCCGAATAATCCGACTGGCACGATGTTATCGGCCAAAGAGATTGATGCCGTATTTGCGAGAATTTCCGAGAATGTCGTGGTCGTCATTGATGAAGCGTATTATGAATATGTCAGGGATGCTGGGTATCCAGATAGTTTGCGGTATGTGCGAGAAGGGCGACCGGTTGTGGTGTTGCGGACCTTTTCGAAGATCTATGGCCTTGCTGGCTTGCGCGTAGGATATGGGATCACGACGTCTGAAATTGCGGGCTATGTGAATCGTGTTCGACCGCCGTTTAACGTGAATAGCCTCGCTCAGGAAGCGGCCCAGGCTGCGCTATTGGATGAGGAACACGTCACTAAAAGTCGTGCAATGAACGAAGCGGAAATGACTTTTCTGGACGAGGGCTTACGTAAGCTAGGGTTTACAACGATTCCAACACAGGCCAATTTTATCTATTTTGATGTGGGTCTTGATGGTGCGGCTATGTATGATGCGCTGCTTCGAGAAGGGGTCATCGTGCGCCACATTCGAGGGTCGATGGTTCGTGTGACTATTGGGCAGCCCACAGAAAACCGGCGACTCTTAGAAGCTCTTGAGCACGTGCTGCCCCGTCTATCTAAATCCATCTGAGTTGAGAAGCCCATGATTATCGTTTTGAAGCCTGAAGCAACGGAAGAGGATATCGAACATTTAGAGGATCGTCTTCGTTCTTTAGGGTTGAAATCGCGAATCATGAAAGGCGAGGAACGGACTGTGGTTGGGGTGATTGGCGATGAGCGCGTTCTACAAGGTCAGCCGCTGACGGTGTTTCCTGGCGTCGAAAGTGTGACGCCCATTTTGGCTCCGTGGAAATTAGTCAGTCGAGAGTTTCAACCGCATGATTCCGTCATTGATGTGGCGGGGGTCAAAATCGGTGGCCCGAGAATTACTGTGATGGCTGGTCCCTGCGCAGTGGAGAAATTGGAGATTACGGTCGGCATTGCGAAAGAAGTGGCGCATGCTGGTGCGACCATTCTCCGAGGGGGCGCTTATAAGCCGCGATCTTCGCCTTATTCCTTTCAGGGCTTGGGGCAGGAAGGGTTGAGTTTCCTTGCTGAAGCGCGGAAGCAAACAAAGTTGCCAGTGGTGAGTGAAATTCTTGATGCGCGGGATTTGGAATACTTTCTTGAGCATGCGGATATCATTCAGATTGGTGCTCGCAATATGCAGAATTTCGAATTACTAAAAGAGGTTGGGGCTTATGACAAGCCGGTGCTCTTAAAGCGTGGGTTGTCTGCGACGATTAAAGAGTTTCTGTTGTCGGCGGAATATATCATGTCTCGTGGCAACCGCAATGTGATGCTGTGTGAACGTGGAATTCGGACGTTCGAGACTCAGTATCGAAATACGCTGGATCTGGCAGCGGTGCCGACCTTGAAGGAAATGTCTCATCTGCCGGTCATTGTGGATCCCAGTCATGCCACAGGGAATTGGAAGTTGGTCGCTCCCATGGCTAAGGCTGCGATTGCGGCTGGCGCTGATGGCTTATTGATCGAAGTCCATTCCAATCCAGAATGCGCCTTGTGCGATGGAGAAGAATCGCTGAAGCCCGCTCGGTTTCGCACCTTAATGGATGACCTTAAAAAGGTTGCACACGCCGTCGGTCGAGAACTCTAATGGGAATGTTGAAAAAAGCCCCCAGCTACGTTCTCGCCATTTTGCCGTGCTCACGTACTGAAAGTACGCTCCGTTCGTCTAAATGGTTGCGGCCTTGCTGGAAGACTTTTTTGAGCATTCCTTTTGGCTCCGAGCATTAATTTCTTTTCGCTTCTACAGAGCTTCTTAAAAGGAAAATTTTACATACTTCTCATGAATCTCTCTTCCTCGTTCTAACGAACTTGTCTTTTTCTCATGGCTGTCTCCTCTTCAGAATATTTGTTTCAGCAAGTCACGATTATTGGTGTAGGTCTGTTGGGTGGATCGCTGGGGCTTGTCTTGAAAGAGAAAGGGCTAGCTAAGGCAGTTGTTGGAATTGGGCGCCGACTACCTAATCTTGAATTGGCTGTACAGATGGGAGCCATTGATCGTTTTTATACTGAACCGCATGAAGCCGTTAGAGACTCGGATTTCATTGTCTTAGCCACACCTGTCGATACCTATGTTGGACACGTACAGCAGTGGGGGCAGCATGTCCCTGCTGGTGCGATTGTCAGTGATGTGGGCAGTGTCAAAGGCCAATTAGTCTTTGATCTGGAGGCCGCTCTTCCATCGACCGCCAGTTTTGTTGGTGCCCATCCGATTGCTGGCAAAGAAAAGTCTGGTGTTGCCTATGCTACGTCTCAGCTTTTTGATGGGGCACGTTGTATTGTGACGCCTACGCCTCGTACCAACGCGGAAGCTTTGAAGAGTGTTCGTGGTTTATGGGAAAAGGCCGGCTCCCAAGTCTTGTCGATGGATCCGATGGTCCATGATTGGGTGTTGGGGGCCGTGAGTCATCTTCCACATATTGCCGCATTCTCGCTGATGCATGCGTTACAAGATTTGCAAGATTCAACTCCTGACGCATTAGAACTCTTGGCTTTTTCTGGAGGTGGCTTGCGAGATTCAACGCGTATTGCCGCGAGTTCACCAGAGATGTGGCGAGATATTTGTTTGGCCAATCGCGAAAATTTACTGAAGATGGTTGATCAATACATTACGCAGCTTCACGCATTTAAGCAGCTTCTCCATGATCACGATGCGGATGGCTTGGCGAAAAATATTGAACAAGCCAAAACATTACGAGAAAAATTGCCATGAGTCAGCTATCCGTTTCTCCTGCTGCGGGACCGCTTCGTGGGACGGTGACCGTTCCCGGGGATAAGTCCATCACACATCGGGCGTTAATTTTGGGGGCGTTGGCTCAAGGCCAGACTCGAATCACGGGATATTCGCGAGGCGAGGATTGTTTGAATACCCTGGGGGTGGTTCGAGAGCTCGGGATCGACGTGAAAGAAATTCCTGAAGGGTTGGCCGTTACTGGGAAGGGACTATGGGGGTTATCGGAACCATCCAACGTCCTAGATTGTGGAAATTCTGGTACTGGATTGCGCCTGTTAGCTGGGGTTTTGGCCGGGCAAACATTCTTTTCAGTCCTTACGGGTGATGCCTCACTGAGAAGACGCCCTATGGGTCGGGTCGTCAACCCTCTGCGACAAATGGGTGGGACCATTTCAGGTAGAAATGGCGGTAGCTCAGCGCCGCTAGCTATTCAAGGAGGAAATCTTCAGTCAGTCATCTACGAGTCACCTGTGGCGAGTGCACAAATCAAATCATGTGTCTTGCTGGCGGGTCTGTTTGCAGAAGGTACAACGACAGTCAAAGAGCCAATAAAATCTCGAGATCATTCAGAACGGATGTTGAAGTATTTTGGAGTGTCCCTGAACGTTGATGGTTGCACTGTTCAGGTATCAGGTCGGCAGTCTTTTGAGGGAAAGCCAGTCATGGTCCCTGGCGATATTTCAGCTGCCGCTTTTTTTCTTGTGGCCGCCTCTATTGTCCCAGACTCGGACGTTCTGCTCACTGGAATTGGATTGAATCCCGAGCGGACCGGAATCCTTGAGGTGCTTTCTGCTATGGGCGCCAACATTGAGATTCTCAATAAACGGGATGAGTCAGGCGAGCCTGTTGGTGATTTGCGTGTCAGATACACACGACTGATCGGGACCACGATAGGAGCTGAGCTGATTCCGAAGACCATTGATGAGTTACCCATTTTGTGTGTAGCGGCTGCCTTGGCTGATGGAGAGACACGTATTACGGGTGCTGAAGAATTACGAGTCAAAGAGAC
>JAJDBQ010000193.1 GCA_029261255.1 Nitrospirales bacterium
ACACACAAAATGCACAAGGTCAAGCCGTCCATCAGTCAATGACTTAGCCACCATGCGACACGTCGTCCCTTGCTTGGAATGAATCAAGGCCGCCTTAAAGAATTTTTCCCCTTTGGAAGGATCGACCTCAAGCGCAGTCAAATCCGGCATTGGTTTCGCTGGCGCCACTGGCCCTGCATCAACTTCTCCCATATGTGTAACTCCTTTTTCCGAAATACAATCGTTTATCGTAATGCATCAATGAGCCTAACAAAGGGTTATCCTACCAGCAAGCATATGCACTAGCCAAAACCACCTCACGAACAGGGAAGAACCACAGACAAGGTAATTGGGAAGGCTGATTCTGATCGCGTTTTTTCGAGCATATAAGGACTTTTCGTATACTGGCCATCATTGCGCTCAACTTCTACACTTTTCCCTGCCAGCATTTCTCTAAATAAATGACGACGTTTCACTCTAAGCGTGTTGAATATTTCTCGAAGAACCTAGAGAGATGAACGAGAGTGCGCTAGCTCAACATGTTAGAGGAGTATTCAAAAAAGTCCGTTCAGCAAGGCCGAAGCTATTTTCGCGTGCGGAGCGTACTCTCAGTACGTAAGGACGAAAAAATGGCGAGAACGCCGCTGACGGCTGTCTTCACCAGTCCCTACCTCAATAGCCCCGCCCAATACCCCTCGGGCAAGAAGCTCGCATGAAAATCTGTGGTTTGGAGCCATCTAACGGAACAGGATTATCCAAGGACATTCCTGAAAGGTCGCAATATTTTACCCATAAAAGGTTCCTGATACCCATTATAGAATAAAAAAAGAGCCTCCCACCGTCAGGTGGGAGGCTCTTTATCTACCACACGTCTTTTGTGGATTAGCTGTTTCGTTGTTTGCGATAGCGCAACAATCCAAGGCCGAGTAATCCAGAACCAAACAGCAGAATAGTCCCGGGTTCAGGGACCGCCGCTGTACTCGCCGCTGTACTCGCCGCTTCCCGGAAATTAATACCACCAAAATTGATTAAACTCTCTCTAACGCCAGCAGTGTAAACTGTACTAGGAGTACTCAGATCTGGGCTCCAATCTGGTAAAAGTAGAAAACCAAAATTAAGTGTTCGACCTACACCAATAGGGGTGTTGCTTACAATCGTCACATTTGGAGAATTTTGAGAACCAAAAATAATGTCGGTGTTTCCAGTGTTGTAGTTAAAAGCTCCTAGGGTACTTCCTGCAGAGGTCATCAAGTCGTAATCGGTCACAAATGGGGGTCCGGCGTTATCAATATCTATTGTACCCATCAGTGCACCGCCATCGTTGAATGTGCCGGTAACGTTATAGGTCATAGGGACTGCCTGCGCCTGACTCACCATACCCAAGAGGAAAAGTCCACTAAAGAAACCTGTGATCGCTCGCTTCATCTTCATAATACCTACTTCCTTTCTTTTGATTATCTATGAATCAGTAATAATCATTCATTCTAATAATAAGTCTATGTTCAGACCTGAGCAAAAATTGTGCTAAAGCTGGAGACCGATCTATTTCTCTTCCTACGAATCTTGTAACCTGTTAATTTATTGAATAAATTTTCATTGTAGTGGTGACATGATCAACGACCATCAGACTTCTTCCAATACCCCACTCATACAGATACGTAAATCTGCCTGACTTTTTTTATCATTTCATTTATGTTCTTGGAGGTTGTCTCTTAAGTTTCTCGCCATTTTCATGCTATAAACCCATGAAAATTAAGAATAAAATCATAAATTTCTTCAGAGCACCAAAAAAGACAGAAAAACTGACATCCTCAACTATCCATAGGCCGTTGCTTCATAAGAATATAAGTCTTTCTCAATAGATATATGAAATTATAACTAGACAATAATACTGTTAAAATTCGATTTTATTAAAAAAAACTCTATTTAATTTAATAATTTCAATGTGTTGTGAAAATTCAATGAACATATATTCACTGTGTCGTTATCCTTAACAATAACGAGGAACCACCAGAAAACTGCTATTGCCTGACCACCAGATGGCACCCCTCACCATTCAATTGGAAGGACCTTTACAGAAATTCTGAAAAACCCGGATTTGCGTTCTTATAGCTACGTACATAAACCGCTCTCCTCTAAGCCCCTCAGTCTTACCGTTAAGGTGTCAGGAGCCTTAGACATTTCCTCCCTATCACTGTTCTCTCACTTGGGGTTACATGCCATAGACGCTTAGTCACCCCTTCATTACTTTTGGTTTCCCGAAGATATGTCTTCGTCTTTCCCTCGCCATGCGAGCTTTCACACGACTGCACGACGACCTTTTTTGATTCCAAAACCGAGGGCCTTTTAGGTATTTACTTTTGGACGCCCCAACTAAGGGCACCTATATTTCAAATGGGCTTTTGTGATCAATTCTCACAATCACTCTTTTCCAGAATAAATGGCTTCAGGCCTCTCTCTTCAATCTTTTTCCTTTACCCACAGGCCCACGTTTTTTGGCCCTTTCCTCCGTCAGATTGTCCCATTACAATAGTGGATATGCTTAATCGGTTTATTCGATATATTCAGCGGTATAAAGGTTGGTTTGGCGGGGCTGCGGCCATTTGTATTTTCTTAGGTCTGTACACCGGCCTGCTCGCCTCACCTCCTGATTATTACCAAGGTGAGCTCGTGCGAATCATGTATGTCCATGTTCCCCTGGCACATACGAGCACGCTGGCCTATTCGGTCTTATTTTTCGGCAGTATCTGGTATTTGTGGAAAAGGGACCCTCTTGTGGATAACATGTGCCAGGCTGCGGCTGGCATTTGTGCCCTGTTTACGGCCCTCGCCCTCGTGACTGGATCCATCTGGGCCAAACCTACTTGGGGCGCTTGGTGGACCTGGGACCCTCGCTTGGTCTCCTTTAGTGTGCTCCTGCTAATCTTGGGCGGATATCTGATGCTGAGAAAACTCGTGGATGATCGGGAAAGCGGCGGGCGCTATGCTGCCATTTTGGCAATTGTCGGTGGAATCGACCTTCCCATTATCAAATTTTCAGTGGAATGGTGGCGAACCTTGCATCAGCCTATGTCTTTCTCGACTCGTGGGGTTGCCATTTCCGACGACATGGTGCTTCCTTTAACATTAATGAGCATTGGGGCATGGCTCCTGTTTGCGTATATGGTGATGGTTCGCACGCAGATTTTATATTTGACCGATCTCCTCCAGGCTAAAAAAGGCCGCCTGTTCAGCCAGACACATTTTTCTCAGACCTCCCCATGACCGGATTTTATACACGATGGGCCATCATGGTCGGCGGATTACTCATTTTGGGAATGATGACCTTCCAACAATATCAGCATGATTTATCAACGACGTCCTTGGCCACCCTCATGAACAGCCCCGGCACCTCAGAACCTGTTAGAATTCAGGGAATGGTCAAAAGTGGGACGTTGTCAGGAGAAACTGACCAAGGCCAAGCCACATTTGAATTGGTTGATGGTCCAACAACTCTTGCTGTGGTTTACGCCGGTCCGCCATTAGAAAATATTCGTGAGCTGAAAACGATGGTGTTTATCGGCCAACTCGATGCAGACACGAAGATATTCAAAGCCAAAGATACCGCCCTGATCAACAATTTTGGTTTCGTGACTGCTGCATATTTGCTTACGGTCCTCTCGATGTGTTGGGCTCTATTTGCCATGAGCCAGAGAGTCATGGTTTTATTTAAAGAAATCAAAGACGAAAAACTCTACGAACCGGAGATTGATCCCCTTGCCAAATAAAAATAGAAAAGTCGCCATTGCTGTGAGCCTTCTCCTGGTGGCTGGATCCTTAGGGTATTTGGCCCTCGGCAATTTTGGCGAAAATATTGTGTATTTTGTGACGCCGTCAGAAGTGAAAGCCTTTACCCCTGAAACCTATACTAAAAAAGTACGGGTAGGCGGGATGGTGGTGGAAGGCAGCCTAAAAACGCAGCCGGAACCAGTAGGACTCACCTTTGAACTGACGGATGGCGCCGCGACCATCCCCGTCTCGTTTCAAGGCATTCCCCCCGATCTTTTCAAGGAAGGCCAAGGCGCAGTAGTGGAGGGCCAATGGAATGATGGACACACCTTTCGTTCAACCATGATCATGGCCAAGCATTCTGAAGACTACATGCCCATGGAACTGAAGCGCGCGGGCGTCGAACTTCCCAAAAAAGATTTCATGAAAACCCTCGCCCCGTAAGGCGCGGTTCCATCCCACATGATTATTGAAATTGGAAATTTTTCGGTCACCATCGCGTTGGTGTTGTCGGTCTTCGGCATGGCCAGTGCTGCCTTAGCCTTAAAAACACGCAATACCGACTGGGCCAGAGTAGGGCGCATGGCCCTCACCTTGATTTTTGTCTTACTCGGCGTCGGTATGCTGGCTTTGGTGTATTCGTTTATCGTCCGTGACTTTTCAGTTCTCTACGTCGCCAATAATTCCAACTCAAAGCTCCCCTTCTTTTATACCGTGTCAGCGGTCTGGGGCGGCCATGAAGGGTCCCTCTTACTCTGGGTCTTTATTCTTTCCGTGTTTAGCACTCTAGCGGTCTGGATACATTGGCGCACACAGCCAACCATTATGCCGTATCTGATTGGCGTGGAATGCGCGATTATCTTCGGATTTCTCTGTTTGATTGTGTTTCTTTCTAGCCCTTTTGAACGACTGCTTCCCGTCCCATTAGAGGGAAAAGATCTCAATCCTCTCTTACAAGACCCAGCCATGGTCATGCATCCCCCCATGTTGTACATGGGATATGTGGGCTTTTCCATTCCCTTTTCCTTTGCCATGGCGGCGTTGTTCTCTGGCCGTTTAGGAGAAGAATGGATCAAAGTCACGCAGCGCTGGACCACCTTCGCCTGGATGTGCCTGACGACCGGTATTCTTCTGGGAGGCTATTGGGCCTATTACGAATTAGGCTGGGGCGGTTATTGGGGATGGGATCCGGTAGAAAACGCGTCATTCATGCCCTGGCTTGTGGGCACCGCGTACCTACATTCAGTCTTAGTGCAAGAAAAACGCAAAATGTTCAAGGTCTGGAATCTCTTCCTAATTATTGTGACATTTTCGCTATCCCTCATTGGGACTTTCTTAGTGCGCAGCGGAGTGCTCACGTCAGTGCATTCCTTTGCTACTGACCCTGAGCGCGGCCTGTATATCTTAATCTTTGTCGGAAGCGTCATCGGCATTGCCTTCGGAGCACTGATTCTCCGAGCAGCCAAGCTGAAATCTCAAGTCGAACTGGATTCGTTCATCTCGCGTGAATCCATCTTTCTCTTTAATAATTTATTTTTCTTGGTGGCAGCGGCCACGGTGTTTTTGGGAACGCTCTATCCTCTTATTCTTGAAACCTTCGGTGGGGGCAAGGTCACAGTCGGCCCACCCTATTACAATGCGGTCTTCATGCCCATCGCCCTGGGGCTGCTCTTTCTGATGGGTATTGGCCCGTATATACCTTGGCGAAAAGCCTCCGTTGCTAATCTGAAAAAAAGTTTTTCTA
Organism: Nitrospirales bacterium; assembly: GCA_029261255.1. Taxonomy (GTDB): domain Bacteria; phylum Nitrospirota; class Nitrospiria; order Nitrospirales; family UBA8639; genus Nitrospira_E. The sequence continues at coordinate 5,492 of JAJDBQ010000193.1, forward strand.
TCCCTCTGATCGCGGGCGCAGTGATGGTCGCCCTATTGGCGGTCACCGGCATTCGCAACCTTTATGCCCTGGCAGGAACCTATGTGGTGGCTTTTTCTGGCATGGCGATCGTGATGGATTTCAGCAAAGTTTCGCAACTCTATGCCCAACGAAACAGCAGTAATATCTTCAAGGGATGTCTGGCTGCCTTTACCGCGAACCAACGACGTTATGCAGCCATGTTGACTCATATTGGAGTTCTCGTCTTAGTGATCGGCATTATTGCCTCAACCATCTATCAAACAGAAAAAGTCGTCTCGATGAAAGTTGGTGACGAAATGTCCATTGGTGACTATCGCATGAAACTCACCGATTTACATGATGTTGAAGGCGCAAATTGGAAAGCCGCAGAAGGTGTCTTTCAAGTCTTTGAGGATGAGACCCTCATCACGGAACTTCGCCCACAAAAACGCATCTACAACGCCACCCAAACACCGACAACGGAATCAGCGATCTATTCCATCAATATGGGGCATATATTTTTGACTATGCCGGAGGTCTCGCCTGAAGGCGTGGCTGTTGCACGCGGTGTCCTCAATCCCCTCATCCTCTGGGTCTGGGGCGGTGGTATTATTATGGGGTTAGGAGTCATCTTGAACATTCTCCGCCCACGCAAAAGGGAAGAATGACCAAAAGTACACAACTGACCTTAGTTCTCGTGCTCCTTGGGCTCTTTTACTTATTCTACGAGGGCCTGTGGGGCAATCCACGACACATTCCGACCGTGCTCATCGGCACCGATGCCCCCATGGTTGAAGGGCCAGATGTGGAAACTGGCGAAATGATTTCCCTAGAACAATTCAAGGGGAAGGTCGTCCTGCTGAATTTTTGGGCGTCGTGGTGTTATGAATGCAAGGTCGAGCATGAAAGCGTGTTAGAGCTTCATCGATTATTTAAAGATGACCCGAATTTCGTCATGATTGGTGTCAATTACCAAGACAAATTGCCTGATGCCCAACAATATCTCAAAGAATATGGGACGACCTTTGCGCATATGCGAGATGTAAAAGGCCAACTAGCCATCGACTATGGCGTCTATGGAGTGCCCGAAACCTTTGTCATCGATCAACAGGGGAAAATCCGCTATAAATATGTTGGGCCGGTCACGGGCCACATGTACACCAAGATTACCCAAGAAATCATTGCTCCTTTACTCAAGGGGCAACCGGTCAGTACACCTTCATAATGCTTATGATGATTCGCTTGATCGTTACCGCACTGTTTATTTTGAGCACACCGTGGTCCGGGTTGGCTGAAGTCCAAGATGAAACGCTCTTAGACATCCAAGTTCGAGAAATTGCGAAAACACTCCGCTGCACAGTCTGCCAAACCGAAAACATTTGGGAATCGGGAGCTCCACTCGCCCAACAAATGCGTGGAGTGGTAAGAGATCGATTAAAACTTGGCCATAGTCCAGAGGATATTAAGGAATATTTCCTCAGCCGCTACGGTGATTATATTATGATGCAACCGCCAGCCCATGGCGTGAATTGGTTTCTCTGGGCTGGGCCCTTTGTTCTGTTGCTCGGAGGAGGTCTCTTCCTCTATAAAGAAGTCATTGGCTGGGTTCGGCGCACGCCAGCCAGCCCCACGGCCCCACCGCCACCCTTAGACGAAAAAGCTCGCCAACGCCTCGAGCACGAACTCGAATCATAAGCACCACTTCCCTGACATGCCTCCGATAATTACCTTCCTCACTCCGCTTCTCATCGTCATGGGTATTGTGATCTTTGCCATCACACTCCCGTTTTGGCGTAGAGATCCTTCGCCAATTTCCTTTGGCCTAGACGATAACGAAGAACAAGAATATGCCGACCTCCAAGTCGAACGCGGGACCCTCAATCAATCATTACAAGAACTAGAGATGGAGCGTGCCCATCATCGGATGGAACTCGCTGACTATGAACGACTCAAGGCCACAGACGAACATCGGCTCCTTCAATTGTTAGATCGCTTGGAATCACTCAAAAAAGAAAAAAATGGCGATCACTCCCACGACCAAAAGGCAACCCAGCCTCGAAAGGGCTGGATCCCGGCGATTGCATCCGGTTTGGTGGTTTTGGTGGCTTCCGTCGGCATTTACAGTGTGATGCAGATGCAGGCGGCCCAAAAACTCATGGCCGTCCAAGAAGAAATGGGAGGCGGACCGAACCCTATGGAGATGGTAGCCAGACTAGAGGCACGTCTCAAAGAAAACCCTGATGACGTTGAAGGACAAATTATGGCAGGGCGGTCCTATCAAGCGTTGGGGCGGGCAGCAGAGGCCCAAAAAGCCTGGGCCAAGGCCTTAGAATTAGACCCCAAACAACATGAAGCTCGATATAACTATGGTGTCTTATTAATAGACTCGCGAAAAATCGATGATCCCAAACTCTTTCAAGAAGCCCTGAATCATTTTGATACCGTTCTGGCTGATCTCCCAAACCAACCTGCCGTCAATTGGTATCGAGGCATCGCCCTTTGGTATTTGGACCGGAAACAGGAAACCGATGAAGCCTGGTCACTTGCCGCACAAAACATGGAACCAGGCAGTCAAGACCTGGCCTTCGTCAAAGAATCCCTCACCAAACTCCGCGCCGGGCAAGAACCTTTTTAGATTTTTAGACATTACGTCTACGCCCTCATCGTCAGACTCATAGTCTGTAGCAGGTATCCGCCTGAACAATAACTAACAGATGGATTTCTGCTTAAAGCATACAGACAAGCAGGAAAGGAAGGCAGCTCGGGCAGAAACCCGAGCCGCCTGAGAAGAACAGAGGAATAACTATGCCGCTGTCGGTTGCAGGGTTACATAACGAACAATTGATAACTTAGCTAAGGCTTCCAATTGTTCGACTGGAACAAAACCAATCACTAGGTGACCTGATCTGGGTTGTACGACAGATGTGAAGCCCAACTCTTTTAGTTGAAGCAAGGTCTCTTCTTTCGTATCTGCCAGCCACACCTGGACCAGGACTTTTCCTTCTTGATTTTTTTTTAACTCATCAGAAGAGAAGACCTTTCCTTCTTTCTTCTTTTCCACCATAGCTAATAAGGAAGAATCCAATTTAGATATAGGCTCATTGAGGCTTACAGTCGAACTATCACTTTCCAAGCTATCTGCCATGACTGGAGCGGAACTGTAGGCTTCTTGAGCGACGACACCACCAAGAAGACTCTTGCTCATTTTGGTCGCAGGTCGCTTTGCACGACTTCGGAAGCCAGCCTGACGCTTTTCCTCTTCACCAAAGACTCCCTCATAGCTGACGCCAACTGGTAATTCAACTGGTACTTCGACGCGTCTCGGTTGACCACCTTCAGTGATGATTAATTCTTCCACCGCGACAAATGAGGTGAATTGGGTCATCAATCGATAGTTCAACCCTATTTCCGTGATCGCCTCTCGAATAGTTGATTTCGGATTTCCTTGCTGAATGCCGTTGTAATCTTGTGCCATGAGATCAGCAATCTTCGTACGAGCCCACAAGGTCGCCAACACATCATGCTCGGGTTCAAAGCCTGGGAACTCTACATCAATCTTTCGCACGACGGGATGACCGGCGACTTTTCCTCGTAGGCGAATGGTCGCTTTTCCAGGCGTTGTGTATTGTCCAGTTATGATTAAGGGTTTGGCACTAAACAGATCAGGCAATCGCTTGGGATAGACTTCCGAGGCATCGAAATCATCCCAATCCACTGAAATGTCCGTGAGCAACGGATGTTGTAGACGCTCATGAAAACGGAGGGCCGCAGCCGAGCCATCATCTTGCAATCCCGCATACTCCACTTCACCACGGCCATGCTCCGCCATCTTGTTTAACAAAAACCGATTGACACTATTCCCGATACCAAAAGCAAAGACTCGCGCATTGGGGTGCAACTGAATCTCCCTGACAATCGCCATGTCATTGCCGATATACCCATCCGTCATAAAACAGACGATTCGCAGATGTTCCTGAGAGTCACTTTGATCTAACGCAGCTCGAATGGCTTTCATCATTTCTGTTCCGCCTCCACCACTGCGGGATTCCAGAAAACGTTGAGCTTTGCGCACATTCGATGAGGTTGCTGGAACGGGTTCGGGAAATAGAATATGTGTATTCCCTGCAAAGGTGATGAGATTAAATGTATCCCGTGGATTGAGCCCATCTATGGCCAAGCGCATCGTCTCTTTCGCCTTTTCGATAGGAAACCCCGACATGGAGCCTGACGTATCCAACACAAACACTAATTCCTTTGGCGTCACGTCATTTGTCTTCACACGATCCGGCGGCTGTAACAGCAAGGTAAAAAACCCACTTTTTCCTTTGCGATGGGTCAGAACAGCATCACGTATATCTTCTCCCGCCACTGCATACGTGAGGATGAAGTCTTTATTGGGAATGGTCGCCTCTTCATTGAGATGAACTTCAATCTGTGAAGCCGTCGAATTGGTTATCGCAATCTCATGCATTGTTGATTTGATGTCGTGAATTGGCACCCCAGCCTCGATTTTCACCGACAGAGACAGGTCATGTCCCGAACGCGTGTCCGGCTTCAAAGCAGGAGGGGTAAGATGGGATGCATCAGGAACTTGATCGGTGTCCCAAGCCCAACCACCGCCCAAAGATGGAGTGTGATCAAACGGCCGGCCTGGAATATATCGCGGTCCCACCACCATGGGAAAAACTACCGAATATGTTCCGTCGTCGTAAGACAGGGTCTGCACATAACTGATAGTGATGGATATCTGCTCCCCTGGAAGAATATTGGCGACAGACTGCGTAAAAATATTGGGACGCTCTTGATCCAATAACCCTCCCACATTGCCACGTCGTTTTGCGGCTTCGTAGATTGCTCGAGCTTCTACCCGTTTTTTGATCGTGCCTTTGACAACGCGATCGCCAACAGTGAGTGTCATATCATCCACCGCTGCATTCTGCGGCAGAGGAAACGTATAGACGGCTTCGATTTTGTCGGAATAGGGATTTTCAAACTGCTGGGTCACCTGTGCTCGAGCAAGTGGCCCACTGACTTGAATAGAGACATTGGTGTGCTTGAGTGGAAAAACCTGAGTCGACTTTCCCTCGTCGTCAAACACTATTAACGCTCCAGATTCATCTCCAACCCACTCTGCACTCGCATAAGCCACTGGAGTAGGAACGGACACCAACCCCAATGAAATCGCACTCATCAGAGCCAAAGCTCCAGCAAATCCACTCCCTAAAACCCAACCTAAAACTCTTTCCCCACGACTTTTGACAGTCATAACTCTCCTCCTTTTGTTCCACGGCCCTATGCCGCTTCACAAGGGGAGATGGCACGACTTCCCAAATCCTTTCAGGTTCACATCAGGACCGAAAGAACAAGTGGACACCACTCTTTTGGAGGGTGGGATCTCACTTTTATTTTTGACAGAATTACTCAAGACGTCAGACAACTTTGAAAAAGTAACTCTAAAGCCAGTGAATGCGAGGCAATCACCTCAGCCGCTGTTTGCCAATGCAGTCGTCTGACATTTTGAACCATCGGTTGATGCTCTAGTACATGTTGTGAAATTTATCGCGTTACTCGTATAAAAAATTATGGAAAATCAAGACGAAAAAATTCTATGGGTTGAATGGATAAGAGTACTCGCAACAATTGGAGTGGTTTTTATACACACAACAGGACCAACACTCTACAAGTATAACCAGATTTCTGAGACCTCTTGGTGGATAGGCAATATGTATGATTCGGCGTTAAGAATGTGCGTTCCTCTTTTCTTTATGATTTCTGGTTTCCTATTACTCCAAAAAAATTATTCCCTGAAAGTCTTTTTTTTAAAGCGTGTCAACACGGTCCTGATACCCCTTCTCGCATGGTCTGTGTTTTTCATGCTTTGGAAAATATATTACGAGCATAGCGCCTCCCTTTCATCTTTTTCTCTTGTCAGCTTAGTGTATGAACCCGCCTATTATCACTTGTGGTTTCTCTATGCATTAATCGGCGCGTATTTGTCTGTCCCTCTATTGAGAGTGATCGTGAGGCATTGTGACAAAACGGTTTTGTCCTATGGCGTAGCGCTATGGCTTTTGACGGCTTCCTTCATCCCAATGTTCGAATATTTCACTGAGACAAAGAGTGCGATACCGCTTAAATTCTTGGCTGGCTATTCAGGGTATTTACTATTAGGCTGGATTTTGGCGAAGCAACATCTAAGCAAAAATAAAGTCGTCACAGCTTGTTTTTTTGCCTTCATTTGTATAGCCATAACGGCAGTCGGCACGTATGTCCTCACGACCAGAAATGGAGGGATGTATTCAGGGTACTTTTACAGTCCCCTTGCTCCTAATGTTATTGTTCTGGCCGGCTCAGTTTTTCTAGTGATTCGGTATGTTGTAGAAAACTACCGAATGGCAAAAGACGAGAGAGTACTTTCTGCGGTGCGATCCATTAGTGCCTCAAGCTTTGGCATCTATATGATTCATTTAGTCTTTTTGCACCTATTGAACCATGGGCATCTTGGATTTTATCTTTACGTTGATCGATGGCACCCATTTTTCAGCATTCCAGTGGTTGCCATGGTCACTTTTTGCCTCTCCTATGGAACCATTCACTTTCTTAGAAAAATCAGCATCCCAGTGGCTGCCATGGCAACCCAATGCTTCTCTTATAGAAACAGGCTCTTTCTCAGAAAAAAAACATCATGCGAAAACTTCCATCTTGAATAATCTCCTTTAAACCAGCATTGCTTTCATCTCATGCTCAATTCCTCTTCAAGACCCCAATCCATTCCCAGCCCAATCAGTACCCGCATGAACAATTAGGACAGAACCAATTAGAACTCCCGACCAAACCCGTACTGATTAGCGCCTAATTCCCTAACGATACCTTCCATAAAAAACCCAAACACAATGCATTTCCAAGGGCATGTACCCTTGATGATTGGCTCCCTCTCAAACACGGCCCGATGCCGTTCACAAGAGGAGATGGCACGACTTCTCTAATCTCTTCAGGACAGTATTAAGAAAGACTATCTCCTGGGGAGAAACACTCAACCAGCTATTATAAATCGGCCAATCTAATCCAAAACGTCAAGATCCCAAGATCCTTACTAGAGTCTAGTGTCTAAATGACCGAGGCAAGCTCTTGATTTGTCTGAATAGATTTTTTGAAGAAATATTTCTGCTTCAGTTCGTTCCTATTGGAATTCCAAGCCCATCATCCATTCGCACAAGAACAATTTACTTCCACGAGAGCATTGCCTTGTGGGATGCCCAGACAAATCCTACTGACAGTTAATGGACGACTACAGACTTTTCATATACTCGATCAAGGCCATTCGTTCATGATGTTTCATTGGTTCAAAATATTCTACTTCGAACTGACCGTTGGCTTTGCGTATGGCCTTCCCATCTTGATCCGTATTAATAATTGGTGTAGCGCCAGCTGCGTATTCGTGTCCTTTATTTGAATTCCCAAGTAGTGATGTATCAAATACTAAGTTAGGGAATTTGTTTTTATCGAGCGGTAGAAACCCGATCTTCTCAATATCTAATTCCCGGTTCCCTACGGTGAAAGTTCTTGAGCGACAATTGATTCCCTGCTGTAACTGTTTGCCGTCTCTGTCTTCACAGGAGCTTGGGAGAAACAACTCATAGAGGTTTGGCACCGAACCGTTATGAAGATACGGGGCTGTTGCCCAAATTCCGTTTAACGGTCGGCCTTTATAGACATACAGCGACTTTTCGGTTGAAGTCTGTTTTTCATCAACAATCTCAAAGTCAATATGCCTTTCCGCCTCCTCAGTCATAAAAGGAAACCAGGATTTCAACGGGTTACTACCCCATGCAACCGCTAAGAGCGGGAGATCCCACACAACCCCGTTCGCCAGAACTTCCCCAGTTAAATGAGTAACTGCATCTGCTCCTTTAATGCCTTTTTGATTGTCCTTGCATCGCTGATCCTTCGGAACTTCGGGGAAATCACTTTGGCTGCAATAGTGAATGGCATTGTGCGCCATTCCCTTGTCTGTCTCGATCATATCGACACTCGAGAATTCAGAGACCACTCGTCGTCCACTATCGGTTCGATCAATGGGGTGATGACATGCCGCACATTGATATTTTTTAAAGACGGCCAAACCAAGGCTCCAATCAGACAATTCTTTCGTCAACGTATCTAATTCATTTTCATTTGCCGCCTGTATTGTACGTATTAATTCTGCTCTCTTTTCCTCATCGTTGGGGAAGCCTTTAATGTTCGGCAACACATTGTCGGTTGCTAACTGCTCCCACGACGGTGACCAGAGGTGCTTGATCTTCCGTTCTAAACCCACCTGATTCCATTTCCGAATCGATGAGGAATAGTTGCCAAATCCTAAACCTGTGGCAATTGCCCCAGTCTCTTCAGTTCCAGCATGAACAGTGGCAAACACACCAAGGACTTCACTTGCATTCCGACCCAAGGGGCCAAGGCCTCCTACTCCTGTATTCCCAGCTATCCCATTCCATTGCACAAAGTCGTGATGCGGCGTATCCCAAAGAAACGGATAGCTGACAGGAGCATTCGCTGGATGATACTGATTCACGCTTGATGGCGAACGAACCCCTTCTATTCTATTGAAAATACGCCCAAATGCATCCAAACGCCCATGCCCATAGGGACCATTCACTCTTGTATGGGGCGGGTCAATCTCTCCTTTTTTAGGATCGTCCTTTTCATTAAACGCCCTGATTCTCATATATTGGTTTTTCAGAACATCACGAAATTCTAGTTTTTCGCTGTCGGTGGCATCAGCCGACAACACATTAGCGGCTAATCTATTAAACTTCCCGTGATCATTCTCATCATACAAACTGCTTAACAACGCATGTTCAAGCTCTTTAAACATCGTCTGAATATCCGCCATTGAAGGCCCTCCATCAATGCGAATACCAACGTTCTTATAATTGACTTGTGTCGTGTGACAAGCCGCACACGTGAAACCGATATGGTCTTTTCCGTCGTAGGAATCCTTTACCCAACCAACAGGTAACCCATCCTCGTTCCCAGATGTGACTTTCTGCGTTAAAAAACGAAACTTATGCATATTGTTATTGTCCCGAAATAACCTTATTTCCTCTTTGATAGGACTTTCCGCTTGTTCTACGTGTTTGAAAATCTCATAGTCCATTAAATTTGAACCTTGAGAAGTGGTATAGAACCAAAGACTATCTGAGGGATCCCAATTTTGTTCTGGGTAAACAATCGTCTTGGCCATGTCCCCATAAAGATCGACTGCTTCCGTAGGAAGTGCGCCACGATCTTCATCAGGGAATCCGTGTGAAACATAGGAGCAACCCGCAAAGATTGCACACGCAAAACAGATTCCTAGATTTTTCAATAATTGCAAGACATTCATAGCGCTTCCCTCCTTGGAGCATTTCAATTCGTAAGCTTCAGATCTTGCCCTGATTTTCTGCCGCAAGAATCAGGGCGTTGTCCCGTCTCATTCTTCGTCTGTTTTACCAGGGCATCCTTCACTTTCCTGATCATTCAGACAGTGTCTGTAATCGCTGACGATAGGATAGATGACTTTTCGCAGACGATTAACCACCCCTAAGGGACGGTGTTCGTCACGAGCATTCCACGGGTCAAAAGATTCATCTTCACAAGATTTCTCAACTTTCTTTATTTCATCGAAATCTTCTTCGTCAGGATAAATACGGGGAATCTTGATTAACGCGACGGGCGTGAACGGCGAATCCCATTCAACTTGAGAGTTTTCGACGCTCATCGCCTCATCCCCTTCTTGAATCAAGAATTCCATGCAGGCACTGTCTTTCTCTAACACTGTGAATAATGCCGTTCTAAGATAATTCTTATCATGTGCTTCAGACTCAACACGTTTAACTTCGACACATGACTGAGCCACCTCTAAGTAATTCTTCGTATTAGGAGGAATAGGCCTCACAGAGAATTTAATCGCTCTTCGCTTTTGATCCTCGTTATTTCCGAGGCGATAGGGCACCATGGAATAATATTGCGTGAGCAAAGGATTCATCACTGGGTCCTGATTGATCGTATGGTAGGCATTCCACATACCCCGGAATCCCAGAGCAATGGGGATATCAAACAGTTTGACCAACGCACTTGAACTGTTTTGCGCCCGAACCAACGACAAATAGTCTGAAGGATCATCAAGAAGAAAAACCGGATGATTGATCATGATGAAATCTTGGTTCATCATTCGAAGCTTCTCGTCTCTTCTTCCATGTTTCTTATCGAGTAGATTGATAAGTTTAATGGCCATTCCCCTGGCATCATTATCGTGGTCGTTCCCCGTCGGGTTTTCACTGCTATTTGAAAAACGGATGAGGGCTTCATAGGCTTGTCCATTTGCGAACACCCCTTTAGCAAGACTGGGATTTAAATTTTTATAGGTATGAAATTCTGCCTTGACGCAGCCATGTTCTTTCGGATGAGCCTCTCTCGAGGCTACGTTGAGGTTTTCATCATAATTGCGATTCACGGTATACATGGCTTCATCGGCAATGAGGTACGACAAAACCTGTTCATCCTGATATTCCTGCTCACTGAAATAGGGAAGATTGGAATCTAATATTGGGTATTTGCTTGATTGATGTTGTTCAATGATCGCTGCGTGAATCTTATGAACGTCATCGTGAGGATGCGTTGGAAGTGTGTCACAGCCAATCAAAGAAAAAATCATGCCTGCCAACAGGGCATACATCAGATCAATGCCTCAAGACCGCCATTCATCATTAAAGCGTTTTCAGGTACTCGATGAGATCCCATCGCTCCTGGTCAGACAATGCAGGCCCAATGACTCCGTTCGTTCTCGGGCCATCACGAAACTCGTGACCGGAATTGGAATTGCCAGGAATAGTCGTTACGAATTTAAAGTCAGTCTCATCTATTTTTTGAGAGACAAAGCCTACTTGCTTTGGATCGTATTCCGTATGACCCACATAAAACACGTTCTCGCGTTCTTCTCGTGGTGAGAAGAGTTGGAAGAGATTAGGAATCGAACCATTGTGTAGATAAGGGGCCAACGCCCAGACTCCGCTATGAGGTCGTGCAACATAGGCTAACCGCCCTTCTATCGTGTTTGGACGATATCCATTCCATTCTCTCTGCTCTTCTTGAGAAATCCCATGTTCTTTATATTGACCATCAAGAATTTGAGTCGTGAGATATTCTGCAGTATCCGCGACGGTGAGCAGACCAAATCCGAGCGGACCAGTATTGACAGTCCGTTGATGGAAATTTGTCGCCGAAAGAGGATCCGTTCCAATCTCTGTCAAAGGGATGAGATTTACCTCTTTAAATTGCTTGCCAGATTCTTTGGACTCTGTCAGTTTTGACACATGACAATGAGCACAGTGTTGCTCATACAATCTCGCTCCTCGAATGGCCTTAGCTTGATCGATCACTCCCAAAACCTTCTCTGGCCAGACTGGAGGCTTGAGTTGTTGAACCAATTTCTCAATCCGCGATAGATCCACGACATTTGCACTTGTCCAAAACTTATTATTGGTTGAATCAAAGCTTAAATTTGCACCCAGGCCAAGCGCTTGTAGGAGATTTCTTCCCATAGGCTGTCTCACGGCTCCATTCCATTGAACTCGGGATAGAATCCAAGTGCTCCAAATTGCCGGATAGCTTACCGGGGCATTCGCTGGACGTAGGTTGTGCCTATCGAGTTGGAAAAGAATAGTATTTCCTCCTCTGCCCAACGCATCCAATCGACCAGGTCCCCATTCAGTGGGGTACAGATTCATCTCGCTAGCTTCAGCCACACGTTGAGGCCCCAATCTTTTCTCCAACGCTTTCAACAGGGTGCCATGTAATTGTATTTGTCCGACTTCACTCCATTCCTCATTCAGCACAGCTTTGGCAAATCGCGCAAACTTCCCTATATCCGAATGTTCCCCAACCAAAGCATTGAGCGACTCACCGACTTCCTCAGCAAACAACATGGCATCAAACAAAGAAGGACCGCCATCGATCCTGATCGTTTGATTGTTGTATGAAATTTCCGTGGTGTGACAAGCCGCACAAGTCAAACCCACGTAAGCTCTTCCCTCTATGAGGTCAACCGTTTTGGCAAACCCTACCGGCAACTGATCAGGATTGTTTAAGGTGGTACGATCTAGAAAAAGACCAAATCGCTTCAGGTTTTCTTCACTAAAAAAACGATCGGTATTCGTCGCTTGTTCTAAGGCAATGAACCATGAATGCCGAAGCAATCTGGTCCCTTGTGCCACATGGTAAAACGTCTGCCGTGTTTCCTCATCGAACCCTTGATCCAAATATTGAACATCACCCCTTGAGCTAAAAGTTTTCCCACAAGAGACCGACGTCAGCAGAAGACTCAGGAAAATAATGACAAAACTGCTAGAGAACTGCGGCATCATCGGTCTACTCTTCAATTCCCTCTGTTGTACTGATATGAAAAATAATCTATCGGAAAAGACATAAAATACTATGGACATATCAACAAAGGAGCATTATTTATGCCAAGAGCTTCATCCTTGACTAGATCGTACGATTGCCTAAAACACTTATGAACAGAGGTAGAACTCGTTCAAATCGAACGATCTAGCATGCGTTGTTCTCTCATCGAGCTAGATACAGATGATATCTCAACAGATACATATCGGCGCCAAAATCATGCGGACGAGCACAACTCCTTGATGAATTTTTCGTAAAAGATAAAAATAATACTTGGCAAGAAGACGACGGCAGCAGTCTTTGGGGAAGAAAAATCGAGTGGTCAGTGGACAATAGTGAACGACCCCTTACTTCTTGTAGGCATAATGCTTAACGTTTTACTGAAAAAACTCATTCGGTGGGTCTGGCTCTAACACTTTACTTGAACGCTTTTCTACTTCCAACGAGATATCAACCTGCAAAGGAACTCCGGATTCTAGCAAGGGGTTAATCACAAATGTATCTGTTCCACGAGACTCAATAAGATTTCCTTCAAATTGTTGACGGCTTAGACCGCGGTCAAGCCATTTTTCTAAGTCCGCGATCGGTATCGATGACAGTAACACCGTGATAGAAGACACCACGGGTTTCCCTAACGTATTGGTCACTTGGCTTAAGGCATAATTCACTGCCCGAAAGCCTTTCATCTTGATGGCTCCATCAGCTAACACCGTAACCTTTTGGGACCCTGGCCGTATCCATTGCCATTTACCCTTTCCGAACGTGGTCAACACATAGAGATGCCCGGATACATTCGATTCAATGACGACGTGAAGTTTCGACCATTTCCCTGAGAATTCAGTCACATCAATGGTCTTATTTTTGCCATCCTGGACTGGCTGAACAAAGCGATAGCGAATCCCTTTCGTTTGCCCCTGCGAATACGACTGAACAACATCCTGGTTTTTTTTGACAGCTGCGACTTCAGCTGACAATGTCTTTGGGACTTCAGAAACCGTTTTGTCTCGACCTTGCTGGGTTCGCCCACCGTCTAATTTTCCGCCTACGACATCCACCCGTGTGCGTTTCTTGGCACTCACTATTTCCTTAACTTGAGGAGATGAGATGGCATCGCCTCCCGCAGACGAAGACGGCTGAGTCAGATCCTGGAGGTCTAGTTCTTCGTTTGCTGGAGAGGGCATAGATTGTGCGAGGCGTTGTTCTGCTTTCGGAACATCTTGAACAATAGCAGCCGCAGGATTCTGAGATGCCAATTCTTGGGACTTCGACCGACGTTCTTTTTTGCCCTCTTCTCGTAGGAGAGCATTAGAAGGAACCTGCGCTGAAGGTTGACGCCCGCTTGACGATTTTTTTGATGCCTTCTTGGTTGATAATGAGGAACGTGAAGGAATTGGGGAAGATAGGCCCGCAACTCCCTCGGGTTCCGGTTGCCCTTGCTTCTGTTTATCCTGTAGTTTCTCCTGAATTGCGGCTCCTTGAGATGTTTGAGGCCGAGATGCCACTGCATTCGTCTCATGATCGTTAGCCTGAGAGCGTTCAGCCTGCTCTTCCTGCTCAACGAATGAGCCCCACTCTTTCTCCATTTGCCAACCAAAAATGAGAACAAGACCCATGGCAGCGATACTGCCCACCCATGCAAGAAATGATGGTTGACGAAACCAGCTGAACCACGACGGATAAGACGGTGCCACCCATAGAGATTTTTCTGATTCGAGAAGACTCGCTAGGATTTGTTGACGCGCTTTTGGATTGGCCAGTAGAGCCTTTAAGGCCTCCTCATCAGCCAAGGCATCAAATAACGCCTGATCATGAAGCGCCGCTTCCATGAGTTGTCGGTTCTCGTCATTGGTCAACGTATCTGTGGCATACCCACCGAGGATCTGTTCAAGTGATTTGGGCATTAGCCAACCGCATCCTTATTGGAGCGCTGTCCTTTCCCATCTAAAGGAATAATTTCCCATTGCCCTCCCATCAGATTCAAAAGTTGCTTACGACACCGTGCATCTCGCGTATAGATCGTATTGATCGAATGTTCACCCACAATTTTCGTAATTTCTGCGAAGGTATGTCCTTCCAATTTCAATCGAAATAATTTTTGGCACCGCTCCCCTAATTGCCATAACGCCGCAATCAATTGCGTGACCTGCTCCTTCTGTTCGGCTTGTAGAGACGGATCATCTTTAGGATCCACTAGCGGATGGTCATCGACCGATTCTTGGTTATATTCCCCTCGTCTCAACTTTTTTCGATGGCGATCCAGCATTTTATATCGAAGAATTTGAAATGACAGAGGAACCAGCTCGGTCAATTCGGTCACGTTGGGATATTTTTCGTGTAAGACGATCAGCACATCTTGGGCCAAATCTTCGGCTTCATCCCTTAAACCACGAGATGTCGCAAAGGCCAAAATCCTTTCGCGAATCTGACGTAATATTTCTTCACGGGTTAACTCCGCCATTCATAGGCCTTCATACGGAATATTTCCAGGATTCTCCACCAATCCTGATATGTAACGACCACGTCTTCGCAAGGATTCAGGAGTAAAGGCACATTTAAGGCCACCTCTAAAAACCCCTCATTACGTCATTCATTGATTCGGCCCTTGGCGAAATAGCGTCGGCAGGTGTTTGATCTCAGGATGAGCCGTGCCCAGCGTGACGCTGTTCGGCCTGGTCAGGCCTCCTCCCCACGTTCT
>JAJDBQ010000194.1 GCA_029261255.1 Nitrospirales bacterium
AAAGCAGGAGTTCCCTCGAACAAAATAGTCTTTGCCGGAGTGGGAAAATCACCAGAAGAGATTCGATATGCCTTAGAATCTGACATCCTGATGTTCAATGTCGAGTCGTCTGGAGAAGTTCAACAAATCAATGAGGTGGCCCAAGCCATGGGGCTTCGAGCGCGTGTGGCTTTGCGCATCAACCCCGACATTGACCCGCAAACCCATCCCTATATTTCGACTGGGTTGAAAAAAAGTAAATTCGGCATAGCCGCTGACCACGCTCTTAAAGAATTCGAGCTAGCCAACCAACTTCCCTACATCGAAGTTGTGGGGGTGCATTGTCATATTGGCTCGCAATTGACGCAAGTCACCCCATTTGTTGACGCCATCAAGAAGATTTTAAGCCTCATCAAGACGTTGCAATCCCAAGATCTAAAGATTCGCTACATGAATATCGGAGGAGGCCTGGGCATTACGTATTCGGATGAAACCCCGCCTCACCCCAATGAATTAGCTGCGGCCATTACCCCGCTACTTCAAACTGCCTCGTGCCAAATTATTATGGAACCGGGGCGCTCCATTGCGGGAAATGCAGGAATCCTCGTGACAAAAGTGCTCAACAACAAAGAGGGCGCCAATAAACAATTTGTCATCGTCGATGCAGCCATGAACGATTTACTTCGTCCGAGTTTGTATGAAGCCCATCATGAGATCCAGCCCGCACGCAAGAATGAATCAGCTCCCATCCATACCGTTGACGTGGTGGGGCCTATTTGCGAATCAGGCGATTTTTTAGCCAAAGACCGGAAAATGCCACAGCCACAACCTGGAGACCTCCTAGCTGTCATGAGTGCCGGGGCCTATGGATTTACCATGGCTTCAAATTACAACTCCAGACCTAAGACTCCTGAAGTGCTCGTGAAAGACAAGCAGATCATGGTCATTCGAGAACGAGAAACGTACGAAGATTTGATTCGCGGAGAATCCATTCCAGAAATATTTACTTGAGGGTACCCTGAGATTATGTTTTCTGGTTCACTAGTCGCGATTGTCACGCCCTTCTCCAATGGGAAATTTAATGAAAAAGCTATGGCTGAACTCATCGAGTTTCATATCAAGAATGGGACCAATGGTATTGTACCGTGTGGAACAACTGGAGAGTCTGCCACCCTCACAGCAGAAGAACATGCACGCGTCATCGCAGTGACGGTCGAAATCGTTCGTAAGCGAATACCCGTCATTGCAGGTACCGGCTCGAACTCTACAGACGAAGCCATTATTTTTACCAAGCATGCCAAAGCGGTGGGAGCAGACGGCGCACTACTGATCACCCCGTATTATAATAAGCCAACACAAGAAGGTCTCTTCCGTCATTTCGAAGCTGTGGCTAAGGCTGTTGATCTTCCACAAATCCTTTACAACATCCCAGGACGCACTGGCATCAATATGTTACCAACCACAACGGCACGCCTGTCTCAGATTCCATCAATAGTCGGGATCAAGGAAGGCAGTGGATCTCTGCAACAGGTTTCGGAAATTATTCACGGATCTAAAAAAGGGTTTCTGATTCTCTCAGGAGATGACCCTTTGACCCTTCCAATGATGGCACTTGGCGGAAAAGGGGTCATCACCGTAACAGCCAATGTTGCGCCAACTGATATGGCTGGCATGGTTTCAGCGGCTTTGAAGGGTGACTATGAACAGGCTCGAACCCTGCACTACAAATTGACACCCTTATTCAGCGCCTTATTCTTGGAAACCAACCCCATTCCCGTGAAGGCTGCACTAGCGATGATGGGAAAAATATCAGAAGAAGTCCGCCTGCCTCTCACTCCCCTCGCTGATGATTGCCGGCCGAAGCTAAAAGAAGCCTTGCAGCAAGCAGGGATTTTGTAGGGCAATGGTGCGAACAATCATCGCAGGTGCTGCTGGTCGCATGGGTATGCGCCTTGTCGCCTTGACTCAGGAAAGTGATGGCCTCTCATTATCGGGTGCCATTGAAATGAAGGGGCATCCTGCAATAGGAAAAGACGCCGGGGAAATCTCGCAAGTCGGGAAAACCGGCATTCTTCTCAGTGAGGATATCTCCGATTCTCTTAAAGACAGTGCGGTAGTCATTGACTTCACTGGTCCAGCCTCATGCCTTGCGAATCTTGAGAAAGTGGTCAAAGCGTCGAAAGCGATGGTGATAGGGACCACGGGTTTTTCTGATCAAGAACTCACACAACTCAAATCGTTAGCCACGAAAGTTCCTTGCGTCTTTTCACCCAATATGAGTGTGGGGATCAACGTCCTCGTCAACACGATTGGAAAAATCGCTAAATCGCTCGGTGAGACATATAACATCGAAGTGATTGAAGCACATCACAACAAAAAAAAGGATGCTCCAAGCGGAACAGCGCTCAAGCTAGCAAAAGCTTTAGCTGACGGTATGGAATGGGACCTCAAGGAAGTCGGGGTCTATGCCCGGCATGGCATCACTGGAGAACGCAAAACCCGTGAAATCGGCATGCAAACAATACGAGCTGGAGATATCGTCGGAGATCATACTATCCTATTTGGTGGACCTGGTGAACGGATTGAAATTACCCACCGTGCTCATACCCGCGACACCTTTGCCCGTGGCGCTCTCCGCGCTGCCGAATGGGTAGTCAAACAACCTCCGGGACTTTACTCCATGAACAATGTCCTTGGGCTAGAATAGCTTCGCCGAGTTTTTTCTTTTCTCACCCTACTTAACTCGCCTCACGAGAATCTTCCGTCACCTTTCATTGACAAACCAAACAGGCACATGGTGTTATCAACACCAGACTGCAATCGAAACGTTTCATTTTCCCTGGATACTAGGAGACCGTTTTTATGGATATGTTTGGCAAAGTGCCGTTGATTGAAATTAAAATCCACGTCGCACCTGATCAAAAAAAATGGCTGGATAAAATGGTTGAGGAAGGGAAAATTGCCATACCTCCTGGAGGTACCCTGGAAAAAGGCTCAGTCATTTCAATGTTCATGCGTATGCTCATTCACAATGCGATGGAAGAACAAATGCGGCAGGCGGCCATGGATGCTGAGGACGAAGATGACGACGACGACGATTAAGCAAAGAGTCATTCCTCTTCCTTCCTTAACCTAACTATTAACTCACCTCTTTTATTCAAGTCCTACTCATTGAGTGAGTACTCGGTCTACAAGAGAGTGAGTTCATTCGGTCATGGCACAGAATGTCATCCCACTGAGGATTTCTTACTCAACCACCACTACAATGCGTGGCCATTCTTCGCATAGAGGGATCGGTGAGGCCCTTCTCGAAACCTGAAACCATCACTTGGTACCTACCAAGAGAGCATGGCTTGCCCGCATCTACTTTAGTGAAACCCCGTTTAATATTCCGCTTCCCTGTTGAAAAATGATCATAAGGCAAATATCCTGACCCCTATTTCCCTTCCTTGATGAGCTTGGTCTCGAAGAAAGGACGATGTTGGGGCGAGGTTGAATGCCATTTAAAATCCCTCTCCTAAACTTTCGCGGCGATCATGAATCAATCTCTGCTTCCGACTACATTGAAAGAATTAACCATAATTTGGCTTTACGATAGATACGAGGTTTCGGATCGGCAACCGAGTGCCTTTCCTTTCGGGGAAAGTAACCAAAGCCATTGACGTCCAAACCGGCTTCATTGGATGGGGTGAACGAAAGCCTTAAAGAGCAGACCTACTCGCTACGCTCAAAACAAGGTCTTCCAGATGATTAGAGCGTCTACCCCCTGGGGCCTGTCAGCAGGCGTCGGATAAGAGACAAACAATAGAGGTGAGGCAATCCTTCTTTTATGCTATCCAGTGCAATCTAAAGCACCAGCTTGCATAGGTATGGATCTAAGCGAATCAGACTAGCAGTCAACACATATAGTCACGGATAAAAACGGGTGGCGGAGCGGATGAGTCAACAAAAAATTTAATTACACTCCCATTATCTCGTGAAACACGTGCCCTGAACCTCTTGCCTAAATTAAAGCAAGAACACAGGCCGAACTCTATAAAAAAGCGGGCCGTTTTGTTCGTGTGGGTGTTATTGTCCATCACGCCCAAAACAGCCCGCTTTTTACCAAGAAGCTTCTGATTGTTTTGTTACTTGATTGCCTTGAGTATGTCACCTTTTCTAAAATCTGCGCCACTGACAATACTTCCTTCGGAAACATTCTCATTTGTGTGGCTGCTCAGTTGAATTTCGCCAATCTTCTTTTCACGTTTTCCAAGTGAGCGACCTGTGTCAGGATCAATCAACTCTTTTCCTGGCCGATAAACGGCCAAGGTGGCACCAGAGTCCAGCTTCGAACGTGTGCCGGCTTTGAAGATCACGGCATCACCATCCATGATTAGAACACGACCCTGAAAAGGCCGTTTACTCAATTCAAGAATCATGGCTTCAACAGCTTTATTCATGGCATCCCGCAGTGCGCCCTGCCGTAGACTGGTATCCGTGCTCGATTTATCGCCAAGACCTAATACTTTGCGGGTCTTCTTTCTGTATTCTCCCTGACCAGATTTTGCAACCAATGTTTTGCCTGAAGCGATATCGACCAAGGCATAGTCCACACCCACCCGGGCAATCTGCGTTTTGGTTGAGGTAATGATTATATTACTGCCTTCGGAGAGCTCCGAATAGGAAGTGATGGCGCCTGAAATACGAAAATCGATTGAATCATAGCCTTCAGTCGCTTCTTTTTTTCCGGTTTTAACGATACCAGACTGTTGTAACTCGATCATGGCATCTTGTTGTTTGAGCTCATCTTTTGTGAGCATGATCGGTTCAAAGCCTGCTTGCTTCAGGCTTGTCCTCAGGATATCGGTTGCTGCTTCACCGATACCCAACACCTTGGAAGGCGTCTTGTTTCCAAGTGAAATGATGCCGATGGTATACGCCGGGCCCGAGTAGTTTAAGCCAGCTGCCTCAAGTTTCTCTGTCTGATCTGTGAGCGACTCGTCTTTTTTGACAGTGCCGCCCATAGATGTACATCCGGAAAAAATCAGAGTTGTGATTATCAATGCTGATAGACAATCGGACACTTTAGCTCTACTCATTTTTTGAAACTCCTCTTGTGATGATGGAAATCCCGTGTTGAAAATGCGCTATTTCATCTCCGCTTTGCTTGCCACGCTGGCTTGAACCCCGGGGCCGATGAGCATGCCAGGAAAGAGATGGTTGAGTGCAAAATTCATCTCGCTTTCTAAGTTCTTTCCTGTAATTCCGCTAACGACTTTTCCGCCGATGCCCATGATCAATCCATCGACCAAGCCGGTCGATCGATTGCCCATCGAGATCCACTTGTTCAAGCCAGGCATTTCTTTCATCGGATTTACTGAGCCAGGCAGGGGACCAACTTCTTCCGCTTCGCTAGAAGCTAAACGCGCCAATCCTCCGATGGACTGGCTGCTTCGCACACCGACGCCTTTCCCCCAGGAAATATTTCCTGTTTTGGTATTGACCAACTTCCAACCCATGCGGACTGTGTAGGTATTGACCACGCCTGTTGTCACTTCATCAAAATTGAGAAGATAGCCGTAAAAGACACCGTCAACCCCAAGTGTTTCGCCAATTTGCTGTGCCGTCGTCAGATCAAGTTGCCTTCCCATGGTGATGCCCATTTGAAGGTTCAAGATGTCATTGGTTTCCTTCAAGGCTTGAACATTATAGTGATATCTTGATAGGCGGTTGTAGAATGCCTCTCGAACACGCGTCGGTGCATCGACATCATCAGAATTATTGAGCATGGGAAGAATCGCCACACTTCCAATTGGATTGCCCGGATTCGTTGGAATCACGCGTGGCCCAATAGCGCATCCCACGGAGAACGAGGTGATGACGGTGAATATGAGTATACACCTGACGTTTTTTCCAATCATACGGCTGGGCCTCCCGCGAAAAATTTTAGTGGCAGTTCTCTGATATAAAGTATCACTGCCCGATTTTTCTATTAATTTGCTCAATCATTTTTCCGGCCAGCTTTTGAGATGCCTTTTCAATGGCCTGACTTCCCCCCGTGACCTCAGAAATATGGCGGGATACGCCATTTGCTCGCCCCGACCCTAGCACCAAACCATCTTTTACCTGAAATGCCGTTGCCGTGATGTCCGCCATGTATGTCCCAACATTGCTGCCTTTGTTGGTTGGCCCTCGTTTGGCGATCACTTTTCCTTTGATAACGACATCAGCGCCGACGTCTTTTCCAATTTCAATTGCGGCATTTTTTGTGATGTCTACTATGTTATAGGCTTTGGAGACTGTAATTTTTTCCGATACATTCGAAATATCGACCACATTAAAACCTTCATTCAGAAATTCTTCTTTGAGAATAGTTTCTCCTACTGCCATATCGAAACTCTGCGCTTTAAAATCGATTTCCCTGTTGAACAAGCCCCACCAGTAGATGAAGATTTCCTGGCCGATCTGTTGCTCCGCAATCATAAACATGACACTCGGCCGCTCTTCCGAAGAAGCAATCCCAGGAGATAAAAGCAGTAGTATCAATAGGAAAGCCGTAAAATTTTTAACGGAAATTTTTTTTAGTTTTTGCATTTTCAACAAATCTCCTCACTTTGAGAAATAGGAATTTCAAAAGCGCTTTTTGAATTTGGTATGGGGAAGCTATAGAGGCTGCCCCCTCTCAACAGATCGGGTCCTACCGTCCTGGTAAGCTGCCCTTCGATCAGGAACCGAACTTTTGACTGCGATTGAGCCACTCTGAATTCATGGAGGAAAAGGAGCCCCCGGTCTCCGAACCATAGAAGGTTCTTGACGAAACACAGTTCTTTCTTGGTCACCGATTGCTATTGGCTCATCCTGACCCAGATCCGTCTGGCGTCCAACGGGTTGAAGCCATGGGTGACCAGGACCCGTTGAAACTTCCGCGGGTTCTTCCACTTCTTGAGCTGTATCGACCTGACCTGACTTCGAATCCAGGCATCCAGAACTCTGAACAGCATCGGGAATTCCTGGATCAGTAAGTATATACAGCTAGACTAACTTCATTCTCAAGCAGCCAACTTTCCTGTGCTTCTATTTGAGCAGGAAGCTCCCACTTCTCATCGCCAATCCATGCCATCTTCTCGCGTTTTTTCATTGGTTTGGCAAATGATATTTATCGGCACTACCTCCATCCTCATTCAAGAAGTGCGAAAGAAATCTGATCGCCTGACTGTCAACGTGATCGAACGACCACCGCACTTCTCCGATTTCACAGCGGTCTTTCAGAAAATTATTTAGAGAGTTCCATCAATTCTTCGTCATTCAAAGAAATAAGTCAAGAAAGACCTCCTACAAAAGCGGTTCGCTGGGGAGGAGGGAGTAGCCGTCGGGTTTGAGAAGCCTTCTAAGACCGTCTGTCAAGATATCACTATAAAATAATGATATCAAAACTGACGGAGGGACAGTAAAACCAGGGGTCGGCCATCAGCAGTTGTCATAATATTTACAGCATCTTAAAAACTTTTCGAGCAGCAGAAATCGTATGCTTAATCTTGGAATCAGAATGTGCGGTGGACAGCAGCATGGCTTCAAACTGAGATGGAGCTACATACACCCCGTTTCGTAGCATGCCATGAAAAAAAATTGCGTATTTAGTCGTATCAGATTTCTTTGCACTGGCAAAGTCAGTAACAGGGCTTCCTGAAAAGAACCCACCAAGCATCGCCCCGACCCGGGTTTGATAGTAGGGGATCCTCGCTTCTTTAGCTGCTTCACCTAGACCTTCAGCGATCGCCTTGGACTTTCTTTCTAGCTCCTTGTACACACCTGGTTTTTTCAGCTGCCGCAACGTTTCAATTCCTGCAGCAACAGCCACCGGGTTTCCTGACAGAGTACCAGCCTGATAGACCGGTCCTGCTGGTGCTATCATTTGCATGATATCTTTTCTGCCTCCATAGGCCCCGATTGGCAAACCACCGCCAATAATCTTTCCTAAACAGGTCAGATCAGGCATAACCTTAAACCGAGCTTGCGCTCCACCGAAATGCACCCTAAACCCAGTGATGACTTCATCAAAAATGAGAAGAATTCCATATTTTTTTGTGATCATACGGAGCCAAGGCAGAAACTCATCTGATGGAGGCACAACACCCATATTTCCCGCTACTGGTTCAACAATGATGGCCGCTAGATCCTTGGCATGCTTTTGAATAAGTTTTTCAGTTGTGATGATGTCGTTGTACGGGGCGGTCAAGGTTTGGCGTGCAAAGGCTTTTGGAACACCTGGGGTATCTGGAATACCTAACGTGGCAATTCCAGATCCAGCTTTGACCAACATATGATCAGCATGGCCATGGTAGCACCCTTCAAACTTCAAAATGCTGTCACGTTTGGTAAACGCCCTAGCGAGGCGAATAGCACTCATGACGGCTTCTGTGCCAGAATTGACCAGTCGCACTTGCTCAATGGAGGGAACAGCTTGAACGATTAAACGAGCTAACTCCGTTTCGTCGTGACACGGAGCTCCATAACTGGAACCTCGTTTGGCCGCTTTAATGATGGCTTTTAATACACTTGGATGTGCGTGTCCCAGGATCATCGGTCCCCAGGATAGAACATAATCAACAAAATAATTTCCATCTACATCCTCTAGAATTACCCCTTTTCCTTTTTTAATAAAAAGTGGATCTCCCCCTACGGATTTAAACGCTCTAACTGGGCTATTCACACCTCCAGGAATGATTTTCTTCGCTGCATTAAACAGTGCACGAGACTTTGTTGTTTTCACGTTATCCTGCCTCCTGATCTTATGCTTTTCAAAAAATCCTCTAATACCCTATTTTTTATTTATTTTCTATCATGTATTTACCGAAACATATATAAGAACCATTTTTCATTATTCCAACGAGAAGAAAATATGTATTGTGAGCAAAGAGAACGGAACGACGCAACAATTTTAGAATGCTTTGGTCGATTTGATGAAGAAGACACCAACCACTTCATTCAAACTCTAGAGCAACTCCATGGGCAGGGGATTCGGAATATTATTATCAATTTGTCACCTGTGTATTATTTAGATCCAAGAGTTGCCAGCCTTTTGTTATTTGCCCAAGAATTCTTGCAGGCTCATGGGGGAACAGTTTGCCTGGTCTCTCCTTTAAGTTCTGTAAGAAATGAGCTGATACTGGCAAACATACCCGATGCGATTCCAACCTTTGAAACACTTTTTAGTGCCTTCCATCGTCCTCATTCAGCTTTATGCGCAACCTGAGCCTTAGTCTATAAAGGCAACAAAAAAAGAAAAGCCCAGAGATCGTTAAATCTCTGGGCTTTTCCAATAACAACTCGGCAACGACCTACTTTCCCACACCCTCGCGAGTGCAGTATCATCGGCCCTGGAGGGCTTAACTTCCGTGTTCGAAATGGGAACGGGTGGGACCCCTCCGGTATGGTCACCGAGAATTCTTTTGAGACAGGGTTATGAAGAAGTATATCACAAGCTATCTTGATTATACATATTCATCCCTTACTTCTTTTTCATTTAGACCATGTCTATCAAGAACAAATGTTGTTAAGTCGCACGGCCGATTAGTACTGGTTAGCTTCAGGCCTTACAGCCCTTCCACACCCAGCCTATCAAACTTGTAGTCTTCAAGTGGCCTTTAGGGAGGTTACCCTCC
>JAJDBQ010000195.1 GCA_029261255.1 Nitrospirales bacterium
GAGATGGTGATGCCGGGGGACAATGTGTCCTTTTCGGGGGAGTTGATTGCGCCAATCGCCATGGAGCAGGGAGTACGGTTTGCAGTGCGCGAGGGGGGTCGGACCGTTGGGGCCGGCGTCGTGACGGAAATTGTCGAATAAAAATTAATGGGTAAGGCGAAAGGGTAGGTTTTTGTGGATCGAGACCGCAGAATTAGAATACGTTTAAAGGGTTTTGACTATCGTGTTCTTGATCAATCCGTTAGGGAGATTGTGGATACGGTAAGACGTAGTGGAGCCCTGATAGCGGGCCCTGTACCTTTGCCTACGAGAATAGAGAAGTTCACGGTAAATCGTGGAACGCATGTTGATAAGAAATCTCGTGAGCAGTTCGAGATTCGTACGCATAAGCGGTTGTTGGATATTATGGAGCCTACTCCTGAGACAATGGACGCTTTGATGAAATTGAATTTGGCAGCTGGCGTTGATGTTGAAATAAAGTTGTAAGCTATTTTCGCTAGAATTTTATTTATTTGACAATTTTGTAGGTGTAAAACTCAAGATGCTTAAGGGTTTGGTGGGTAAAAAAATAGGTATGCTTCAGGTCTTTGATGAGACAAGGTGTCTTATTCCTGTCACGGCGATAGACGTAGGGCCCTGTGGAGTTGTTCAGGTTAAGGACGGGGGGCGGGATGGCTATGAGGCTGTTCAGATTGGATTTCAGGAAATACCTGAACGAAAGCTCAACAAACCTAAGCTGGGTCATCTCAAAAAAGCCAATGCGCGAAACTGGAAGTACTTAAGGGAATTTCAGGCTGATGGCAAGATGGAGTTGGGGGCATTGGTGACTGTGGACCTTTTCTCAAAAGGAGAAGAGGTTAATGTGCAGGGAGTGTCCAAAGGTAAGGGTTTTCAGGGTGTGATGAAGCGTCATAATTATGCTGGTGGGCCTGCAACTCATGGGTCCATGTTTCATAGGGCTCCTGGTTCAATTGGGCAAGCTTCTTATCCATCAAGGGTCTTTAAAAATAAAACACTGCCTGGCCAAATGGGAAATAAGAAAATTACAGTAAAAGGTTTAAAGGTTTTCGATGTTAGAACTGAAGAAAATATTCTCCTTGTCTCTGGGTCAATTCCTGGTCCAATAGGCGGGCTAGTGATTATTAGGAAGGCTGGGTAAGGGTAGAGTATGGAAACGTATCCAGTATATGGCGCCAGTGGTAAAAAGGTGGATTCCGTTCAGTTGAGCGAAGGCGTGTTTAATTCGCCCATTAATGAGCTACTTGTTCATCGAGCTGTGGTGATGCAGAGAGCATCAGAGCGACAGGGTACGGCTTCTACGAAGGGGCGTGGTGAGGTTCGAGGGTCAGGGAAGAAGCCTTGGAAACAGAAGCATACTGGTAGGGCAAGAGCAGGGTCTGCTGGATCTCCAATATGGAGGAGTGGTGGTACCGTTTTCGGTCCAAAGCCAAGATCGTATGCTTATTCATTGCCTAAGAAGGTGTACCGTGCTGCTATAAAAGCGACGTTGACGGATAAAGCTGTATCTGATGATCTGATGGTTGTTGATATTTCTTTACCAGAAATGAAGACCAGGGAGCTCGTCCGTTTTCTTTCTCAGATTGGTGTAACTGGAAAAGCGTTGTTGGTGGTCGAGCAAACGCAGTCGGAGATAGTGCGGATAGGAAAGAATATTAAAAATGTAAAGGTTCTTCATGCTAAGGACCTTAATGTTTATGATTTATTGTGGTGTAACAAGCTGGTAGTCACTCGCGAGGAATTGCAGCAAATTCAGGAAGTTTGGGTGTAGTATGGATCCTTATGATGTTTTAATTCGTCCTTTATTGACTGAAAAGATAACGACGATTCGTGAAATAAAGAATGCCGTGGCGTTTGCGGTTGATTTGAGAGCAACGCGGATCGATATTCGTCGTGCGGTGGAGAAGGTTTTTAGTGTAAAGGTCGCCTCTGTGAATGTCATGAATGTTCGAGGTAAAAAGAAGAGGCAAGGTCGATATTTGGGGAAAAGATCTGATTGGCGCAAGGCCTTAGTTACTTTGAAGGCTGGCGAAAAAATAGAACTGTATGAAACTGCGTAAATGATTGTTTTTTTTTGTGAATGTAGCGGTTTGTATCTGAAGGAACTTTTTCTATGCCAATAAAAGTTTATAAGCCAACATCTCCAGGTCGACGTGGAATGACTGCTGTCATTAATGTCGGGTTGGCGCCTAACAAGCCTGAGAAGAGTTTGACTAAGACTATCTCGGCGACAGGTGGAAGAAATAATGCAGGACGTATAACTGTTCGTTTTAGAGGTGGTGGGCACAAGCGGCGGTACCGACAGATTGATTTCAAGAGAGATAAGGTTGGTGTGCCTGCAAGGGTTGCTACTATAGAATACGATCCTAATCGAACCGCACGTATTGCATTGTTGCATTATGCTGATGGAGAAAAAAGGTATATTTTAGCTCCTCAGGGTTTGGCGGTCGGTGATTCTGTGCAATCGGGTTCTCGGAGTGACGTGAGGCCTGGTAATGCAATGCCTCTTATGGAAGTTCCCTTGGGTGTCGTCATACATAATATTGAATTAAAGCCGGGGAAGGGTGCGCAATTGGCAAGGAGTGCTGGCGTGTCAGCACAAGTTATGGGGCGAGATGCGGGATATGTTCAGCTAAGGTTAGCCTCTGGTGAAATGCGTAAAATCTTAGGAACATGCTTGGCAACAATTGGGCAAGTTGGAAATCAAGATCATGGAAATGTTTCAGTAGGAAAGGCGGGACGTTCTCGCTGGCTTGGTAAAAAGCCACATGTTCGTGGAGTAGTCATGAATCCTGTTGATCATCCTCACGGTGGCGGCGAAGGTAAGGCTGGTGCTGGTAACCCGCATCCTGTTTCTCCTTGGGGGCAGCCGGCGAAGGGATTTAAGACACGCAAGCCAAGAAATCAAAGTTCACGCTATATTATTGCTAGTCGAAAGAAAAAATCCCGTTAGATTAGGGGGAGACGATGCCTAGGTCAATTCATAAAGGACCATTTATTGATGAGCACCTTCTCAAGAAAGTTGAGAAGGCTCGTGATTCAGGAGAGTCAAAAGTTATTAAGACGTGGTCTCGTCGTTCAACGGTAACTCCGGATATGATTGGTCTTACCTTTGCTGTCCACAATGGAAAAAAATTCATTCCAGTGTTCATCAGCGATAATATGGTAGGTCATAAATTGGGAGAATTTGCGCCGACGCGTTATTTCAGGGGCCATAGTGCGGCGCGGAGTGAAAAGGGTGTTGCTTTAAAGTAGTCAATTGTATGTTGTGTATTCTAGTTTTTAGAAATTGAAAGAATAGAGCTTTATATGGGTGAAGCAAGAGCAATTTTGAGGCATGTCAGAATGACCCCGCGCAAAGCAAGGTTAGTCGTCGATATGGTGCGTGGGAGGAATGCTGCGGAAGCATTAGCTCTCCTGAAGTTTACTCCTAGGGCGGCCGCTAGGGTTGTTGAGCAGTTGCTTTCCTCAGCTGTTGCCAATGCAGGGTTGAAGGAATTGGGTGAGCCGGAAGGATTGAGGGTATCAAAGGCGTTTGTCGATGGTGGCCCTGTTCTCAAAAGGTTTCAACCACGCGCAATGGGCAGGGCGAGCCCGATAAAAAAGCGAACAAGCCACATTACTATTGTAGTTAGTCCTGTTAATTAAAGACGTATGATAACTATTCTTAGTTTGGGATAGTTGGGGGAGAGCGATTTATGGGCCAGAAGACTCATCCTTATGGTTTTAGGCTAGGTTATACCAGGACGTGGCGATCACGATGGTATGCAAAGAAGGACTACGCGAAACTCTTACATGAGGATTTGGCTATTAGGGGCTTAGTGAAGAAGCGACTCTATCATGCTGGGATTTCAAGCGTGGAAGTTGAGCGTTCAGGCAATCAATTGAAACTAATCATTAATACAGCTCGACCAGGTATTATTATTGGTCGAAAGGGTGCAGAGGTTGACAAGCTCAAGGCTTCTCTTGAAAAAGAGTATGGTAACGAAGTCTTTGTCACAGTGAAGGAAATAAAGAAGCCTGAAATGGATGCCCAGCTTGTGGCTGAAAATATTGCGACTCAGTT
The DNA here is from genome assembly GCA_029261255.1 of Nitrospirales bacterium. Taxonomy (GTDB): domain Bacteria; phylum Nitrospirota; class Nitrospiria; order Nitrospirales; family UBA8639; genus Nitrospira_E. Next base: position 4,085 of record JAJDBQ010000195.1, read on the forward strand.
GGAGAAGCGTGTTTCTTTCCGTCGAGCCTTAAAGCGAAGTATGGCTTCGGCTACGCGGCTTGGTGCGTTGGGAATTAAGGTGATGTGTGCTGGGCGTTTGGGCGGTCATGAAATTGCCAGGACGGAGTGGTATCGCGAGGGTCGTGTTCCTCTTCATACTTTGCGGGCTGATGTGGAGTATGGTTTTGCGGAAGCCAAGACAGCAATGGGTCAAATAGGAGTTAAGGCGTGGATTTATAAAGGTGACGCAAAGATTCCTTCGATGGAAAAATCTGAGCCGTCACTTGGATTTCTGTAATAATCGCTTAACTCAAAACCGGAGAATAAAGACTAATGCTAGCGCCGAAACGCACAAAGTTTCGTAAGGTACAAAAAGGTAGAATGCGAGGGAAGGCTTACCGTGGAGGTGAAGTCTCTCATGGTCTATATGGTCTTAAGGCGATGGAGCCTGGTAGGATCACGGCTAGGCAAATTGAGGCAGCTCGTATTGCTATGACGCGTTATGTGAAGCGTGGTGGTCGTATTTGGACGAGAATTTTTCCCGACAAGCCTATTACAAAGAAACCTGCTGAAGTCAGAATGGGTAAGGGTAAGGGCAACCCGGAGTATTGGGTCGCGGTAATAAAGCTCGGTAGGATCTTATTTGAGATGGATGATGTGACTAAGGACGTAGCGCAAGAAGCTTTTCGTTTAGCTGGTCACAAGCTTCCCATGGCAACAAAATTTGTTGTTCGTGGAGAAATACCAGTTCTATAGTTCCAAGGGAATGATGATGGAAATCGCAGAATTAAATAAATTAGAAAAAACTGAATTAGTAGAAAAGATTAGTCAATTAAAGCAAGAGCTTTTTCATTTTCGAAGCCAGTTAGCTATGGGTCGAATTGAAAACCCAATGCGTATTCGTGAGGCCAAGCGAAATATTGCCCGTGTTCATACTGTATTGCGACAAAAAAGCATTTGAAGATTGTTGTTATTTCTGGAAAGTAATTAATTTATGGCACAAGTAAGATCAGTCCCTCGCACACTAACGGGAAAAGTTGTAGGCAATAAAATGCAAAAAACCGTGGTTGTTGAGGTTGTTCGAATTAATCGGCATGCTTTGTATGGAAAAGTTCTTAGGCGTAAGACGAAAATGAAAGTGCATGACGAAAATGGCCAGTGCAAGATAGGCGACCAAGTGAAAATTGTCTACGGTCGTCCTATTAGTAAGGATAAATCTTGGCGAGTGTCTGAAATTTGTTAAATGTTTCGTTCTGTATTGAAGATTTGCCCGCTATTCAGTTTTCTTTAGTTGTAGGATGGAAAGATAATTCATGATTCAAAATTATTCTTACCTTGATGTTGCAGATAATTCAGGTGCCAAAAGTGTAAGATGTTTTCACGTCTTAGGTGGTACGAGACGGCGATATGCGTCATTAGGCGATTTGATCGTTGTGTCTGTTCGGGAAGCAATTCCTCGGGCGTCCGTTAAAAAGGGCGATGTGATGAAAGCCGTGATTGTGAGAACGAAAAAAGGATCTCGACGTGCTGATGGTTCACACATTAAATTTGACAAGAATGCCTGTGTCTTAGTGGACGCTAAGGGTGACCCCGTTGGAACAAGAATTTTTGGTCCTGTTGCCAGAGAGTTACGTAAGAAGAAATATATGAAGATTATCTCTTTAGCCCCGGAAGTAATTTAGGATAAACATCGATGGGTGAAAAATTTAGAATAAAAAAAGGTGACATGGTTATGGTGATCGCGGGTAAAGAGCGCGGGAAGACCGGGAAGGTTTTGGAAGTGTTGACCAATGGTGGTCGTGTTACCGTTGAAAAGCTTAATATCGTGAAGCGCCATACAAAGCCAAATGCAAAGAATAAGCAAGGTGGTATTCTTGAACGAGAGGGTTCGATCGACATTTCTAATGTTATGGCGTACTGCGAATCTATTCAGAAGCCATCACGTGTAAAGATGAAAGTATTTGATGATGGCCGAAAGGTCAGAGTTTATCAAAAGGCTCCAACTGAAGTATTGGATAAAAGCTAATGAAGTCAAAAGCCTCAGCAAAGGATATAGATTCATCGAAAGAGAAGCAGACCCAATCGTCTGCAGTTAAGCCGTTGGATTATGCGCCGAGGCTTAAGGTCTTGTTCAAGGAAAAAGTTCTGCCTGTTATGCTCAAAGAGTTTGGTTACAAGAACCCAATGCAAGTGCCACGTGTTGAGCGTATAGTTTTAAATGTCGGGATGGGAGAAGCCGTTCAAAACGTAAAATTGTTGGAAAGTGCTGCAGCTGAACTTGAGCAGATTACTGGTCAAAAGCCCGTACTCACAAAAGCTAAAAAAGCTATAGCTGGATTTAAGTTAAGAGAAGGTGTGCCTATCGGAGTTAAGGTAACTTTGCGTGGTACTCAGATGCATGAGTTTATGGATAGATTAATTGCTGTGGCATTGCCTCGTATTCGTGATTTTCGCGGAATATCCCCAAAAGGATTTGATGGACGCGGGAATTACACGTTAGGTTTGAAGGAACAATTGACTTTTCCTGAAATAAAATATGATGACATAGCCTCTATTCATGGCATGGATATAACATTTGTAACGACAGCCAAGCGGAACGACGAAGCAAAAGCTTTGTTGGCTCATTTAGGGATGCCTTTCCGCGCATCCTAATAGAGGGAAAGGAGCGTTAGTGTCAAGGTTAGCTCTTAAGAATAAAGCGAAGCGAGAACCAAAATTTCCTTGCCGTCAATATAATCGGTGCCCTTTGTGTGGGCGGGTGCGAGGTTTTTTGAGAAGGTTTCGTTTGTGTCGTATCTGTTTTCGTCTCCTGAGTTTACGAGGAGATATTCCTGGCGTAACGAAATCAAGTTGGTAGAGAAAACGTTTGAGAAGCGAGTAAGTTAGATATTTAACAAGATACTTTTAAGAAGGTTTTGAATTATGTCGATGACTGATCCGATTGCGGATTTATTTGTTCGTATAAAAAATGCTGGAGGTCGTGGTCACGATTTAGTGAAGATGCCGGCATCACGAGTTAAGGGTGAAATCCTTAAGATATTTAAAAAAGAGGGATTTATTAAGGACTATCAGCCGATTACGACAGAAACTCACCCGACTTTGCAGGTAGCGCTGCGTTATGTACCAGGACGGCAAAAGCAGTCATTTATTACAGGCATAAAAAGAATTAGTAAACCAGGCTGCAGGGTGTATGCTGGGAAAAATGAGATTCCGAAAGTGATGAATGGTCTTGGTGTAGCCATCCTGACTACCGATCAAGGTTTGTTAACTGATGAGGAGTGCCGTGCCAAGCAAGTTGGTGGTGAAGTTTTATGCCATGTCTGGTAGGGTTATTTTAGGCTAGACTTACTAATTGTGCTAGAAATTATAGGATAATCATGTCAAGGATTGGACTAAAGCCCATATCAATTCCAACAGGAGTTGAGGTTAAGGTAGATCATCCCCAAGTATCCGTAAAGGGTCCTTTGGGTGAGCTGAACTGGACGCTCTATCCAGGGATTCAGGCTCAAGTGGAAAATGGCATAATTTCTCTTACTCGTGAAGCTGAATCAGCGAAGTTGAAGGCGATGCACGGTTTGACAAGAGCTGAGATTTCAAACCAGATCGTTGGGGTCAAAGAAGGTTACCAAAGATCACTCGAAGTGATGGGTGTAGGTTACCGAGCGCAAATACAAGGTGACGCATTGAGTTTTACACTTGGGTATGCTCATCCTGTCTCTCTTAAGGTTCCTCAAGGCGTTGAAGCTGCAGTAGATAAGCAAACATTGATTTCTCTTAAAGGAATTGACAAGCGCGTGGTTTCGCAGCTAGCGGCACAAATCAGAGAGTTGAAGGTTCCTGATGTGTATAAGCATAAAGGTATTAAGTATGTTGGTGAAGTACTTCGGAAAAAAGCCGGCAAGGCTGGGAAAAAATAAGGTGTACTTGTGAATATTTCAGAGAAACGAAAAAGGCTAAGTAAGCGGAGTAGAAGAGTCCGTCTTCGCATAGTTGGTTTGTCTTCACGCCCTCGCTTAAGTGTGTTTCGTAGCAATGCTCATATTTATGCGCAGATAATTGATGATGTTGCTGGAAGAACGCTAGTTTCTGCTTCAACCTGTGATCCAGGATTGAGAGATCGTATTAAGTCGAGTGGTAGCATTGAAGCTGCTAAGTTGGTTGGAGAAACTCTTGCTGAGCGTGCAAAGGCAATTCCTGTTGAATTAGTTGTTTTTGACCGTGGTGGGAGATTGTTTCACGGTCGTGTAAAAGCCCTGGCTGACGCTGCGCGTTCTGCTGGATTAAAATTCTAATGTTGCCTATTCCGAAAGTTTGAGGAAGGGAAGGATCCACGCTTGTGAGGGTCAATGTTGAAGCACTTAATTTGAAGGACAAGCCCGTGGTGATTAACCGCGTGGCCAAGGTCGTAAAAGGTGGGAAGCGGTTTTCTTTCTCTGCCCTTGTTGTGGTTGGTGATGGAGAAGGCTGGGTTGGTGTTGGGAAAGGGAAGGCTGCTGAAGTGCCATCTGCTATTGCTAAAGCCGTTGAGCATGCGAAAAAAAACCTCATACGAATTCCACTGAATTCGACTTCTATCCCCCATGAGGTGCATGGTCGTTTTGGTGGCGAACACATTTTATTGAAACCAGCTAAGCAAGGGACTGGGATAATTGCCGGTGGTGCTGTTCGTTCTTTGTTGGAAGTAGCAGGGGCTAAAAATGTTGTCGCTAAGACATTGGGAAGAGGTAACCCTTTTAATGCAGTGCGGGCGACAATTCAGGGCCTTCGGCAACTTAGGGACCCAAAAGAAGTTAGGGCCATGCGACAAGCCCCTATTGAAATTGACGAGTAAAACAATGTTGAAGAATTTGTGAGGTTAGAGTCGGATATGTCCACGCCATCTCAGTTGTCAATAAAGTTAAAACGGAGCCTAATCGGGCATCCAGTAAAGATGCGTCTTGTTCTTCGAGGTTTGGGATTGCGCAAAATTGGCCAAACCGTCTCGCGTCCAGATACTGCTCAAGTTCGTGGTTTAGTTAATAAAGTACGACATCTTATAGAGGTTTCCGGCTCATGAAACTGCATGATTTACATCCGTTTCCTGGTTCTACGAAGAAAAAAAAGAGACTTGGCCGTGGGCCGGGTTCTGGTTTTGGGAAGACATCCGGTAAAGGGCATAAGGGGTTATTAGCTCGTGCTGGTCGCGCTAATATGGCCGGTTTTGAAGGAGGCCAGATGCCTCTTGCTCGCCGTTTGCCAAAGCGGGGGTTTACGAATATTTTTCGAATTGAATATACTATTGTGAATATTCAAACGTTAGAAGCTCTAGAAAATGCTACAGAATTCAATCCTGCCATTTTTAGAGAATTGGGCCTTTTAAAGGGCCGAAACTCTCGTGTTAAAATTCTTGGTGAAGGTGAAGTTAGTCGTCCACTCGTTATTGAAGCACATAAATTCAGTGAATCAGCTAAAAAGAAGATTGAGAGTGCAGGTGGGCAGGCTAAGGTGATCGGTCGTGCTTGAACGGCTTGTTACGAGCCTTCAAAACATCTTCAAAATACCAGAATTACGTAGTAGGGTACTTTTTACCCTAGCGATGTTGGCTGTTTACAGGATTGGAGCACATGTTCCGACACCGGGCATCAATAATGAAGAACTTTTTAAATTTCTCACCGAACGCGGTGGGGCCCTTATGGGTTTTCTGGATATTTTTTCCGGTGGAGCTTTATCAAGGCTAACTATCTTTGCGTTGGGCATTATGCCCTATATCAGCGCTTCAATTATTCTGCAGCTTCTAACCGTTGTTGTCCCGCATCTCTCCAAATTAGCAAAAGAAGGTGAACGAGGCAGAAAAGCGATTATTCAATATACTCGTTATGGCACTATCGTCATTGCGTTTATTCAGGGATTTGGTATAGCTCTTGGCCTAGAAGGCATGAATGACGGAGCTTTCGTGCTAGATCCTGGATGGGCCTTCAGATTTATGACGGTAATTACATTGGTTGCTGGCACAGCATTTCTTATGTGGCTGGGTGAGCAAATTACTGAGCGAGGTGTTGGAAATGGAATTTCGCTTATCATTTTTTCAGGAATCGTTGCCAGCTTGCCAGGAGCTATTGTCCAAACATTTGAATTATACAAAATAGGACAAATTAGCCTCATACTTTTGATTCTACTTGCTTTGGTGATGCTAGCAGTTATGGCGGCAATTGTATTTTTAGAAAGTGGTCGAAGAAAAATTGCGGTGCAATATGCCAAACGTGTCGTAGGGCGAAAAGTCTATGGCGGGCAAAATACTCATATACCACTGAAAATCAATACGGCTGGAGTTATCCCCCCAATTTTCGCATCATCCATCATTGCGTTCCCTGCAACAATTACGAGTTTCATCCAAGAGCCTTGGGTTCAATCTATAGGGGCACAATTGGCACCTGGTTCACTGTTGTATACATTCATCTATATTGGACTTATTATTTTCTTTTGCTTTTTTTACACAGCTGTCGTATTGAATCCAGTGGATATGGCGGACAATATGAAAAAATACGGCGGTTTTATTCCAGGTATTCGTCCTGGACAAAAGACTGCTGATTTTATATATAAAGTTTTAACCAGAATTACCTTTGCTGGAGCCATCTACCTTGCAATTGTTTGTGTAATACCAGAATTGCTTATTTATAAGTTGAATATGCCATTTTATTTTGGTGGGACTTCATTGCTGATTGTGATTGGTGTGGGTCTTGATACAGCTCAGCAAATTGAGAATCATATGTTGATGCGAAATTATGACGGTTTTCTCGGGAAAGGTTCATTGAAAGGCCGAAACGGCTAGCCGTATGCGAGTAATTTTTCTAGGACCTCCAGGAGTGGGAAAAGGTACCCAGGCTGACTTTATCGCCCAGAAGTATAGTATTCCTAAGTTGTCAACTGGGGATTTACTTCGCGAGAGTGTAGCGAATGAAACGGAGCTAGGGAAAGAAGCTAAGGGCTACATGAATCGAGGTGAGTTAGTCCCTGATGACGTTGTTGTTGGGCTTGTAGAAGAAAAGTTGTCTTCCCCTCAATGCAAGCAAGGCTTTCTTCTTGATGGATTCCCGCGAACAGAGGCTCAGGCTGATCAGCTATCACGCTATTTAGTTTCAACGGAGAAAGAATTGGATCGAGTGGTGTATTTTACCCTGTCTAAGGATGAGATTATCCGACGTATTAGTGGAAGACGAAGTTGTCCTGATTGCAAAGCTGTTTATCATCTCGAATCTGTTCCTCCACAAAAGGATGGGGTATGTGATGTTTGTGGTAAATCCCTGATACAACGAAATGATGATAAACCGGAAACAGTTGAATCACGCCTAGCTGTGTATCAGGAGCAGACGGCTCCATTAGTTGAGTATTATAAAACACGAAAAATTCTACTGGAGTTGGACGGAGCGGGGTTAGTTTCGGCCGTACAGGAGCGTTTAGTAGCTCTTTTGGATCAGCCAAGAGTAGAATGATAATTCTGAAAACTTCTGAAGAGATAGAATTGATATCTCGAGCTGGTAAAATTGTGGCAGAATGTCAAAAAATATTGATACAGGAACTCAAGCCAGGAATGACAACCTTGGACTTAGATGCATTAACAAATACCTGTATTCGTGACCTTGGTGGTATCCCAGCATTCAAGGGCTATAGGAATTTTCCAAAGAGCTTGTGTGCGTCTATCAATGAGGAAGTTGTTCATGGAATCCCGTCGAGGCGAGTGCTCAATGAAGGTGATATTATTGGGCTCGATGTTGGAGCGATCGTGGAGGGGTTTTATGGAGATGGTGCGGTGACTGTTTCTGTTGGAGAAATTAATCCACCTATCCGTCAGTTGATAGATGTCACCCGTGATGCGTTGTCGAAGGGGCTGGAGAAAGCCGTTGTGGGGAATCGTTTATCAGATATTTCGTTCGCTATACAATCGCATGTCGAACAACATGGATTTTCTGTTGTTCGTGACTTTGTCGGGCATGGCATTGGTCGACAATTGCATGAAGAGCCACAGGTTCCTAATTATGGGAAGCCTGGGCAAGGGCCTCGCTTGAAACCTGGGATGGCTCTTGCTATCGAACCCATGGTCAATATTGGAGGCGCTGGGGTGAAAGTCTTAGAAGATGGGTGGACAGCAGTCACAAGTGACGGTTCACTATCAGCACACTTTGAACATACGATCTCCATTGAGCCTGAGGGACCTCCGCGGGTTCTTACAGCTTGTGTGTAGAGGAGAAGACTTGGTACCTTCCTGATGGGAAAAGAAGATATTATTGAAGTGCAAGGGGCAGTGACGGAAACATTACCCAATGCGATGTTTCGAGTTCGCCTGGAAACTGGGCATAAGATATTGGCCCATATTTCAGGTAAGATGCGTATGCATTTCATCCGAATTTTACCAGGGGATAAGGTCACGGTTGAACTTTCCCCCTATGATCTGACGCGTGGACGGATTACTTATCGGTTTAAATAGAGGGTGATATTGTGAAAGTGAAATCATCAGTCAAGCCAATTTGTGTTAAATGTAGTGTGATTCGCCGAAAAGGCGTCGTTCGAGTTTTGTGTTCAAACCCTCGACATAAACAGCGTCAAGGCTAACTAGGGTGTAGTTGGATAAGAAATTTCAAGCAGTGTCTTTAACGAAGGATAATAAGCAATGGCCAGAATTGCGGGTGTAGAACTTCCTGTTGGAAAGCGAGTTGATGTCGGCTTGACGTATATTTATGGCATTGGACCGGCTCGCTCAAAAGAAATCTTGCGTAAGATTGGCGTCTCTTTTGATACGAGGATCAGAGACTTACAGGAAGATGAAGTGGTGAAATTGCGGGAAACGATAGATCAGGACTATGACGTCGAAGGCGATCTCCGCAAAGAAATCACTATGAGTATTAAGCGATTAATGGATATTGGAACATATCGAGGGCTTCGACATAGAAAGGGTCTCCCGGTTAGAGGGCAACGGACTAAAACGAATTCTAGGACCAGAAAAGGCCGTCGAGGTGCAATCGGTGGAAAATCAAAACGCTAAACCTGGCGAAAGGGACGGTTCATGAGTGTCAAGAAGGGGAAGAAAAAGGAACGGAAAATCGTACAGGTTGGTATCGTTCATATTATGGCTTCTTTTAATAATACGATTGTAACCATAACTGACTTGACTGGGGGAGCGGTTTCTTGGGCAAGCGCTGGCAGTCAAGGCTTTAAGGGGTCGAGAAAGAGTACACCGTTTGCTGCTACGCGTGCTGGTGAGGTTGCAGCAAAAAAGGCAATGGAACATGGATTAAGGCAGGTTGATGTGTATGTAAATGGGCCTGGTTCTGGGCGGGAAGCTGCGGTTCGAGCACTCCAGTCTGTCGGTTTGCGAGTGAACCTAATTCGTGATGTCACGCCTATACCTCATAATGGGTGTCGGCCTCCTAAGCGCCGAAGAGTGTAAAGTAGCTAGGTAAAATTTAAGTAGAATCTTGAGATAGGGGGAGAACGGTTATGGCCAAATATACAGGGCCTGTATGTCGACTATGTCGACGAGAAGGTGTCAAGCTTTTCCTGAAAGGCACACGGTGCATGTCGGAGAAGTGTGCAATTGAACGCCGAAGCTATCCGCCTGGGCAACACGGACAGTCACGGCGATCACGGCCTACCGAATATGGGACTCAGCTGAGAGAAAAACAAAAGCTCCGTCGTGTCTATGGAATGCAAGAGCGCCAATTTCTCAAGACATTTCATATAGCTGAACGCCGCGAAGGTGTGACAGGGGAACACTTATTAAGCCTTTTAGAGAGAAGACTGGATAACGTCGTGTATCGACTAGGTTTTGCTGCATCGCGAGGCCAGGCCAGGCAGTTGGTGAACCACGGACATTTATTAGTAAATGGGCGGAAGGCGACGATTCCCTCAATGACTATAAACGTCGGCGATTCAATCGAAGTCAAAGAGAAAAGTCGTCAACTTGTTCCGGTTCAGGCAGCTCTGGAAATAGCAGAGGGTCGAGGGGTCCCGAATTGGTTAGACATGGAACGCAATTTATTAAAGGGAACGGTTCAAGCTCTTCCCACCAAAGATGATATTGATGTGTTAGTGAATGAGCAAGTTGTAGTTGAATTGTATTCACGATAACGTTGATGGACAGGATGGTTCATGATCTATAGAAACGATACAAGGGGTATGGGGCAATGGCTACCGCCTTGGGATCAAGAAAGGGAGACGCGATCCTTATGATTACAAGCATGAAGGATTTCCAATTGCCCACAAAGCTGGAGTTGGAAAAAGAAACGGCTTCGGCAACGTATGGCAAATTTGTTGCTGAACCCTTTGAACGAGGGTTTGGGACGACAATGGGTAGTGCTCTTCGTAGAGTTCTGCTTTCATCTCTCCCAGGCGCAGCTGTGACTTCTGTCAAGATTGAAGGCGTCTATCATGAATTTTCCACCATTCCTGGGGTCACTGAAGATGTCACGATCCTGATTCTCAACATTAAGGGGATACGGTTACGGCTCTATTCAGATAAGGCGAAGGCTATTCACTTAACAAAAACAGGCCCTGGTGAAGTGAAAGCGGGTGACCTTGATGTAGATGCTGATGTCACCATTTTGAATCCAGATTTGCACATCGCTACATTAGACAAGGATGCGTCATTAAATATTGAGCTTATTGTGAAGCCTGGTCGAGGGTATGTTCCAGCTGAGCGAAATAAAGAAGAGGGACTGCCTATCGGAGTGATTCCAGTTGATTCGGTATTCTCTCCGATTAAACGCGTCAATTTTAGTGTTGAAAGCGCGCGTGTCGGGCGAATTACGGATTATGATAAATTGCTTCTTGAAGTCTGGACCGATGACAGTATTACTCCCCAAGAAGCTGTGACTGCTGCCGGAAGTATTTTGCGAGATCATTTGGATATATGTTTACCATCAGATGATTCGGCCGAGCCGGTCCAGGAAGACAGCACTGACGAAGCCAATTTGCAAATTAACCAGCATTTGTTTCGCAGCGTGAATGAGCTAGAACTCTCGGTTCGTGCAGCCAATTGTTTGAAGAATGCTAATATTAAAAGTATTGGTGAATTAGTACAGCGAAGCGAAAATGAAATGTTGAAGACTAAGAATTTCGGGAAAAAGTCTTTGAATGAAATTAAAGAAGTCTTATTAGAGATGGGGTTGGAATTAGGGACTAAAGTTAGCGAAGTCACTGAATCCCATTCCTGACTTGATACAAGGAGGGCGTCGTTGTGCGTCATAGAAAACGTGGTAGACAATTAGGGCGAAATACAAAACATAGGCTCGCACTCTTTCGGAATTTAGCCACATCGTTAGTTGAGCATGAACGAATCGAAACGACTGAAGCCAAAGCTAAAGAGTTGCGTGGAATTGCAGATAAACTCATTACACTCGGTAAAGAAGGAACTCTCCATGCCCGGAGAGGTGCGCTTCGTGTGTTACGCACAAAAGAGGCTGTATCCAAACTTTTTGATGATGTTGCCAAGAGGTTTTCGACTCGTCATGGTGGCTATACAAGAATCATTAAGACACGACAGCGACCTGGAGATGCGGCTAAATTAGTAGCAATTGAATTTGTTGAAGGCATTGCTGGAGATCAACAACTCACGACAACAGCAGATTCTCAAGAATAGGAAATTTTGAGTACCTTTCCTTCTGCTTTTCCTCTTTGTTTATTTCTTTTCTCTCCCTAAAATCACGTCTTCTACCTATCAGCGCAGGGCATTTATTTACTTGCAAAATGCCCTGTGCTATGATTTTTGCTGGGTTTTTGGCGCTCTGATCTTACTTGAAGGTGTCATCGAGAGCTGATGAAAACCTACATCATTCGGAGTGTTCTTACGATATCAGTCATTGCGCTGACAGTTTTTGTTGCCCATCGAGTGATCACCCATATGCAAGCAAGAAGTGCAGCTACAGCTTCGGTCCCAACCAAGGAACAGCAAGGAGCGGATGCCTGGATTCAAGGTTTTTCCTACCACCAAACGAGATCGGGTGCATCAAAATGGGTAGTCACGGCTGATCAAGCGAAAGTATTTGATGAGAAGCATACTGCCGAATTACAAGAGGTGAAGGTTCAGTTGTTTGATCAGGATTTCCAAAAAGAACAAATGCATATCGTGGCAGAAGAGGGTGTGATGAATACGGAAAGCAACGATTTTGATTTAGTGAGCCAAGATAAGAAAACAATCATGACCTTCGAGGCTGGGTATCAAGTATTTTCTGACAGATTGACATGGAAGGAAGATGCGCGACAATTTCAGACGGAGGATTCAGTCGTGATTCTAGCTCAAGGGTTAGTCATAACAGGAACCGGTTTGATCGGAGATATTGAGAAAAAAGAATTTCAATTGCTTCATAATGTTCGTGCGGAGGTATCTTCACCATAAAACATTTGCTGTGGGTCAACAGTCGTTGGTTGGTCATTTTTGGTGTTGTTGTCTGTTTTCCCATTCTAGGGTGGGGAGAAAGCCAAAAAACGGCAACCGTGATTACTTCGAATACGATGACGGCTAGCAGCCAGGCTAATAAGGCTGTATTTCGTGAAAACGTGAAAATGGTACAAGAGGAGCTGGTCGTCTATTCCGATGTCATGATTGTGTATTTCAAGGAAAATGGCATCAACGGATCCTCTCCTACTAGGCCATCTTCGCCAGAAAATTCCCAAAAAGAAATACGAGTGATTGAAGCGAAAGGCCATGTCAAGATTACCAAAGGTGAAAGCCGCGCAACATGTACACGTGCTCTGTATGACAAGAAAAATGAAAAGATCATTCTTTTAGGATCTCCGGTTGTATGGCAGGATGGTACACGTGTGAGTGGGCAGAAGATCACAATGTATCTCAAAGAAAATTGGAGTACTGTAGAAGGTGGCACTCGTGTCACGATTGAAGAGGCAGAAGTGAATTAGCGTATACTTTCATCATTGCATGATACTTGAAAGCAATCCGAATGAGCGCGACGTGAATAGTTGTAAATATGTAGTGGATATAACATTGATCAAGAGTTTGACGTCAACACATCCGTATGTCGCATGATAACTAGTTTTCCACGAAGTAAGTTTACTGCTTTTGGTGTCACGATAATGCAATCGGTTTGCGTCGTATCCAGACCATGACGGAAGGTCAGGCACAGGTTCCCCAAAAAATTTCTGCGAAGAATCTTCAGAAGAGTTTCAAGGGCCGACAAGTTGTTCGGGGAGTGAGTGTTGAATTGTTGGGCGGAGAAATCGTAGGGCTGCTAGGTCCGAATGGTGCCGGAAAAACTACGATTTTTGATATGGTCGTGGGGCTTTGTCAGCCAGATCAAGGTGGTATTTTTCTTAATCAAGAGGAAATAACTCACCTTCCGATGTATCAACGTGCAAGACGGGGTATTGGATATCTGCCTCAAGAAGCCTCAATCTTTCGTAGACTTTCAGTGGAGGACAATGTATTGGCTGTTCTCGAAACACTGAAGCTCTCAACCACTGACCGGAAAAATCGTTTAGATGTCTTGCTGGAAGAACTCAATCTTACCCGCCTTCGGACTCATGCCTCCTATACCCTATCAGGGGGAGAGCGGCGGCGGTTGGAAATTACTCGGGCATTAGCAACGAATCCAAACTTTCTTTTACTTGATGAGCCCTTTGCAGGCATTGATCCGATCGCAGTAGGGGATATTCAGGATATTTTGACCAACCTTACAAAGAAAAACATTGGTATTCTCATTACTGATCACAATGTGCAAGATACGCTTTCCATTACCGACCGAGCCTATATAATAAGTGAAGGTCTGATTTTGGAGAGTGGCACGCCAGAGTTGATTGTGAATAGTCCAAAGGCACGGGCTGTGTACTTGGGCGAACGTTTTAAAATGTCCCAATAACGTGAGATAAATTTACTCTTATGGACCTTCGCTTAGATCTCCGTCTCTCGCAAAAGCTGGTGATGACGCCCCAGCTGCAACAAGCAATCAAATTGTTGCAATTATCACGATTGGAGCTGCAGCAAAACTTAGTGCAACAGTTGGTTGAAAACCCGCTCCTAGAAGATCAGGCCCTAGAATCACAGGAAGAAGAAACGACGAATACGGAAGAAGGGAATGAGCGAGTCAAGGAGGTTGAGGCCGATAGCGCCGGATCGACAGATGCTGAAGAGGCCCAACCAGCGATCAAGGAAAGTGAACCGCTGACATCTGAAGAGTGGGATAATATTTTAGGAAATGATTGGCGTCCAGCGCAACGTGATCAAATCGGGGCCGGAGATGAGGAGTTTCCTTCGTACGATCAGACCTTAACGAAACAGCCATCGCTTGAAGAACACCTAGATTGGCAACTCCGATTGTCGTCATTGGAAGGGGCTGACCGTGATATTGGGCGTCTGATTATTGGGAATTTAGATGAAGATGGTTATTTGCGAATCCCGCTGCCAGAGTTAGTCGAGGATGCTCACTGCTCTTCTGAGCAGCTGGAGTCCGTGCTTCGCCAGATACAGACGTTTGATCCACCAGGCGTCGCGGCGCACGATTTGGCAGAATGTTTACAGATTCAGCTCAAACTTATTCAGTACGATGAGGCGGGCCTAGAAAAAAATCTTCCTTCTGAGGTTTCTATGGAAGTGGTGTCCGCGATCATCAATAATCATTTAGTCGATCTGCAAAAAAAACGGTATCAAGTTGTAGCAAAAACCTTGAGTGTGACGCTGGATGAGGTGTATGAGGCTGTACATGTGATTGAGGGATTAGAGCCTAAGCCTGGGCGGCCATTCTCAATCGACAGTAATTCCATCATTATCCCTGACGTCTATGTCGTCAAGTATGAGGGCGAATGGGTCGTGTTATTGAATGAAGATGGACTTCCTCGGTTGAGGATTAGTCCGTATTATCGACGCTTGCTCACATCCTCAGGTGAAGATGCGGGGACAACCAAAACCTATTTGGAAGAGAAACTCAAAGGCGCACAATGGATTATTCGAAGCATTGATCAACGTAATAAAACCATCGTGAAAGTTGTGACGAGTTTGATAAAATTCCAAGAAGCGTTCCTCGAAAAAGGTATTCAGTATCTGCGCCCGTTGGTGTTGAAGCAGGTTGCTGAGGATGTTGGGATGCATGAGTCCACCATTAGTCGGGTGACGACCAATAAGTATGTCCATTGTCCTCAAGGAATATTGGAGCTGAAGTTCTTTTTTAATGCAGGGATTCAGCGTGCGGATAATCGTGGTGAGGATATGTCTTCTGTCACGGTGCGAGAGCTGATCAGGGAAATGGTCGCTCAGGAAGAATCAGCCAACCCGTTAAAAGATCAAGAGATCGTTGCCAGACTCAAACAGAAAAATATATTGATTGCCCGTCGAACAGTCGCCAAGTATCGAGCTGAACTTCACATTGCCTCAGCCAGCCAGCGAAAACGTATTCCTATTTAATTGCTGTCATAGGGTTTGCCTGAAGTTAGGTGGCAGATGAGATGAAGTTAAACTGAAAAATTTTGGTGCCTATTGTCCATCGTCTGCAGCCTGATTTAATTCGCGATCATTTCGCGTCGTTCTGGGGAGTGTTGTTATGATCTCTGAGGTTTCACACAATCCAGTTGAAAGGGAGGCCGTACCACTCCAGTTTATGATGGTCACGGGGACATCAGGGTCTGGTAAAACCCAGGCCCTTAAGTGTTTAGAGGATTTAGGGTTTTTTTGTGTTGATAATCTTCCGCCAGCCCTCTTTCAAAAATTTACTGAACTGTGTACGCAGCCCGGCAAAGATGTGCAGAAGGTCGCTTTGGGGATTGATATTCGCGAACGCGCATTTTTTGACGATTTGCTGAGTAATTTAGAAGGCTTACAAGAAAACGGCTGTCAGGTTGAACTGTTGTTTTTAGAAGCCAATGACGACATTTTAGTCAGACGGTTTTCTGAATCACGTCGTCCGCATCCTCTCCTGCCTCAACGGCCTGTCATTGAAGGGATTCAATTGGAGCGGGAGCGTTTACAGGGTCTCCGAAACCGAGCACATCGGATCTTAGATACGTCAGATTTTTCAGTCCATGATTTAAAAACCTGGATCATTCAACATTATCATGGACGGACTGATGAGCAAACGCTAAAAATTAATCTCTTAAGTTTTGGCTATAAATTTGGAGTGCCAGTTGACGTCGATGTCATGTTTGATGTGCGATTCCTTCGTAATCCACATTTTGTCCAAGATCTTCAACCGTTGACTGGGGAACATGCTGACATTCAACAGTTTGTTCTGGGGAATAAAGAAGGGAAGGATTTTTTAGGGCATTTGCAAAACTTTTTTACATTTTTACTCCCGTTATTCGAACGAGAACAGCGGAGTTATTTGACCATTGCCTTTGGCTGCACAGGAGGACGACATCGCTCAGTGGCTATGGCGTTGTACATGAAAGACATTTTTAAAACCTTAGGCTATGAGGTGAATGTGAGGCATCGAGAGATTCAAAAAGAGATCATTGAGCCCGTATAGGGTTTCAATGTTGTTCAGATCATTGAGACTGATGAAATCTACATTCCTCTTATCGTCATTCCTTTTCCTGCCTGCTGATTGACCTAACATCCTGTTCCGTCATTTTCGTACTTTCGTTTGCCTAATGAGAGGGCTCTACCCCTTTGATCTTCGGTGTAGATGGCTTTCCCTCGATGGAATTTCCATTTATTGCTAAAGCATAAATACGTAATACTCATATTGAGTAATGGCAGAAACCAAGGCAGTACAGATACAACTAGAGACAATGACGGAATGGAATTGAGGTTACGTTGAGCGCATATAACTGGCAACAAATTGTTCGTTCGACCAAGACAATGTTTGCCCATGCGTCAAGGGCTACGGGTGTTGATATCGGAACGAGCTTGATGAAGACCGTTGTCCTTCAGGCAGACCACAATGGGTTATCCTTAGTCGATTTCTCACTTCAATCCGTTTGCCAGACCGATAATCCTGATGAACGATCTTATGCTGGACTGATCGAATCCCTACAAGAAAAAATCAAGATTCCTTTCGGTACGATGGGAACGTCCCTATCGGGATCATCTGTGTTTGTTAAATCGATGACTCTTCCTGCCATGACGGAGAAGGATCTTCGGGAGCATCTTACTTTAGAACTCGACCGGTATATTGCATTTGATGTTGAGGATGTCTATTGGGATGTCTATCGTCAGAATTCGTATTCTCAGCTCACAGCAGAACAGGAACATGTTCTCGTTGTTGCCAAAAAGGAATGTGTTGAGCGACGTGTGGAAGCGTTTCGTCAAGATGGGATGACGCTCCGATTTGTTGATGTGGATGCCTTTGCCCTGGTTAATTTAGCGGTCCACAACTATGGGTATGAAGGATCATGGTTGCTAGCCCATATCGGGCCAACAGGTATGGTTATGGTGGTTATCGTTGAAGGTGAACCGGTGTGTATTCGAAAAGTCCCCTACGATGTCGAATGGTATGGAGAATTTTTTGAGCAAATATTTATCCAGAAGACCTCATTGGAGCAGAGGGAACCGAGGAGGAATTTGGAAACCTCTGAGACACTTCTGCTAGAGAAATTTGTACAAGAAATGCGTAAGCAAATTTGTGAAACCTGGGAATCGTTCTCGGATCGTGCAACACCTGTCAGTAGTAGGAGAATTTTACTGTCTGGTGGATATACTGCGGCGCCTGGCATAGCATCAATCTTGGCGCAATCCATTGGTTATGAAATTCAGCTGTTGGATCCCTTTCAGTCGATCACGATTCCTACTGGTATTCAACAAGATGTGTGTTTTCAGAATGCGTCGCCATTAATGGGTGTGGCTGTGGGTATGGCGCTGCGTGGTGCTAGATATGATTGAAATTAATTTAGCTCGGGAACTTTTGAATTCTGCTAGGTCAGTAGGAAAATCCTCTCAAGGCTATGGATGGGTAGGTGTTGTTCTCTGTTTGGGGATTGCCGCGGCAAGTTGGTCGTGGACTCAGAGCAAACAGCAAGCATTAGAAGTTTTACTTCAAGAGAAAGATGTTCAAACACAATCTTTTGTTAAGCTTCAAGCGACATTGAATCGGCTAGAGCAGTATCAGAAGCACAAGCAACTTCTTCGTCGTGCTGTTCAAGAAAGACATGTGCAAGAGTTGGGGAAAGAACAGCCTATGGTCTTATTGCAGGGGGTGAAGCGCAGTATCGATGGCCTTGGCATTTGGTTGGATCATGTTCAAATGGCTGATCAGGCTGTTGAAATCCGAGGGCAATCTTTCTCTCACCAGGAAATCGAAAAATACATCGATTCACTAGAGAATCATCAAGTGATTCGGTCGTTGCCAGTTGTTGAAATCCTCGATCAAGTCGATAGCGAAGGAGAGAAGGTCTTTTCTTTTGTGATTCGCTTTGTCTTGGAATCACAGGTGAAGGCATGATTCAACAGTGGGGTCAAACGACGGCCTGGCAGCGGGTTGTTCTCTTCGGCGTCACGATGCTTCTGTTTGTCATGGGGATACAGACCTGGGTTTGGGATTCGCTGGATCAGTCAATCATCACGTTAGATCAAGACATTGCAGCGTTGACTGAAAAGAATCAGGAATCAACGAAGAGCATCGCGGTGTTACACAATGTAGAGCAAGATGTCGTAGCCCTACGCGAACAATTGCCTCCTAGTTTTACACCAATGCCGAGGAGTGTTGGACCAAATGCTTTTCGAAAAGACGTTGTCAATATTGCAAAACGAACGGGAGTGGTCGTGCATCTTTGGAACCCTCAACAGACGTTTGTGAATGCTCCAGAGCCTGATTCTTCACTCGATATTGTCGTAAGAGTGGAGGGACGTTTTTATGACACGGTTCAATTCATTAATGATGTACTCAAATTGTCATGGGTGCAAACGGTCAATCCAATGATGCTTGCCAGAAAACAAGACCATAGCGGTGATTCTATAGTAAAGACTGATTTGACAATCAAGGGTTTTGTGTCGAAAGAAATCCAAAAGATGGACGATTTGTTGAAAACATAAGTCCTTGTGTTTAGTTGAGCAGGATCAATGCGAAGAAAATTTAAGAATAGAGTAAAAATTTCTGTTGAGTGCTCCATTGCAAAACATACCATGAGTGCTTTCTTCTCTCGAATTCTAGGAATCATCATCTGTAGTCTATTGGTTGTCCCGATGTCTGCAGGCGAAGTTTTGGCTATTTCAATACTTCTTGAGAATCCCGTGATTAATCCGGTTCAGAAAGCGCCGGCACTTGTTGATATTAGAGAACAGCGTGATCCTTTCAATCCGATTAAGAAGCCACGATCTATTCCATCTGCTTCAAAAAAATCGAAGACTCGATCACCAAAAATTTCTGCAAACTCAACTCATGAATATCCTCATTGGAAATTGTTGGGGATCATTCAAGGGCAGTATGGGCGTTTGGCTGTTATTCAGACGTTGTCCGGAGAACGAATTTTTGTCGAGCCAGGCCCACAACCTATCCGTGATGGATGGATTATTAAGACCATTAGCGAGGCCGAAGTTCATTTGGAGCATGCGTCTTCCGCATCTAGGGGAAAGAGTCGTTCACAGCCAAAGACCTTGATCCTTTCATTTCCAACTATTGGGGAATCTTCCTAAAAATTCCAGTTGAGAAAGACCAGAAAAACCTTCATAATCTCTCACTCCGTTTTTGTTCTACGCCATCAAAATTTAAATAAATTTAGGGGTTACTACTTACCAGGGATAGGGGTTTTGTATGTTGAGATTTTTAAATGCGGGTGAATCCCACGGGAGAGGGCTAATGGCGGTAGTGGAGGGGGTGCCATCAGGGTTACCCGTTACAGCTGATGGTATCAACGCTGACCTTATCCGCAGACAAGGCGGGTATGGACGGGGCGGTCGTATGCGCATTGAAAAAGATCGAATCGAATTTATGTGTGGTGTCCGAAAAGGACTGACATTAGGCAATCCGCTTGGCCTCATGATTTGGAATAAAGATTGGGAAAATTGGAAAGACATTATGGCGTCCGAGCCAGGACCACCTTCAACTGAGCGGGTCGTGACTCGCCCAAGGCCAGGTCATGCGGATTTAGTTGGGGCTATCAAGTACGGTCATCGTGATATTCGGAATGTGTTGGAGAAGGCCAGTGCGCGGGAAACGGCCATTCGTGTGGCGATTGGTGGGGTTGCCAAAGCGCTATTGGCACAATTTGATATGCAGGTCGTGAGTTATACGATGAACATTGGCGAGATCGCAGCACCCAGCCCGAGTGATCCTTTAGCAGCGTATCAAGAAGCGGAACAATCGGATGTGCGATGTCATGATCCCGAAGCAGCGAAAAAGATGATTGAGTACATTCGTGGGGCCAAGCATAAGGGCGATTCGTTAGGAGGAATTTTTGAAGTTGTGGTGACGAATCCCCCCATTGGTTTGGGAACATATGCCCAATGGGATCGACGGTTAACGGCCCGTTTAGCCATGGCAGCCATGAGCATTCAAGCCATGAAGGGCGTGGAAATCGGCATGGGCTTTGAGTCGGCACGTCGATATGGTTCAGAAGTTCATGATGATATCTATTTCGATGAGGCGGCCGGACAATTTATTCGCAAGTCGAACAATGCGGGTGGGTTAGAAGGCGGAATTACGAATGGGCAATCTATTATCGTGCGTGTGGCCATGAAGCCGATTGCGACCTTATATACACCGAAAGACAGTGTGGACATTGAGACCAAAGAGCCATTTAAGGCCACGGTTGAACGATCCGATATTTGTACCGTTCCAGCAGCTGGTGTGGTTGGTGAGGCGGTCATTGCCTATGAAATGGCGAATGCCCTCATTGAAAAATTTGGAGGAGACACGTTGGATGAGATGAAGCGAAACTTTGAGGCCTATCAAGAGTATGTTCGCTCATTTTAAGATTTCGTGCATGTCCGTCTTCTGTTGCCTACCTGTTTTATTCATGACCCCTTGATGTGATTGTTGTTTATGAGGATCGTTCCTGCCGTAAATAGCGTTCCGGTGATTTTAGCTGATCGAAGCTACGAGATTGTCATCCAATCAGGTATCTTGAAGAACATAGGCGATGTTCTTCAAGAGGTAGGGTGCTCTAGTCGCGTCGCGATTGTGACCAACCCGATTGTCAGAAAATTGTATGGGCGCGAGGTGCATCGAGCGTTAACTCAAGCTGGGTTTTCACCGTTCTTCATCATGATTCCCGATGGAGAGCAGGCGAAGACCATGAAGTGGCTCGATAAAATTTTAGATGCTCTCGTCACGCAACGCATTGAGCGCAAGGATGTCGTCTTGGCCTTAGGTGGTGGAGTCACCGGAGATGTGGCAGGATTTGCGGCATCATCCTTTCTGCGAGGCATTCCTTTTGTTCAGGTGCCGACGACATTGGTCGCTCAAGTTGATTCAAGTGTCGGTGGGAAAACGGGAGTCAATCATAAACAAGGGAAGAACCTGATTGGAGCGTTTTATCAGCCACAAGTCGTGGTTGTTGATCCCCTCGTACTCAAAACCCTTCCGTCTCGGCAATGGATGGCGGGTCTCGCTGAGGTCATTAAGTACGGGATGATCGCTGACGAAGATTTTTTTGACTTCCTGGAACAACATGTCGATGGACTACAAAATCAGTCTGGTGACGTGATTCCACATATCCTTAGGCGATGCTGTGAGATTAAAGCTGAGGTGGTTGCGAGTGATGAACGTGAATCTGGGAGGAGACGAATTTTAAACTATGGCCATACCGTTGGGCATGCCTTAGAAGCCTTCGGTCATTATAGGAAATGGATACATGGCGAAGCCGTGGGACTTGGCATGATTCAAGAAGCTTCGATGGCGCATTATCTCGGAATGTGTTCGAAAGAGGTTGTCGCACGTCAGGATGATCTCATTAAGAGAGTCGGATTGCCGACAGCCCTTCCTGCGAAAATGGAGTTTCTCGATCTTTGGAACGCGATGCAACATGATAAAAAAGTTATAAATGGTGATATTCATTGTGTCTTGCCCACGCGAATTGGAGAGGTGCAGCTGGTCCCTTTAGTGCGTGAAACCATTCGGAAATGGTTTTCGCACCAACACGCATCTTCTGCCAAGTTTGCGAAGGTCGTAGGGAAATCTCCATCTCGGCCGGCAAAGAAAAAATAACATGGCACGCGCAAAACAATTAACCACGGAAGAGCTGAAACAGCAAGTTCGGGAACGGACTCGAGAAGTTCAACTTCTCCATCGGATCAGCGAATCCATTAGTGGGACGTTGGAGCAGGCTACTGTGTTGAAGCAAATAGTCGAAGTGGTTGTTGAGGTGACAAAAGCCGATGCCTGTTTACTGTATTTGATTTCTGAAAATAAAGACGAACTGATTTTGCGAGCCTCAAAAAACCCACATCCTCGTCTGATTGGTCGGATCTCCATAGGATTGGGAGAAGGTATAACCGGATGGGTTGCTCGTGAAAAAGTCCCTGTGGTCGTTCCTCGAAACGCGAGCGATGACGCACGGTTCAAGTTTTTTCATCGGTTGCCAGAAGATCGCTATCAAGCGTTTGTCTCGGTGCCCATCATGAGTAAAGGTGAAATTATTGGCGTCATTAATGTTCAACATAAGCGATCAAAGAGGTATACCGAACAAACCCTCGCGTTATTGCTGACCATTGCGAATCAAGTGGGAGGCGCCATTGCGAATGCCAGGTTATATGATGACATGCGGGGAAAAGCTCGTCGCCTCGAAACACTGTCACAAGTATCGGAAATGGTGGCATCGGATCGATTGATTGAAGATGTGTTGCAATTGATTGTGACGGTCACTGCGCAATTAACAAGTTCCAAGATATGTTCGATTATGCTCGTTGACGAAAAATCTGGAGAACTTCGAATTACGGCGACTCAGAGTTTAAGCGATGCGTATCGGCGAAAGCCGCCATTAAAAGTTGGGCAGAGTATGAGTGGGAGGGCGGTGCAGGAGCAACGGCCAGTGTATGTGCCAGACGTTACGGCAGAAGGTGGGTATTTTTATCGAGATTTGGCGAAGAAAGAGGGGTTGCATTCGTTGTTATCCGTTCCTATGTTGATAAAGAATAATGTGATTGGGGTCATTAATGTCTATACCTCATCGCATCATGTTTTTTCAGATGAGGAAATGAAGACTTTGCAAGCCATTGCCAATCAATCAGCTGTGGCTATTGAACATACTCGCCTGCTGGAAAAATCGTTTGAAATGCAAGAAGCCATGGAAGTTCGAAAACAGGTTGAGCGTGCCAAAGGCTTTCTCATGGCTTCAAAAGGTTTGTCTGAACCCGAGGCCTTTCGTCTCATGCAACGACAAAGTATGAATTTGAGGAAATCGATGCGTGAAATTGCTGATGCCATCATTTTGGCGGAAGAACTTCAGCAAGCAACTCAATAACGTAAGCCATTCTGGATGCCGTATATGTGGAGGTTAGCGCGGCAGGGGGTAGTTTGAAGAGACGATCTGCCACGAGTATAATCACTCAAATGGCCGACAATGATGTCGTCAGCTCACATAGATATTTGAGTAGGACAATGGCGTCCTCAGTTCCTTTCGGGACAGAGGACGTTTTTTTATGATGCGACTACGATTAGCCATGGTACAGATGAATGCGGTCGTTGGTGATCTTGACGGGAATACTCGCGCGATTTGTCGAAGTATTCGAGAAGCCAAGAAAGCCAAAGCCGATGTCGTGGTATTCCCGGAGTTAGCTGTGTCGGGATATCCTCCTGAAGATCTTCTCCTCATGCCTCAATTTCTTCGTGATATTCAATGTATGGAAAAGCAGATTGCTAAGGCATCGATTGGTTTGATGTCAGTGGTCGGCAGCGTTGGTCGTCATCAGAAATTTCCATTGAACGGCGCTCCTGTCCTTAAATCGAGTGACCCTTCAGATCGGCAAAAGCCGGTGAATGTGGCCTGGGTGTTCGCGCAAGGCCGATTAGTCGGGAGCTATGCCAAACACAAGTTACCCAATTATGGGGTGTTTGATGAGCAGCGGTATTTTCAGGAAGGATCGGGCAATCCGATCGTGTGTTTAGGATCATTTCGAATTGGTATCAATATTTGTGAGGACATTTGGTTCGCCGATGGACCTGCCAATACGCAAGTGAAACATGGGAAAGCCCAGCTGATATTAAATCTCAATGCCTCTCCGTATCATGTTGGGAAAACACGCACTCGACAACGCATGTTGGCCACACGAGCGAAAGAACATGGGGTGTTCGTGAGCTATACCAATATGGTTGGAGGGCAGGATGAATTAGTCTTTGATGGCAATAGTCTGATCTTCAACCCTCGAGGAGAACTCATTGCACGCGCAAAGGCGTTTGAGGAAGACCTCTTGCTCACCGATTTGCCTCTACCCAGCATGCCCAATAGGCAAGTTGATAAAATCTCAACGGTAACCCCCCTTCAAAAGAGACGAGGGATCTCTTTTATTCGCATTCCGTGGAGATCGATGCACTCAGAAATTGCATCCCCTCCAGTGGCAAGATCTTCACCCCTCATGACTGAAACAGAGGCCATGTATCGGGCCTTGGTTTTAGGCGTCAGAGATTATACGAGGAAAAATGGGTTCTCTAAAGTTGTGGTGGGGATCAGTGGTGGAATTGATTCAGCCCTGACGGCTTTGATCGCTCGAGATGCGCTCGGTGCCTCCAGTGTTGTGGGTGTCATGATGCCATCTCCCTATACTTCTTCCGCCAGCAAAAAAGATTCAAACGCCTTAGCGAAGAACTTGGGCATTGAGCTCATGAATCTTTCCATTACCGCTCTTTTCAAAAGCTACCTCAAAGAATTGCGACCATTGTTTAAAGGGTGTCCTGTGGATGTCACCGAGGAGAATTTGCAAGCGAGGATTCGTGGGACACTTCTCATGGCCCTATCGAATAAATTTGGTTATCTCGTCCTCACAACTGGGAATAAGAGCGAAATGAGTGTGGGATATGCCACGTTGTATGGAGATATGGCCGGTGGGTTTGCCGTGATCAAAGATATCCCCAAAATGCGTGTGTATCAGTTAGCTCGATGGAGGAGTGACAATCACCCTAGAGACTTTGACCCCATCCGTATTCCCGAGCGAATTCAGTCACGAGCCCCGTCGGCTGAACTTAAAGCAGAACAGACAGACCAAGATTCCTTGCCGCCATACTCCCAATTAGATGCAATCTTAGAAGCCTATGTCGAAGAGAACCATTCAAGAAAGACTATTGTAAAGTCTGGCTATCCGATGCAGGTTGTACACAAGGTGGTCCGGCTTGTTGATCGAAGTGAGTACAAGCGCCGTCAATCACCGATCGGAATTAAGATAACAGCGAGGGCATTAGGAAAAGATCGACGAATGCCGATCACGAATCAATATTCTCCCAAGAAGTAAAGTGTTGCGGAGCGAGTGCGAATGGACAAGAGGCAGAACAACAGATGAGCGCAGGTAATCACATTTCCTCTACACAATCTTCTGCCGTTGCTTCTCTGGGATTGCAGGAGCAACGGGAGGCGATGCATCAACGATTAAGGGAAGGGGCCACTGGGGGGGAAGTCGTCCAGGTCTTCTCTGATTTCATGGATGGTCTGTTGATTACTCGGTTTCGCGAAGTTATCCAAGAGGGGAATGCTGAGATACGAACGAGTTCTCAGCAATGTTGCTTAGTGGCGATGGGAGGATATGGTCGACGAGAATTAGCACCCTATTCAGATATCGACGTGATGGTGCTTACCCAAGGCACTCAAGCGAAGATCGCCGATATCATTTCCAAGGGTGTCTTTCATCATTTGTGGGATTTGGGCTTTCAAGTGGGACATAGTGTTCGATCCATTGAGGAGTGTCTTGAGATTGGAGAATCGGACCTTCCCGCCTGTACCTCTCTCATGGAGTCCAGATTTCTTGGAGGTAATGCTGCCGTTTTCCAAGAATTCATGAAAAAGTTTGAGAGGAAAATTCTCAAACGACAGGCCAAACAATTTGTGCTGGATAAGATTGAAGAACGGCAGCGGGAATATGCAAAATTCGGTGGAACAATATTTTTACTCGAACCAAATATTAAGAAAAGTAAGGGCGGCTTACGTGATGTGCATTTGATTCAATGGGTCGGTCACGTGCGTTTTGGGGCAGGAACTATTCAAGAGCTTGCCAATCGAGGCATCCTGGATTTTCAGGACTATCAAGTGCTTCAAGACGCGCAAGAATTTCTGTTGCGGCTCCGTGGTTTTCTGCATTTTGAGGCAAAAAGAGCCCAGGATATTCTCACCTTTGATGATCAAGTTCGTCTCGCAGAAATAGATGGTTTATCAGATCGTCCCAATCTGTTGGCTGTTGAACAATTTATGCAGCAGTATTTTCTGCATACCACGGGATTGCACGATCGGTGTATTCGGTTTCTTGCTCACGCGGAGGAACAATCTTGGGCTGAGCGAATGCGGCGATGGTGGCCCAATGCGCTGTTGGAAGGCAATTTTCGAATAGAAGATCATCAACTCACAATTCCCTCAGAAAAATTCCATGGCATCCTAGAAAGCCCTGTTTTACTGCTGAAATTGTTTGATATTTCTCATGACCAGGCTGTGCCCGTAGATTCTAAAGTGTTGAATGAGCTATCACAATATTTAGCCACGACCCCGAATGAACAATTTCATACCCAAGAAGTGAGTGAGCTTTTTCTCGGGATTCTCAATCGTCCAGGGCGAATTGCACAAACGTTAGAAGCCATGCATCAAGCCAGTCTGCTGGAAAAATTGGTGCCGGCCTTTGCTCGAGTGCGAGGGCTCATGCAGTTCAATCAGTATCATAAGTACACGGTGGATCAGCATAGCCTGTTAGCGGTGCACGAGGCAGAACGATTGCAAGAGGATCAAGGAATTGTTGGTGAGGTGTATCGACAGATTCAAGACAAGGACATTCTGCATTTAGCGGTCTTATTGCACGATTTAGGAAAGGGGCGGCCTGGGGATCATAGTAAAATTGGACAGGAAATTGCGCATAAAATGGCGGATCGACTGGATTTATCTCTGGAAGACCGAGAGGTGCTGGCCTACCTCGTGTTCCATCATTTAGTCATGTCGCATACTGCCTTTCGTCGAGATTTAAGCGATCCCAAAATTATTCTGGCCTTTGCCGAGAAAATGAAAACGGTGGACGTTCTCCAGAAAATGTTTATTCTGACTGTCGCGGATATTTCAGCAGTCGGGCCAGATGTGATGACCAAATGGAAAGAATCATTATTAGGAGAACTCTATGCCCGAACTTACGAAGCAATGGTTGAGGGAGGGAAGGCGCCCAAGACTGAAAAAGTAGAAGTTGTCCTCCAGCCTGAGACTCGTAGAGCCCTGCTCGAATGTCTCACGACCCAGGGAAGCGAAATCCCGGAGATTGACTGGGCTTCGTGGGTTGACGGACAACTCTCTCAACTTCCCGATTCGTACATTGTTTCCACGCCCGTCGAGCAAATGGCTGCGCATCTCCTTGCTATCAGAAATCTACGTTCTCGGCCAACGTATGTTGAGGGGCGTTTCAATGGGGAATTGAGTATTTCGCAATATGTGCTCATCACTCGCGAGAAAGCTAGGCCCGGCCTCATCATGCAAGTGACTGGAGTCTTTGCCGCATTAGGGCTTGACGTTTTGAATGCCCAGATTATGACCTTGAGTGATGGCACAGTGCTAGATGTGTTTTCTGTTAATGATGCTGACTGTGCTGAGCAGCCGTCGGGGTATCGATTACAAGAAGTCGCTCAAGAAATTCAGGCCGTTGTGCAAGAAGAGTCTTCGGTTGATCAAGTATTGGAACGACATCGCCGGATGAATTTTGGGCGACAGTTTCCCACTGGACGGCGCCCCACAGAAGTTTTCATTGATAATGAGGCCTCTGATTCCTATACCATCATTGATGTTTTTGCAGATGACAAACCTGGGCTCTTATATGTGTTAGCGAAAACCTTGGTGGAGCTCGACCTCTCCATTCATATAGCCAGGATCGGTACTCGCTTAGATCAAGTCGTCGATGTGTTTTACGTAACAAATGCGCAGGGTGATAAAATTTCCTCTGAAGAAGTTCGGAAGGTAATTCAAGATGTTCTTCGTGCCTCTGTCGACAAATTCTTAGATGAAGAAGAATTGGCTTCTTCCTAATTTCCTGAAATAGGGGTGTGTCGACGTCCCGCATTTTCAGTATCTCCCCTATCCTAGTTAAACCGTCTCTCAGAACAATTCATAGTTATTTATGTCTATGAAACTTGAGTCAGTTGTTCCGTTTGGGCGATCTTTTGATGAATATCAACTGATGTTCAATCTTGCCGGAGATGATTTATCAAAAAACATTCTTGGAGTTGGGGATGGCCCTGCGAGCTTTAATGCAGAAATGCTGAAGCGAGGTCATCCTGTGACGTCACTGGATCCTCTATATGAGCTGTCGGGAAAAGAGATTGAACGGCAGTTTTATCGAGTTGTTGATGACGTCATTCAGCAAGTTAAGGCCACTTCCGAAAGTTGGGTGTGGGCGTACCACAAGTCACCTGACGATCTTCGGGAAAATCGAGAAAAAGCCCTAAGGACATTTGTGAAGGATTACGATTCAGGGAAACAGCAGGGCAGGTACAGAATTGGCGAGCTACCTAAGCTAGATGGAATAAAGGATGAATCATATGATTTGGCGATTTGTTCTCATTTTCTATTTCTCTACTCGGATCATTTTGATTGTGCATTTCATCAATCTGCAATTCATGAGATGCTGCGTGTTGCTTCCGAGATTAGGGTGTTTCCACTGTTGACGTTGAACGGGGAATATTCTCCGTATGTTGAACCGGTTATCCAGGCGCTTCGAGCGAATGGGTTTGCCGCCGGTATTAAAAAAGTTGCCTATGAGTTGCAACGAGGTGGAAATGAGATGCTGTTGGCTAGGCACCCTTGATCTGTAGACTACTAAAGAGTCTAATGCTTGGAAAGCAGAAAGCCATTTTTCTTTAAGCTAGGGCGTTCCCGTGAAATTGGGAATTCACAAACCTTCCTGCCTTTCTCAATTCCCAACTTCAAGTGCATGACAAAAAATAAATCCATCTTCTAACGAACTCCTGTCTAAATTGTTAACTGCTGAGTAGGTTCTTTTCCCTTCTTTTTGATTGTTTCGGAGCGATTCTTAACGGAGCTAAAGCTTGGGATGTGATGGCGATGCCGCAATCGTTGCACAACCAAAAGGCTCCAGTTGGAGCAAAAGTTGAGCTTTGGCAATGGGGGCAATGTGGGAATGACATATTCGCTTCCTTTCTGTGAATACATGATGAAGTTTAAATGCTGCTTGATGTGACAAACAGGAGATCAGAGCAGAGCGAGGCTAAGATCCTCGTTTTGTTAGAGAGAATCAGAAGTCTTCTCCTTGGTTAGCTGAGACAATTCCTCTCATCATAAGTGAGCGAAAATCCTGAACGCGTGTTCTGCTCAACGCGTTCATTCTTGATTTCTTCCAGCCGTTTCTAAGGTCATGCTGACAGAGGCATCCTGTGAGTGCGATGAACGTTTCGCTGGGGAAGAATCGACGGCAGGTCGAGGGAAAGCAAATACCATTCTTCCTGTATGTGTTTGCATGAATCGAGCGACCTCAACATCAATTGTCTCACCGACAAAATTCGCGCCGTGGTCAATGACGACGATGGTGCCATCATCCAAATGAGCAATGCCCTGTCCAAAGCCTTGACCTTCTTTTTGAATATAGACACGAATGCATTCACCTGGCAGAACCAATGGACGCAAGTGATAGGTTAACTCGTTGACATTCAATGTTTTTACGTCTTGAGCATTAGCTATTTTGGCTAAATTCCAGTCGTTTGTGATGATCTTGGCTTTTCGTTCTTTGGCTATCGCAATGAGCTGATGGTCAACAGTCAAATCCGGTGCTTCTTGATCATCGATAACCATAACGGTTGGCTGGGAAAGTTGTTGAAGATCTGAAACGATTGCAAGGCCACGCTTTCCCTTTGTGCGCTTTGCGAGATCATCAGAGTCTGCAATGAGGCAAATTTCTCGTAAGACGCATTTAGGGATAAGGAGGGGACCTTCTAAGAATCCGGTGGTGCAGAGATAGAGGATTCGTCCATCAATAATGGAGCTGGAATCGAGTAATGCTTCAACGGAATTCGTTTTCATTTCTAGACTATTGTGAGAAAGCGGAGAATCATCAGAGGTATCTACCCTGCAGAGACTTGGCTCTGTCTGAGAAACATACAGCCCCATGGTTAACCCAAGGTATGGAAAAAAAATGAGGCTAGAAACGATGACCCAAGGATGGAGTGAAGGGATTCCTGGTAAGCCGATGTGCCAAGCCAAAATGACAAGACATGTTCCAATCATTCCGATCATGAGACCCAAGCTCCCACCAAAGATGGCTGATCGAGAGCATGCAGCTAGTCGGGATTCTAGCCATAGAGCGGAGCACCCAAGGACTAATCCAGCAATGCCTCCTAGCTCGATGCGAAGCCAATCTGGAGTGGAAGAGGTCGAGCCCACATAGAGTCCAATGATGCTACAGACGATTAAGTACAAGATTCTTGAAGTTGTCAGAAAGGGATAGGCTCCCATTGGAGCCTTACGTAGGAACAAGTCTGTCACGATGCCGATTCTCCGATCGTTCAATCCTATGCCGTGATTGTGATTGCTGTTTGAGAGTCCGCTGACTGAAGAAGGGTTCGATGAGAATTTCTGTTCGATCTTGCAGGCTGTTCTGCCGAATTCTGTACGAATTCACTTTGAATGATGTCTAAAACAGAGGATATCCCTTTAAGAGAAAGATCATGAATAAGTCGAAATTGCAATCGTGTGTCTTGATCAAAAATGAGGGTTTCACAACGATTGGGTCGGAGTGATCTTGCTAGATGAAGCGATTTTTTAAGGCGATTGATGGGGTCGATAAAAAATGGAATGCCAAAATCTTGCGGCGGACGACCCCAGTCTTGTCCGAGTGGGTGATCGTTGGAAACCAAGATGACTAAGGCTGAGCCAGATTGCTTGAATTCTTGAGCTTGTGCCTCAAGAAACCACGCATCGGTCTCTTTCAAGTCTGATAGACAACAAAGAGCAAATTGAGACTTCTGTAAATTGTAGAATGGAAGAAAGCTAAATTGATTATTGAATAAACACGGGACACGGAGAGTTGGGGCCTTCATTCCTATCTTCATAGCGTATGCTCCTTATGACGTTGTGAGAATGGTGCCTGTGGTGCCATCGGCATCTGTAGCGAGAAGCAAGGTCGTCTATCAAAATATCAACGATCATTTTTACCAAGGACCAACAGGGAGGTATTGGGTTGCGCCACAGTTCACACATCGCATCACAGAACCGGAAAAACAAATCCCAACGACATGTTCATGAATGAACAAACCTGAACACTTTGCACATGATCCCGTTGTGGTTTGGTGATCTTGATTCGATTTGAGCGAAATATCTTTGACGCCTGCGCGAGATGATGCCTGGGTATTTGAACGTGATGTCCTGGTTGATTTTGTTGCTTTTGGCATGAAGAAATTCCTTTGTCTCTTTATCAATTAAGCTCTATTCGCATTCAGAAGAAGACAATGATTTTTTTGAAAATGTCCAGGTTCGTTTACATCGAGGACATCGTATTTCAATGCCCTTGGGGGTTTGTTTCGCGATTAAGCGCCCGCAATGACAGCGCAAATCAGTATCGACTAACGGTGTTGACTCTGAGTGAGTAGCGTCTATGGATTGCGATGAATGTGAAGGCGGCATTTCATTTCCTTTTTGGTTTTGATTTCTATTATCATTATCAATACCAGTGTCGCGAGGTATTGTCAATGTATGTGCATGCGCAAAAGAAGGAAAAAAAATGCTGAAAGGAGAGACTCTAGGAAATTTTGTGTTGTTGTCTTTAGACGGTAGGAAAGATTGTTAGCCTGAAAATACGTAGGTCCTGCCACAAGGGCAGGACCGACATGTTAGTACTCTCCAATGTGATGAAATGGTGAAATCAGGCAATCATGCAGCGAGAATCATTCCTCTTTTTCTATTTTAAAAAGGATCAGATTTTCTAAAAAATCTAAGAGGTGCTGTTGACGCAAGAGAGGGAGTTCTTGGAATCTTTGCCGAGAGTTCTGTCCTTCTCCTCCATGAGCAAGAATTGCTTCTGTGAGGGTGGAGGCTCTGCCATCATGGAGATAGGGTCCGGTCGAGCCGACTCCCCAGAGTTCTTTGGTCAGCCATATGGAGTGACCAGTACCAATTTCATCAATAGGTTCTGCGACGTCAGAACCTAAGTCATGGCGTCTGAGATCGCTATAAAGTCTGATGATTGCTCTCCCTCGATGATCTCGTTGGAACGAACCGAGTCGAAATTCACGTCCAGCTTTATCTTGTACGATATTGTCTGGCTGATCCCGGGTCAGATCAAACGAGACTGGAAGAGTTGGATCAACCAACTCATCAATAGGATGAAGTCCACTGGGAAATATCTCATCTCTGTAGTGAGCATTGACGCTGGGTTCACGAAATATAGGATCCTTAATCCTGAGCGAGGGCGTGTGACAGGATGTACATCCAACTTGATGAAAGATACGCTTTCCGCGTCGAATCGATTGTCGATCAAAATCAGACAGAGGTTCAAGGATTCCCAATCGTGCTAACTCGATTTTTGTGGTTGGACGAGGTTGAGCCGCAAGATAGATGGCAAGAGCCGTCTGATCTCCGATCGTCATTTCATTGGTGATTCCGTCAAAATCTCCATCTTCATCTCTTCCGACCAATTCGACGGCTTGCATGCCAAGTTCGTTGTGTGATGCTCCGCGATTGAAATCTCGTAGTGTCGTATTATGGCCCTTCCACTGGAAGGGTTTAAGGACGAGATCTTCATCGACGCCCTTGATCTGTTCTGTGTGAACTTCGTATCGGCATGGGATTGCGTGCGTCGGTCGTATGGTAAGAGAACCAAATTCAACTCCCTTTGCCTTCAGGGTTCGTATTTGTGTTTTTTGTGTGCGACAAGCTTGTTGGATCGTGCGGTCACGAATGGCGTGAAGTCGTTCAGTCATTTCTTCAGCTAGACGTTGAATGGCTCCAGCACCAAATAGGTGAGGAGTATTCCGTTGAATCATAGTGGCCATAGTACCGCTATGAAGTGGGTCTCGATGCACATTTGAATTGATCTGTCCTGCTCCGTCATCAAAGGGTAGATTGTGGCAGGCATTGCAAGATTGAGCATTTGGGCCGGTTTCCCGTTTTGGTACGTGGTCAGCCCATTCTCCGTAGTTTGAGAGATCTGCCCGCGGTATCCGAGTAAATCGTTGATGCTCTCCGACATTCGCTCCTACGCCATCAAGGGTATTGAACGTTGTTTCGAAGAGTTCATCCCCGAGTTCAAAGGCCAGTTCAAAAGCTTGATGATGTTGGCCCGAGAGGATGAGTTCATAAAACTCTTGTTGATGAGCATGCTCTGCGTTCGCTTGATCAAGTTGGTTGTAACTGGTGCCATCTGTCTCAGCGCCGAATACCAAGAGGGTTGGTATTGAAAGAAATAAGATGAAGATTGCAAGTTGTATCAGGAGCGAACTCACTCGTATGTGGCTACCTTGCTTATCGTGTTTTGAAATCATAAGAAAAGTTCCTCTAGAAAAGGTTAGTTCTGTCTATAAGGAGTAATGGAAATCATGAGAATGCTACCCGCGCCTTTCTTTCACAAAGAGAGTCACAGGTAGAAGTCTTTCTACGTTGCACTCAGTCTTTCCGGAGACGACCACGTTTTGGTGATGGCTGAAAACTGCTGAGATTCTGAGCGTATAGTAAGTTGATACATGACCCCCGCACCAAAGAACACAATAATGAGTAATGCCAAGTACCAGGGATCATCGTTTTCTGTGCTCTCCATGGGTTGGACTTTTTCTAACATTTGCCCTTCAACTGTTTGCGTGGGCTGAGCCACTTCTGTCGGCGATGCCGGCACTTGACTGGATGATGGCTGTGCCACGGCAGGCAGTGCGCCCAGCCCATAGCCTTGAGACAGATTTTCCAGATATTCCTTGAATTGTTCATTCGCCGTATAGACATCATGGGCTTTGGCGAGTTCGAGGTAGGTTTGGGCGAGTTCTTCCTTCACAAGATCTGAGGCTTCCCAATAGCCTTTACGAATGGCTTCAAGCATCCGTTCAGTCATTTGTGCGAGCGCTTCGGGATTATGGGTTTCAAACCATTCCTTCATTTGTAAATCATAGATGTCCTTCACATAGACATCGTGAAAGCCTTGCCATTGATCATCGCGGATGCTGTCAGGGTCGACCACTTGCCAACCCCAAAAATTGTTAACGGTATCAAGGACGGCCAATGTGCCGGAATACCCCTCTTCTTGCATTTCCTCTATCCATTTTGGATGAAAATAACGAGCACGAAGTTCGGTTGCGATAAATTCACTCAGTGGCGCGACGTTAAGGTTATCCTTATCGCGTAAATCGGAGATGAACATCTCAGGGCTTTCACCATCAAGGTTTCGGACGGCAAGAGAAATTCCTCCGAAATATTGAAACGGATCGTCGCTGGTCATCATGCCATAGAGGTTAGAGGACCGAGAAAACAAGACGGCATCTGTCCCCGATAAGTTCATTGCATAGAGGTCAATGTTCGAAAGTTTTTTGCCCCATGTTTTCTCGTCGGATCCGTAAAAATACCCCATACGATCTAAATACATCTTGGCGAGTTTGTCGTCTGTTTCCCAGGTGTCTGAGGCGAGACTTGCCACCTCAAGTCCGGTGCCATACTCACCGTTCTCATTCGAAAAAAAACGGATCGTCGAGAGTGCGCTGGCTTCATCCTGCGCCAGCCCTTCATTCAAAAGGTCTTGTTCGATGGATTGCGCATGTTGTGCGATGAAATTATCTTTGCCTTTGAGTTCGACGATTTTTTGAACAGCCTTCGAGATGAGCATCATCACGTTTGGAAAGGCATCGCGATAGAGACCAGTTGGTGAAGCAATAACATCAACTCGTGGGCGCTGTAGTTCGCTGTAGGGAATAATTTCAGTGTCGGTGACTTTGCCTTGTTCATTCCAAACCGGTTTGACACCCATGGCATGGAGGATCTGGGCTTCTAACACTCCGAAATGTCGCATCGTTTCGATTGACCAGAGATTAAATGTAACCTTTTCTGGATATCGTCCATGTTTGGCATAGAAGGTCGCGAGCATGTTCTCCATAAGTTCTTTGCCAGCCTCGTACGCGGCTTTGGTCGGAATCTTTGATGGATCGAATCCGTACAAGTTGCGTCCCGTTGGAAGCGAGTCAGGATTATTAATGGGGCCACCACCGGCTGAGGTTGAAATATATTTACCTTCAAGCGCGCCAATGATCGCCTGAATTTCCTGCTGATTTTTCAAATTGGCAAAGTGCGTGCGACCATCGATAAGCAGCGTCCGAAGTTCTGAATGTGCTTTCTGAGGGATGGCTTGTTGCCTCACAATAAAGGTGTCTACGAGTCGATACTCAATGGTCCTCATCAATGGATCGTCTTGCTCTGTTGTTAGTCGGGTATTGGGTGAAGTGGTTGATGTAAGCTCTGATGGTGTTTGAAGCAAGTCTGCACCATGGTTTTGTGCGAGTTCCACAAAGCGAGATCCCAGCATTTGTAGCATGGTGGATGTGAGGTGATGTGGTGCAAATGACTGCCCAAACGAATGAAGGCCCAGGGGCTGATTTTGCTGAGCCATGGCATGGAGATGGTCATGTAACTCAGGTAAAAACTCGACAAATTTATTCGAAATATCATCTTCGTTCCATCCAAGGTCTTTGTGGATGTTCTTCTGAATCGTGAGGTCAATAATCTGTTCTTTCGTGTGAGCTTTGACACTGCCTTGTTCTATCTCGTCATGTTGGTTCATGAGTTCATCGATCTCAGCTAATTCACGATAGAGCCCCGCTTTTCTGAAGGGTGGAGTCAGATGGCTGATGACCATGGCACGTCCCCGGCGTTTGGTCTGCATGGCTTCACCAACATTATCCACGATGAAAGGATAGATAATCGGAATGTCGCTGATTGGTAAGTAGCCGTCATCATACGCTGAGAGTCCGCGTTCTTTGCCTGGAAGCCATTCTTGTGTGCCGTGTGTCCCCAAGTGCACGATAGCATCGGCACGGAATTGTTGATGAGTGTACAAATAGGTGGCTAAGTAATTGTGACTCACAGGAGTGTTTTGACTGTGATAAATCTCTTGTTCGCGATCCTTGTTGTTGCCTCGTGGCGGCTGAGGGAGGATTAACAAGTTCCCCAGTTGGAGGCGGGGAATAATAAACTGCTTCTGACCATCAATTTCATAGACCGTAAAACTGTCTTGTGGTTTCCCCCAGCGTGATTCAATTTCTGTCCGAATCGTTTGAGGGAGCGTGTCGTACCAGGCGGTATAGGTTGAGAGTGGAAGAAGTCCTCCAAGGTTGTGCTCAAGCATTTGGGTATAGGGTTCATTGCGGTAGAAGGGGCGAAGCATTAACGGGATGGATTCGACAAACGTGTCTTCCGTTGCCTGGTTTATCTGGTAGCCGGCTTTGATGAGGGCTGCTGAGATGTTTTCTAGACTCTCAGGAATATTCAGGAAGGAGGCACTGGCATTTTTTTCTCCCGGAGGATAGTTGTAAAACATGATAGCCACTTGTTTGTCTGGATTGGGCGTATGTTTCAATTTGGCGAGACGAAACACCTTGTTCATGAGCGCCTTCAATTGATAATCGATCGAAACGGCCTGTTTTGTTTTTTGAGCAACCGCTGCGACGACCATGGGATCGATTGCCCCCGCGATTTCTGCATAGGTCAAAAAGAAGGGAATCGCCATGGCCGGAATGCCGGCAGTATCCTCTTCCCATTTCGTTTGATCGCCGTTGGAATAGGGGAGTGCCTGAATAATTGGCACCCCAAGCTTTTCAAATTCTGTTTTTCTGGCACTGGCCCAATGGAGGATGCGCGTATTGATGATGACATCAGCCACGGTTTCTCCGTCCAGTTGTAGGAGTGGCGTATAGTCGGGGGCCCCTCTTGGGCTGGCCACGAAATAGAAAGGAATAGCTCGTCCTCCACGTTGTTCTATATGCTGAATAAATTCATCGACAAGATGTGTTTGATTTGAGGCAATGGCTTCTTTCGTCATGGCGATGCCGACGGTCGCATTCGTCTTGCGGGCATCCGCTCCGATCCACGTCAAGTATTCATCCAATGAGGCGAACACCGTCTGCTCATATTTTGGGTGGTAAATGCCTACTTTTGGGAAAATAATGGGTGGATCAACTGCGCGTTGCCGACTCTGTTCAAAGAAGTTTGCTTCGAGATAGGCTAGCATCCGACGGAAGTTTTTTGTTCCGCCATTATCGTAATACTCATACAGACGTGTGCCCTGTTCGTCAGAGACCCCTTGCCGAAGCGCTGTGGGTTTCATGAGTTTGATAGGAAGAAAGCTTTTATCTTGATGGGTTTTCACGATGTTTGAAAATTTGGCATAGGAGAGCTCGGCTTCGTGGCCGCTCACGGAATCAAAGATTACAAATTGATATGGTGCGATAACACTAGACAAGGCGTCTCCATCTTTCAAACTTTCGAGGAGTTTGTAGTCAATGCGGATAGAAGTGTCTTGAGCCAGTTGCTGTAGTTCCATCAGCTTGGCTTCCGAGACGTGATTGGTCGCCAATATCAACAGTGAATGTTTTGTGTCACTGGATGGATAGAGCTGTGCTCCACGAACAGTGTTGTTGGTGTCAAAAACGAGGTGTAAGAGTAAAAGACTAAAGAACAGCCCGAGCCAAAATGTACGTCTTGCCACTGAAGTTGTACATGGCGTTGTCTTAAAATGTTTCATGATCTATATCCTCCGCATGATTCTAGAAAATATGATGACGAGTCCCGTTTGTTGGAAAAAAGTGAAACGTAAAAGTGGAGACATCCGCGTTTACCACAGAGGTCGTTACTTCTCACGTTTCATGAGTGTCTCATTCGCTTTCGTCATCTGGGACATAAATGAGCGAACCATCTTTTAGTCGATACGCGGTTCCGGCACGACTGCCTTCGCCCTGTCCAATGGTTCCTGTCGTTTTGTGATGTTCGATCTTTTCGCCTTTTTTGGTAATGATTTCCATGGTGTCTTTACCTGGATCCTTGATGATGGTCATATCCTCGCTAAAAAATGGATTGAGCGGGTTCTGCGCAATGGCAATTAAGAGGGCCGCAATGATGACTAAGAAGACATCAACCATGTTGCCGACAGAGAGAATCGGATTAGTGGATTCATCTTCTTCCAGGAGTTTCATGTGAGGCCTCGAGCTTTTTGAATGTGCTGAATATCAGTGAGTTCGGAGGCGAGCCACCGTTTCTGTACGGTCGCGAGGCAGAACATAATCGATGCTGCGACCAATCCAAAGATCACTGCCGCGAATGCGACGATTAGACTTTCGCTGATTCCTTGTACGTTGCCGTCAGCTAAGGATTTAAGCGCGGGGCCCATAGGAATCATCGTCCCGACGAGTCCTAGCATCGGGGCGATACGGGTGATGATGCGAGCAGCCTCCAGTTCTTTTAACGCGAGAAGGTCTAAGGCATCAGTTGTGGTGGATGGTTGTTGTTGGAATTGATTGAAGAGACGATACCCTTTTAGAGTGATCGAATCAGAGCCACCATCCAGTAATGCACGAATGGTCTCTTGGTATTGAGGAAGATATTTTCTGCGTTGAAACCATTGCCCCGAAAAAGTCCCTAAGGCAAAAAATGCATACACAAAGAGTATTCCGAGAAGAAATAACACAGGAGTCAGGAAGAGATTAGAAACTTGATACATGACGTTTTCTATATGCACGGGTAGAGCCTTTCAGTTGGCGATCAGATTCTTGAACGTGAACGAACTGACCTCGACACAAGATCTACGAAGATCTAGCGTTCCGAAGAGAATCTGATTGTGTAGGACACAATGTCGAGCGAGTGTTGACATGAGACCTGATTCATGACAATGCGAGGAGAGACACCAATAGATTCCCTGACGAATCTGCCAATTGCAGAACGATGAATGGGTTGAGTGTCCTGGAATGTCAATGAATCAACAGGATAGGAAGGGGCGGACCACGAATGGGAAAGGTTGGCTGGTGAAATGTCTCACAGGACGATTGAGTAGGCGCAGAAAAATGAATGAAGATCCAATTGGGCGTAACGGACGGGAGACATGTTGGTAATCCAACCGATGATTTGACTTGCCAGAACCAAGGGCAGGAATGAGAGGAGTCCAGGGTGTCGGGTGTAATTTTGGCGTGGGCGAGTCCAAAGGGAAATGCCAACGAGCTGACAAGGATATACAATCCTAAGAGAGTGAACGTCAGAATATGAGAGGCTCGTTTCATAGAACGTGATTCAGATCAGTGGTTTGGATACGCATTACCAATAGAAAACAACCTAAAGAAGGTTTATACAAGGACTTCTATGGTTTGGGAATGTTGAAAATCCAGAAGAAGATGTTCAGTATTTGGAATCTGACTGCATCGTTTTAGGCACAATGAACTAAGGATTCGGCTTGTTGGATCACAGAGTCTTTACGGAATGTCATATCCCTCAACGTGTCATATTCCCGGTTTCTCTTTAGTCAGGGTTAACGTTTCGATAGCTAAATGTTTTTGCTCGAAACGACTGCTATACGTAAATGTGACATATTCGCCATCCGGCATTCCTTGTAGGGTGGCGGTTTCGTTGGTGGATTGAAGTGTCCGCTCTTTCACGGAACCAAGCTGGTTTCGTATGGCTTGTAAGCCTGCAATCCATTGGTCTTGGGGAGTGCATGCCCTTAACCACGGTGCGCTTGTCTCCCAGCTTTTGGAATACTTTTTCTCATCAATGAGCTGTAGCCAAGGAGAAGCTGTGTTGTGGGAATTTGTGAGGTGCGTCGAATCTTGGTAGGTGAGAGAGCCTCGCCCTTTTGAAGTTGCAAGACACTCCGTGAAGCAAGAATCCTCCTAACAATATCAGGATGAGACTAAAGACATGACAGTCGTTGAATCTATAACGTGTCTTCATCCTTGGCCTGTTCATGGTTGCTAGGGTTAATTTCTTGAATGACTAGTTGTCGATTCTCTGATTGGGATTCCCTCAAGACGAAATATCGTTCCATGAGTCTTAACGCCAGTGGATCGATCGAAGGGGCTTGACAGTGCTCATGGAGGATTTCGTTGACATGACTGAGACAACAGGTCCGAAACCTCCATTTGCGAATCGGAAAAATCTCGTAATGATCAGCAGTCAAATTGGACGGAGTGAGGATCGATAGCCGTAAGATAGGATGCCACAGCTGTAAGTGGAGAAAGCCGTGTCTTGCAAAATATCCATATTTAATATCTTGTCGAGAAAAAATACGTACATGCCAGTCATTAATCCATCCAACGCGACATCGTTCTCGAGGATCATGTGGAGGAGGGGGCCATTCTGCTTGATAATTTTGAAGAAGCATTTTGATCATCAGGGGCTTTCTTTTTCTTTCTGAACGACGGCTCATGTTGGCCATCTCTCTCATCATGAAACTAGATGAGAGAGATGGGATTCTTTCTAGGCATCAGTCGATGAGGTTATGGTTTTTTTGTGACTGGTTTTTCTGTTGAGGTGTCTTTTTTTGTGCTGGATCTACGATCTGCTCAGATTTAGTATCTGATGCGCCAGTCTGAATCGCCTTGCCTGTTTGTTCTTCTGTGTCTTTCTGGGCATGAAGACCAATCAGTTCACCGCGCTCTCCATCCACGTGGACTTCATGAAGTGCCCCATCCGCACTGACAATTTCCACTTCCCACATGAGGGGACCATGTTCTTTCTCGAGTTCAGCTTTGAGCACAGTCCCAGGTTGTGCTTTTGAAGCCGTTAGTATCGCCTGTTTTATTGTAATTTTGGCCTGTTGGGCCATCGACGCTTTGACTGCATGGACATCCTTCGCGGCCGAATCTGCAGAGGCAATGCCTAAGGCAATAATCAACGTTCCAAAAATTCCTATGAGGGAAATAACTAAATGTTGGCACTGACGATTCAATACGTGGTGCATGGTGAAACCCCTTGTGGTGAAAAATGAGTAATAGGGTGCGGCGAAACATGGTGCGGATGGATACATTAAAATTCCATACATCGTAGGTTAGAGTTCGGTGTGGTAAATACCTTGATCAAATGGGGAGTGATCTCCTGGGCGCTGTCTATTTCACTTCAATCTCAATGTGATCCCAATCAACGATCAGCTCTGGTTCATACGTTGACACTTTCACTCGAATTTCATGCTTCCCAGGTGGCACATCGTTGAAGGCATGTTTGATATGACGTTGATAGAGACCATCAAGAAAGATATCAACAGAATCTTCTGATAACCCCGATTTCAATTGATAGATGAGATCAAACGTTGGTGCGACGGTCTCTCCATCTTTGGGTGCAATAATCGTAATCAGAGGACTTCGTAATTCAGCCAAGGCAGACGGTAACTTTGGAAATATGGCCAAGAGAATAAAGATGATCAGCAGAATATGAACAAGAAAGAAGGTTGTGTCTGCATTCATATCGAGATGCTTTCTCATGTAATCCTTGGAAGCGAGAAGTCTCATTTGAAGTTATTGCTCGCGATGTGTCTGAGTATCCTTGCAATTCCATATATGAAAAAGATTATGACAATCATTATCAATTGTAAGGTTATATGAACTCCCACTTCCATGTTCTAAGGCAAGAAATGCATGTTCGAATCAGGGGAAAGTCTTAATAAAGGAGGGCGGAAGCTACGTTACGATGCTTTAGGATTACCCGTAGCATTCATCCATGTGATGACCTCTACCAAGTTACTTTGCGCATCTTTGTGGTTAGGTACGAGACGGAGAACCACTTGGTAATGAGTTGCGGCTTGTCGATAGTCACCGAGCATCGCGAAACTATTGGCTAGGTTGAAGTGGCCATCTGAAGATCGGGGATCTATTTGAATTACCTGCTGAAATAGACTGGCCGACTTTGAGTAGTTTCCCATTCGGTATTGGGTCAGCCCGAGATTAAAAACGACCCTGTCACGTTCAGGCCAATCGGGGAATTTTTCTAACACTTGCGTGTACCAATTTGAGGCTTCTCGATCATGCGCTTGTTGTGAATACAAGAGCCCAAGGTCAAAGAACACATTTGGGTTGGTCGTGCTGACCAACAGCGATTTATTGAGCCAACGCTCGGCTTCTTTGAGGTTGCCGTCCAGCAGGAAGGCTCGACCTCTCGATGCCCAAAGAGGCTCCAGGAACGTTTGAATTTGATAGTTGGTGCGGTTGTGTTGCCAGGCTTGCGTATAAAACGCTTCAGCATGTTCATCGTGTCCTCGGGTGCGTGCAACAATACCTTGGAGGAGTAGGTTTGCGGCTTGAGACACATGAGAGAGTCGAACCTGCTGCTCTTCAGATGATACAGATTGTTCTTGAATGACATCGGAAATCGGGCGAAGCATTGATCGTAGGGCGTCAAGGGTTGTGGCAGCCAGGGCTGTAGTATTGAGTGTGGTGAACGACAAGGGTGCTGAATATTCGATCAAACGATTGTCATCAGTATTCAGAGGGGCGTCAGATATCCAATCCTCAAGAGGAGTCCCGTGCGTGATAAAGCGACCTAAGAAGTCATAGGAATCCGTGCCTAAGCTGGCGATGCCACCGAGGACATCGCTTTCCTCAAATCGATGTGAGTAATTCCAGAAGTCTACAGTAAGTGGCTCGAGACCGCCTAAGATGAGTAAATAGCCGCCATGCAACCAAAGAGATGTATGAGGAAACACCGTTTGAAATGTATGGATAAGGACACGAAGATCCTCAATTCCGAGTTGATTAATCGTAATCCATTGTCCAATCATGCCTCCGATCGCTAAGCGTTCCCGGCATTGCTGATAATGTTCAACTGTATATAAGCTGCCAACGCCACTTTGATACGGGAAAAAGAGTTCTTGAACAATCAGATCAAAGCGTTGGCGCGAAAGTTTCATAAAGTTTCGTCCGTCTTGTTGCACGACGCGGGTTTTCGGATTTGAGAGAATTCCGTGATTTTCTTGATCGAA
The DNA here is from genome assembly GCA_029261255.1 of Nitrospirales bacterium. Taxonomy (GTDB): domain Bacteria; phylum Nitrospirota; class Nitrospiria; order Nitrospirales; family UBA8639; genus Nitrospira_E. The sequence goes on from JAJDBQ010000195.1 coordinate 47,025, forward strand.
CAATGCAGCGGCTTCAATAATCCCGTCTGAAATTTCCACGATCGTGAGTTGTTCAACTTCAGATCGTAGATTTGATGCGGCGGCGATTCCTGTTCCCAACCCAATGGTTAAGACTCTTCTTGGATATGGGTGTAGGAGCAAAGGAAGGTAGCCTTGGAGACGTTGGACACGAATGTCTTCCTCGCCACTTCCCCCCTCTTGCCGGAGACGGCTAGTGAGCAGCGTGCGCTCACCTGTTTCACGATTCGTAAACACTTCGACCACACCTGAAGCCTCTTCTCGTTGGAAAAGCACTTCTTGAGATGCACCGGCAGCTCGCTGGCGAAATGTGAGATCGCCATTTATTCCTATCCATAGCAGACTTCCAAGAAGAACAACCCAGATCCCCATCGTTGCCATTGAGCGCGCTTGTGATTGTCCAGATGATTGTGTCTTGGCTGACAACGAGAATGGCATAGATGAGAAAATCATCCAGAGAACCACCAAGCCCAGCCCAGACAACATGATGAGGCTGACTGTTAGTCCGACCCATGGAATGAGGATGAACGACGTGATGAGGACTCCAACAACGGATCCACCATTATGCCAGGCATAGAGTCGAGCGAGAGGAGAGACAGGGGCTGCGGTAGATTGTCCGGAGCTTGCTGACAAGGATTGGACGGATGCTGAGGGATTGGCGAGCAATGTTAATTCGCACAGACAGCAGAATGACAGTCCATATCCAATGGCCGGGACGCCCAGCACACTGAACGTCAGTGTCCCACTAGCCAGAAAAAAACGAAGAGATGAGGATCCTATCCATGCTTGCATCCAGTTGGACTGATGAAGCAATTGATCAAACGAAGCGGCGATATTTCCAGCGAATGCGATCAGGGTCATTTGGGATCCAACGGCACTCAAAAATCCAAAAGTGAGTAATACGACTGGAGAACAATAACGACGTGCGCAGAGATAGACGAGCGACCCTAATGCCATGGCTAATAATACCACCGCAAACAGAAGGCCTTCCGAGTAGGCAGTGACATTGATCACGAGCCAGATAAATTGAGCGCCAACAATTTCCAAACCTAGGATAAGGAATCCAATCACGCTGCCTATGGCCAATATCATGCGCACAGGATAGTCGGTGGCGACGCGAGAGTTCTCGGGTTTCCGTGATGGTGTTCTTTTCTGGGTGGTCTGAGATCGTGGGTGAGTTGGTGGCAAGAATTCATCATGTGCATAACGGATTCCCATCAGATATGCCACACTCGCCATCACAAGGTTCATGGTTCCCAAGAACAAGGAGGTTGCAAACAGACCCCAGGTAGGGATTATGAGAAGAGAAGCTAGAGCACCAGCTGCCGAGGCGAGCACTCCGACGTAATACACGCGACCTGGCCGTTGTTCAGAATGTTTGGAGGCCAGTGCGGTCGATAAACCAGCTAGCAGGGGAAATCCTGTTCCCAAGAGCGAGGTGATCGGAAGAAGCAGGAGGGCGGTGAAGATGCTTCGAATCAGCGTATGGTGAATGCCATCAGTTTCTGGAGCGATGGAGATATAGACTGAGTCGATAAAGTGGAGAAAAAAAGGAAACGCGATGCCCAGAATACCTATCCCTGCTTGTATTAGGGCGAAACCATTGAGCGAAGATTTGATGTTGTGAAGAAAGAACGACGTTCCGCGTTTCATGACATAGGCTAGGGCAAAGCTGCCAATGCCCAGCCCGGCCATGAAGGTTGAAAGAACAACGGAAAATGCAGGGGCGGTCATGCCAAGTGTGGCGGTCAAGTATTTGATCCACACCACTTCATAGGTAAGACCGATAAAGGAATGCAGGGCATAACAAATTAGGAGGAAAATAGTCGAGTGAGATGACGAGGCCAGCGGAAGCTGGCCTCGTATCGAAGGAGAGTTAGGCTGTCCTGATTGGTCCGTAGAGAATGCGCGCACGGATGTTAAGGGAGGGCGACAGTGTAAGCCAGCGAAACCTTTGGATTGATGCCGGCTTCTGGAAGATTCGATAAATGGCGTCGATATTTGAGATCAGTAAGGTTGTCAATGCCTGCATTGAGACGAAGGCCATGTAACCAAGGAATCCCGAGATTTCCGAAAAATGATCGTGGCGGTTCCATCGCCAGATACATATCGAAAAGAGCATAGCCACCTGTCTTTTCTGTGCCTCCACCATCGGGCACTCGATTTTGATCGCCGGTTATTTGGGTGCGTCCGCCGACAGTCAGTCCCCAGGAGGGATGGTAGTAGTCGATGCCCAGAAGACCACGTATGGCAGGGATTTGGGTTAGCGGCTCTTTTTCTTTCAGATCCTTCCCCCGTGTATACGTAAAGTTTCCACGGACGGTGATATTGTCGGTGGGTAGCCATGTGACTTCGCTTTCAAATCCTTGTAGAAGTGCTCTGGTGACGTTCACTGGCATGAACTCAAGTTGAAATGTCATGAAATTAAAGTTGACATCTTGATCAATGAAATCGCGCACCTTGTTGCGGAAATACGCGCCTTTCCAGACCAGTTGATCATTGTCGGATAAGACCCGAGGCAGCACAACGCGAACCCCGGCATCGATATTTCGGCTTTTTTCTGGTTTCAGGTCAGGGTTTGGGAGAAAGACTGATCCGGGAAAATGAGTGCCAGATACAAAGAGATCGTCAAAGCCTGGCTGCCGGAAGCCATGAGCATAGTTGGCCGTCAGATAGAGAAAGTCTGTGGCTTTGACGACTGTTCCGATCTTGGGGTTGACTCGATTTGCAGTCCTTTTTGATTGACCTGGTGTTGTCTTTTCCCACCGATCCCATCGCAGCCCTGGGATCAGCACAATGCGATCATCAAACAGCGTGATTTCGTCTTGAATATAGAGTCCATAGACATCGGAGTCGGCTTTGGGGAAAAACAGTCGGGCGCCAACTGATCGGTTTCCACGGCTTTCTTGATTATTCGTATAAAATTCCGTGCCTATGGTAAGAATGTGGTGGTGGGTTTTAGGATCACCGAAGTTCATGGAATTGCGAAGGTCAAAACCAGTGGTATCAAAATTAATATCATCTCTCGTGCTGTTTGATAACTGCCGTTCTGTGATATCGAGTGTATTGTGATAGACAAACCCGTTCAAGTTAAGATAGGGGTTATCGGGATTATTGTGGGTGTACCCAAGTCGATAGTTAAACTGGCGATTTTTTCGATCAGACAGGCTTGCGGCAGATGTCGGGTTCGTATTCGAGTTAAACGGAACTCCAGCCGCTTGACGGGTGACGTGAACAGAAAATTCCGCTTCGTCGTGGGCTGTGGGTTTCCACACGATTTTCCCCAGCCCAGCTGAATTATCTTGTCCAGAGTTGGGTAAGTCGCCAAACCCATCTCCAATGCGAATGTCATCTGCGCCTCGAAGTAGGCCGTAGGCCATGACTTCGAAATGCTCTCCAAGGCGACCGGCTATCGCAGTACTTGTTAGGAGTTCGTCACTTGCCCCTTGATATCCAAATTTCTGAGAAACTGCAAATTGTCCATTTGGTCCGAGATAGTCTGATGGATCTTTCGTCTCCATCGCCACGACCCCACCAATGGCTTGGCTGCCGTACAGTGCCGAGCCTGGCCCGCGTATGATTTCTACCCGTTTTAAAAGATCCACATCAATAAAGGTGCGGCCTTTATGGCCAGACTGAAAATTCAGTCGTTGTCCGTCAATTAAGGTAAGAACCCGAGCTCCGGAAAGTCCTCGAATGTTTGGATTTTCACCCATTTGCCGAGGTCCGTCACCGCTAGAAATGCCAGGTTCATAGCGAAGCACGTCATCTAAGCTCTGAGCTTGCCGTTGTTGGAAGTATTCTTGTTCGATCACACTCACTTCCCCAGGCGTCGCGATGGGGTCTCGTGCAGTTTTCGTGGCACTGATCGTCACCTGTTGGAGTTTGAATGTTGGTTTTGTCGGTGATGAAATAGTTTTTTCGTCAGCTGAAAAAGCCCCAGAGATATTCATCAGCGAAATGAGTAACAGGGGTACTAGCAATGCAGCGTATCGTTGGATCATTCGTCGCTCCTTATGATGCAATATGAATGGAGAAGTCGTGATGTGTATGTATGTGGAAAGGAAAGCCGCACTCGTTTATCACCAGAAACTCTTACCGACGGTCCAACGCGTTAGATGAAAATAGTTATCAGAATCAGATAAGAAATACTGGAAAGGCATAGTAAAAGAGAATGTCCAATTTCCCGAAACTCATGCGGAAAAACCGGAAAATAAAAAATGAGGGCGAAGAGCTAAATTCAAATGGAGAAAAAGGGGCAGGCAGTAGACTGCTGAGTAACAGAAGATGGCGATTTCGTTTTTCCAATGAGAATGAGCATGGTGGATTTTAGGCGACTGTTTCTCAAGGCAACAAGACTGGACATATCCAAATTCCAATCAGCATGACCGCGACGAAGAGCAGTGAAAGCGTGAGGCTAATTGCAACAGGAGTCTCTCCTTCAATGATGAACTGTGATGTCTTCATGATTGGTGATGCCATTTTCACAAGTGACAATAGTTGGTTTCCAACTGCGTCCTGTCGATGGGGTTGACGGGCTGAGTTCGGATATCGACATCACGATAGGTCTTTGCTCATCCTGAAAAGAAAAGATCTTTTGTTTGCCTTGGAAAAGTGTCAGAGCGCTCCTAGGAGGAGCGCTCTGACCAGGAGGAGAGCAAGAGGGACGAACTCTTGCCCTCGGCTGACATTGGTTGCAATGTGTTCCGAGACTCTGTGGGTCTGCTCATCCTATGAACAAATCGATGGCGGGTAGAATAAGGAGGAGATATGAAGTGACTATGTCTTTTTATGAATTTGAAATGCATGAACATCATTCCAAAAATACCATTGCTGGATGCTTGGTGGAATGCTCATTTTCTTGAAAAATATGTGCAAAGAATGGAACAGCAAGATAGAGCGAATTATTTTGTGCCTAGAATGATTTCCAAATCTATAGCTGTGAGTTTCGCTCTCGAAAAGGGTTTGATTCCCTGATCCCCGCCGGGCAAGACTTTGCCGCCTTCAGATCACCTGGTTTCCTCACTCCTACCTTAATGGCGTTTTTATTTTCACGCTATCTTTTCCACGTCCAGTATTCTCTACAAGCCAGATCATCTCAATTTTTCCTGGAATACAACATCCTCAATAAGGAATCTGAGCATTCTTTCACACTGAAGTGATTGTCTAAAATCCTCTCAGTATTTTGTAGCATGTTCTTTCTGTTAGCCCTTACCCCCGTAGGTATTGACCAAAATTTATTTTTAATAAAAACCTCATTCATTTATTCATTTCTTAGCGGAAGGTATCAAGAAAAATGACTATGCTGCAGTTGGGAGATAAGAAGACGGTTGACTATGCGTATCGTGTTTTATTGAATCTGATCGTTGTGGTTGTTTCAAATTTTACGGTATTTGGAGTAAGCCTGGCGAGTGAACCTATGAGGTCAATACCTGGGTCCCAGCATGCCTCAAGGACTGTCCCCGTTACCGATAATATATTAAAAAAGTTTCGAATTGCTCCTGGCCCACTGACGTCAGCGTTAACAACGTTTACAAAAGAAAGCGGAATCCCACTGGAGTACGATTCAGTGTTAATTGAGGGACGGAAAACGCAGGGTTTGGCAGGAAGTTTTTCTGCAGATGACGCCTTACATCGCTTGTTAGATGGCACCGGTCTCTCGCGCCAACCGAATCAAGTTGGCTTGATACGTGTCGTGCAAAACTCAGATGAAGCGCTTGGTGGTGAAAGAGAAAATCTAGAAACTCGTTCAATGAATGAACGGGATGTTCAGTCACGGACTATCCGGAAGGTCAAATTGTCAGAAGTGGTTGTGCGAGAGAATCGGGAAACGCAGTTTGTGGCAGAGGATGCACAGTCGGCGACCAAGACGAACACGCCACTCATTGAAACACCGCAATCGATTACGGTGATTACTCGCAATCGGATCGTGAAACAAGAAATCGACTCAATGGCAGAGGCGTTGAGGTATACCGCAGGTGTCCAATCCGACACATTCGGGTATGAGCCACGGTTTACATGGCTTCGGTTTCGCGGGTTCGATTCCACAACAGACGGAATTTTTAAAGATGGCTTGAAGCTGCGAAACCCGGGTTTTGCGATCAGTGTCAATTTGGAACCGTATGGTGCTGAGCAGGTTGATGTATTGCGTGGCCCTGGCTCCTTTCTCTACGGGCAAGGGAGTCCCGGGGGGTTGTTGAATTATATTTCGAAACGCCCGACGCGAAAATCTCTCCGTGAGGTACAGTTTTTGGCCGGAAATTTTCAACGTTACGAGGGGCGTCTGGACTTTGGAGGACGACTGTTCGATAGCGACGCGGTGACGTTTCGTTTGACAGGTCTCGTTCGAGAAAGCGGGACGCAAGTCGATCGCGTTCCAAACGATCGGGTCTATCTGGCGCCTGCACTCACGTATCATGTCACCCCAAACACTCGTATCACGTTTTTTGCCGACTTTCAAAAGGACGAATTGGGATCATCTCAGGCCTTGCCTGCAGAGGGAACCGTTCGTTTCAACCCAAACGGTAGGATTCCCGCTTCTCGGTTTACGGCCATTCGAGATATCGAGAAGCAAAACAGGACGGAATGGTCGAGTGGGTATGAATTGCACCATGCATTTTCGGAACATTGGAGGGTGCTGCAAAAGTTCCGATACAATTCAATGAAGCTCGATGGGTTTGGCATTTTTAGCTCCGCGTTTGGAGCGGACAAGAGGACAGTCTCTCGCGGGGCGTTTGGTTCTGTGGGAAGTTTGGACGCCATTTCCGTGGACAATCAAGTCCATGGGTATTTTTCGACGGGTCCGTTGACGCATACCTTACTTGCGGGTTTAGACTTCCAACGAATAACGGTCGATTTAACTCAGACATTTGGGGCAGCTTCTGACATCGATATTTTCAATCGCGATGATTTTGGGGGTTCGATTACCGCTCCACCTCCAGTTTTTCTGGATGAAGAGACGACTCAATGGCAGTTGGGTACATATCTGCAGGATCAAATCAAAATCTTTGAAAAAATAATTGTCACGGTGGGGGGGCGTTATGATTGGGCAAAGGATGATACCAAGAATATTTTGACTCGAAACCGGCAGAAGCAAAAAGATCAAAAGGCCACCACACGGTTGGCTTTGAGCTATCTGTTTGACATCGGCCTCGCCCCATATGTCAGTTATTCCACCTTCTTTCTCCCTTCGATTGGTGTTAATCCTTCAGGCGATGAATTTAAGCCTGAAAAGGGCCGTCAGTATGAGGCGGGGATCAAATATCAACCTCCGGGTTCTCGCAGTCTCTTGGCCATTGCGATATTTGATCTTACCAGGGAAAATTTTATTCAAACGGACCCTGCGTCGTTTCTGTCGGCGCAGAGGGGGGAGGCTCGGTCCCGCGGTGTAGAACTCGAAGCAATCCTCAGCTTTGATTTGGGTGTGGATGTGATTGCGAATTTTACCGTTCTGGAGAATGAAATCCAGAAGACGGTCATTCCTACCGAAAAAGGCAAGCGTCTCACTCAGACTCCCGCGCAATTTGGATCTGTTTGGATTAACTATACCGTACCTGAAGGCCCGGCTAAGGGGTTCATGGTCGGCGGTGGTGCACGGTATACAGGCTATACCTATTCTGATGCGGCTAACACGTTTAGGGTTCCCAGTTTTGTCGTGGGCGACGCCGTCGTGGCCTATACTTGGGATCGTTTTCGCTTTGCCGTGAATGTGACGAATATTCTTGATCATGAACAGTTCTCCTGTTTTTCCCGAGGCGCCACGAACTTTTGTAACTATGGCCAACGCCGGAGTGTTGTTGGAAGTCTCACCACTCGGTGGTAGTCGGGAACGATGGCCACAAGAAACGTACAACATATGACTCCACGTGCAATCAAGGGTTGGTATCTTGTTCACAAGTGGACGAGCCTGGTGTGTACGATTTTTTTGTTGTTGCTGTGTGTGACAGGATTGCCTCTAATTTTTTATCACGAAATCGATCACCTGATCGGGAATGCTATTGAGCCACCAGAGTTGCCAGGAGTCACTGCCCGAGCCGATCTTGACGCGATCGTGGAAACGGCCAAGGCACGGCGACCGAATGAAGTCGTGCAGCTTCTCGTGAACGATGAGGACGATCCTGTCTGGTGGGTGCGTTTTGGTGAGACGGCAGCGGCAGAAGAGGTCTCGACCTTATCCATGTTCGATGCGCGCACTGGAGCATTTTTGCATGACTATCCTGTCAACCAAGGTGTCATGCCGATCTTGTGGCGTCTGCATGTCGATATGTTCGCAGGATTGCCAGGGTCGTTGTTTTTAGGAGCGATGGGGCTCGTGTTTCTCGCCGCCATCATCTCGGGTGTGGTGCTTTATGCGCCGTTTATGCGAAAGCTGCCATTTGGCTCCATCCGTTGGGAACGGTCACCACGCACACGATGGTTAGATCTGCATAATTTACTTGGAATTGTGACGGTCATGTGGGCCTTGGTGGTTGGTGTAACGGGGTCAATCAATACTCTAGCGAATCCAATATTTCAGCAATGGCAGGCAACAGAACTGGCAGAGATGATTGCGGCGAATCAAGGTCTGTCATCGGATCCGGTACAAGGATCTGTTGCTCAAGCCATCCAAGCGGCTCAATCAGTTGACCCGGATTGGGAACTGTTCTTTTTGGCGTTTCCTGGCAATCCGTTTGCTGGATCTCATCACTATACGGCTTTCATGCGTGGGGAAACGCCATTGACCTCAAAGCTTCTCAAGCCGGTGCTGATTGATGCGCAAACGGGGCAGGTGGCCGATTCGCGTGACCTGCCCTGGTATGTCACAGCCCTGTTGCTGTCTCAACCGTTGCATTTCGGTGATTACGGTGGCTTGCCGCTTAAAATTATTTGGGCGTTCCTCGATATCATCACCATCATCGTCCTTGGCAGTGGTCTGTATCTATGGAAGAAGAAAAGCGCTGCTTCAATTGAAGACCGGGTCTCATCAGCGATGGAACAAGAGGACGTATTCGGCTTGTCAGCTTCATCACGAGAATCAATCCTATGATTCCCACGTTGAGCCGCCGTCAAATCTGGTTCATGCCTGTTGCGTTGCTGCTGCTCAGTACGATGGGCTTGCTTTTTGCGCTACTCGGAGATGCGTGGTGGGATGTCATGTCGTGGGGAACATTAGGCTACGCCGTCTTCGTCATCCTCTGGTATGTCCTGAAATCCCCTTAATCTCCTATCAACAATCTCAATGCTTCTTTTGGTGACCATGCCCCTTCCCGTGCAGCGCCTTTTTAAACAATTGGTTGTCAAATAATACGCGTTGTTCTGGTGTCAACATCTTCCGCATGTTCACCTTAAACGTGTATTTCTTTTGCAGTTTTTCTTTCTTTAATTCCAAAATTTCATCGATTTTTTTGTTGATCGCATTCTGATCGATAGTCTCTTGGGTCACTAACGTGGCCAATTCCACTTTCTTGACGGTTACCTGCGCCACCAAAAGAGCTTTGGTTTTGTTAAATTCGAGACGCATCTTTTCGGCAGTGCCCTGTTGTTCTTTGTTCAGTGAGGACATCCAACAGGACGCTTCGTGCTTCCTTTTCCCATGAACTTTTTCCTTGTATTGAGGTTTGGTTGCATGGTGTCCCTCTTTCTCGTGTCCCGTTTGAGCGAGGGCCGATGCATGGAATGGCAAGAGGAACATGGTGAAAACCAGAATCCAATAATGTGTTTTTTGCACAATCTACCTCCTTGTGTGTGAGCAGTGAGAAATTGAATTTGAAGGATGAGAAGCCAAGCATGCACGTTGGCCTCAAGTTGTTAATCTTAAGATCTCCGTGAATCGTCATAAGGCTATCAGTGACACCCGGAGGGTGTACATGTTCAATTGCCAGATCAAGGCGAGTGTTTTTTCTGTGAGGAAATGTTCTATAAATATAACTCAAGGTCTCGAACGTTCCCAGCACGATCAGAGCCACAGATGTGCTCAGTGCGAGGAGCGTATACGGGATGCCACCGACCTTCGAGGCATGTAATGGGTAGACTTTTTCGATGAGCCGGATGACGAACTCATGTTGTCGAGCATCGATAGTTTGAGGCACGTCTCCGGTATAGGGATTGAGTAGGATAAACGAGCGGCCGTAAGGATGCCATTCTTCTGGTATCTGTTTTCGAAAGGGCATGACTGCATTCTCTTGCTTTGGTTGAAGATGATAGACCAGTTACCCTTCCAGTAATGTCTTCTCGACTGTCTGCAAAAGATTGGTCCATGGCTGGATCGTTATGAAGTCTTATCTGCGCTTTCTCTAAGCTTTTTGAACAGACAATCGCCATGCCTCTAGCATTGTCCGTGAATGATCCTCCTCCGGCGACCAGGTACCCGTTGTTGAGGAGGCTGTCCACATATTCTGCATGGTGAAGCAACGGTTGTTCATTAAGGGACCGATTTTTCTTCCATCGTGTCCCTGGGCGATAAATGATCACATAATTCTTCATGTGAATCTTAATAAGACAAACCTTCCGCCTTGTCGTTGTGTGAGTGACGAGAGCACTATTGGGCCATGCAGACTATCATTGCCGTTCGACAGCCAAGCTGATTTGCTGAAATCCTTCTCCTTTCACCTCATCGACGACATCGACAAATTGTTCAAGTTGAATGACACGATCAGCGCGCACGACAACGAGTGACTTTCGGGAGAACTCTTTAAGCTGAGTGATCAAGTTAGTGCGGGAGAGTTGTTGGTCATTGAGAAACAGCGTGCCTTTAGCCGTTAAGGTGATGCGAATGGGTTCATCCGGTTGAGCTGTTGCTTCGCTGGCCTTGGCCAAATCGACTGGAATCTGGCCAGTTGTGATAAATGTTGCTGTGGTTAAGACGATGACCAATAGCACCAACATCACATCGACGAGGGGGATCACGTTAATTTGATTGAGTTCATGATCCATGGATGGCCTGATGTTCTGTGAGTAATTCTGTCACTCGACGTCGTAAGGCATTGTTCATGACCACACACGGAATGGCGACAAGTAATCCAACCGCGGTGGCTTTCAACGCCAAGCTTAAGCCCACCATAATCGTGCTCACTGAAATGGTCTTCGCAGTTCCCATGTTTTGAAATGTGAGCATGATGCCTAACACGGTGCCGAGTAAGCCGATATAGGGGGCGTTGGCCGCGACGGTTCCAATGATCACTAACCGTTTGGTCAATGAAATTTCCAGTCGTTGCCGACTAGGAAACTGAGCAATGTTGAGACGTCGATAAAAAATCCATCGTTCTGTGGCCACAGCAAATGCCCAAATACTAAGCACCACTAGCAATCCAATGATTCCGTAGTCGATGAGGGCTTCTAATGATTTCATGATAGTGGTCCTGACTAAGGCGTTTTTGTCTGAGATTGCTTGCTTGCTTGCTGTTCGCCCCTGGTGAGCACGATCGTTCGAAGCTCTTGAACCGGTACCTTGATTTCACCAAAATCAGATTCCCCAACGAGACTCACTTCTTGAGCCAATGGGAATTCCCCGCTTTTCCCGTTTTGTAACGAGATATTCAATGCGGCTTGTCCTTTACTAGGATGGTCAGGTTTGATTTGTATTTGTTTGATATCCTCAAATTTGACATTCATCGTGGCTGCTCCGCGTTTGACGGGAACATACGTGATTTCGTGTGGCACAAACGTCGTGTCGTCGATTTTATCTTCCCAGTATAGGCGGGCCTTCGAGAGCGTGATTTCAACTCCGCTGGCATCCGTGGTTTTGGCTTTAAACGAAGATTCAGCAGCGAAGGCTGTATTGAATCCGAAGCATCCGATTAATCCAATAAAAAGAATTCGAGTGAGCATTGAAATAGTCCTTTCATCACAATAAATAAAAATCAGTGAACGAAAATTGAGTTTCTCTTGTTCCATACCTATTCAGCCGAGCTATTCATGTTGGTTTTCCTGAAACATCTGCTTGGTTTCGTATACACAAAATGGTTCGACTATGGGTCACCGTGTTAGTTCGAATGCCACTGGAATTTCAATCGGTGTGCCTCCAATCGACATGGGCGGCTTGAGAGTAGAAATACTCTGAACCGCTTTCAGGGCTGCTTCGTCGAGAATAGTATGCCCTGAGGGCTCAGCGATTTTAAGTAACGTTAATTTTCCAGCATGCGAGAGAGCAAATGAGATGGTCGTTGTCCCCTGATAGCCTAGCCGTTTAGCTCTGCGTGGATATTCTCGGGATTTCTCTATTTTCTCACGAAGGAGTTTGAGGAACGTGAGAACCTCCTTTGATAACCCTTTCGATATTTGGCTGTTGTCAGAGTGCCGTTTCTGCCGAGATTGCATGGCTTCACGAGAGATCGATGCGAGTTTCGTGCGATGGTGAAGCTTCTGCGTTATTTGACGTTTAGGTGCTCCTGCGAAGATTGCTGGTTGCTTCGCAACTGGCGAGACTCGTTGTTTAACGACGGATGTGTCTTGTTGTGGTCTGTGAGATCGGGGCATCGATGATTCGGAACGTTGCTGGATTTTTCCTGACGTAGGTTCTGTTTTTCTGCTGCTTGGAGCAGAATGAGTTACAGCCGTAGCTGAGATGACTTGAGGTTGAGCAAATTTGACCGTCCGTATTTCTGCTTTTCGGTTGAGATGTTGTTTCTTGAGGAGTGGGGTTGTCTCGGCCATAACCCGTGTTGTTGAAATTGCCTGGCGTGTCAGTGTCGCTTGAATGTGTGTAACTCGTTTTGGCAACGATCGCGGAGATGGAACTGAGTGGCTGAGCATGGCTTGTGTGGGGACATGATTATTTACTGGTTGAGGCGCGGGCCGAGTGACGGCAGCCGTCTGATAGACAGACGGCTGCCGCTGTTGGATGCGACGTTGTTGGACGAGATGTCGCTTCGGCTGAGGACGTGAAACGGTCGAACGGGTGGTGGGTTGTTGTGAATGTTTGACCGTCTGCGCGTGCTCGGATAGCTCAGGAGAAGGCCCAGGAGGCACCAAGGAGACCTTCCATGGCAAACGTTCCGACGCTGGGGTTGGTGTGACCTGAGTCAGAAATGTGAACGTCCCCAGAATTAAGAGGCCATGAAAGATGAGTGATCCTCCCCATGTGAGGATCGACACTGAAGACTCTCGGTCATGAAACAAGGTGATTGTCCTCATTGAAAGAAAACTGGTAATGATGCATCATTCTTTGTCGAAATATTTTTGAGATCGACAATCAAAATCATAAAGTAGCTTACCAATGAGGATGCTGTTTCCCACATGTCTAGAATCCGGAAAAACATGTTGAACTTCTTGGTCGAGTTAAGAGCAGTAGATGTGAGTGGGTTGATTACGAGGATGTGCACTTATGAAGGACGGATCTAAAAAGAGGCTTGCTGTGAAGATGTCGGAGGTAGAGATTCATCCCGTGTTATTTGCGGATCTGAAGAAAATGACCGGAACTCAATGGCTTGAGTCCCGGTCTAGACTGGCGGAGTGTTTCAACTCTCTTTTTTAATCTGTTCGCTTAGGTAATTCCCCAATCGAACCTGTTTAATCGTTTCGAGTTGTGTCTCAATCCAGTTGATATGTTCGTCCTCATCTTAAGCCATAGCTTCCAACATACCACGGGTGGTGAAGTCTCCAACTTTGGTGCAGTGCTGTATACTTTCAGTAAGGAGTTTGATCATACTTTTCTCTTGTTTTAAGTCAGACTTCAACTGTTCTGGAACCATCTCCCGTATTTTCACCGTGCCGAATTGCTCCATGTTGGGGGCACCTTCAAGATACAGAATGTGTTCAATGATTTCGTTGTAGCATTCATCTCGCTAAAACTTCGTTTACGCACAGTATGTTCGAACCTCATGTTGATTGAGATAGTGTCTAAATACTTTTTCAGAATATGAAATTCTGGTTCGTGTCTGAATGAACGATCGTGGTTGTTTCGAGGGTAAGCAAGGTTCTGCTGCGGTTTTGGCAGAGCTCAAGTAGTCTGTCTTGATGGAGCAATGAGAAGAAAAATGTGAGTTTGAATCAACGTGAACGTGAATGTGAAGTGAATCAGGCCCAAGTCAAAGAAGGTACTGTTGGTTTGGTCCTACAGAAAAGTCTTTATTTTGATTTCATGCATCCTCCAGCAGGTGAGGGATTACCGTGTAGATTATTACTGATCTTAGATTACTCATGTCGTGTTGTCGGATAGAAGGAGTATTTACGCGAGTATGTGGGGAGCCGACTTGATATCAGAGAAGACGGACGAATGACTAGCGTCATGTTGATGTGATTCAAGGAATTTGTTTCTAAATTGTCTAGGAGAAAAGCCTGTGCCTTTTTTGAAGAAGTGACTGAATGCAAATTGATCTTGAAAGCCGAGGACATCTGCGATTTGAGTCAGACTTAACGTTTCATCTTCTAATAGATGTTTGGCTTTTTCAATTCGTACTCGTTTCAGATAGACAGAAAATGGTTCACCCATTTGATTTCGAAAGAATTCTGAGCAGTACTTTTCAGAGTAGCCAAGAAATGCTGACAAATCTTTGAGGGTGATCCCATGACGGAGATTACAGAGGATGAAATCATGGATTCGCCTCGGAAGAGAGTTGCCGACTGTATCCGGCGTGAAGGTGTGAATCAGAAGCTCCTCGAACGCCCTATGCACTATGGCTTGTAATTCGTTTGTGTGTCGTTCTTGACTCATACGCAGAAACCATTTTTCGGTGTACACACGGAGTCCTTGCGTGAGATCCTGTTCGAGGCCAATTTGAGAGGCTGTGAATTCCTGTACTTCCATAATTCATCTCCTTTGTATCATGCTGTCTCGCGGTTCTATGACTGATGTATCAATAAGCATTAAGGGTCGAGTGATATAGATACGTCACGGTTGATTCTTGATCTGATCTTGAACAAAAAGAGCCCAAGGTGAATGATCACCTTGGGCTCTGGGTGTGAATCCCTCGGGCCGCTCGTTCAACTAAAAGCGATTAGACTCTGTGAATAGCGTTCTGAGACATTGTGTTTCTACACTCTTTCACTCGTCTCTTTGCTTAAAGATTCCATCGTTTAGTTATAATCTTCGTTTAAAGATTGTAAGAATAACACCAATGGCGGAATGTCTTGTTCCGTCAAGCCAATCTTCTCCAGTTCTCGGTCTGCATTCCGTAGTTCCCCGTTTCGTGCGAGCTTTGAGCTATTCATATCTCCTCGAATCACGTCTGCCAACGTATCAGCTTGTCCTGTGTGATTATACGGCGCGGAATGTCCGAGGTCGCGCAGGCCTGGAGTCTTAAATTTGGCAATTGTGTGTTGTAGGAGATGTATTGGGTGACACCCTCGGAAATGTTTTCTGCCTTGGAATTGATCTTTAAGGGCATCCTGGCACAAACTTCGCCAGATTCGTTGCTGTGGTTTAGGAAAATCAAAATTCAGGAAAATATTCCAGAGCCCTAGATCCGTGAGCTGTGGCTTGTCTGTGGTTGGGATCGCACGGAAAGGTTCTTCTGCGTGAGGATGATTTTCTGTCGCAGGTAAAAAATCGTTGTGGTTGAACACGCGTTGCCAAAATCGAGGGATTTCGAGTCGTGCAAATGAGCCAGGCCCGTGAATGTGATCATACTCCTCTTGGGCGACCCCATTATTGTGAAACTTAAAGTCTGTGAAATTCGGAGCCGCGTGGCATGCGATACAGTTTCCAATTTTGCCTTGCGCGAGATCACTTGGTCTGAGTGCACGTTTTTTTTGCTTGAAAAATATTTTCAGACCTTGTAACTCGCCTTTGTCGAAGACAAATGGTTGGTCATGGAATTCGAATGCACCATTGTCTGAATTAGGATTTTGGGAAACAAATTGCAATTGACCACGTCTTTCAAGTCTTT
This sequence comes from Nitrospirales bacterium, assembly GCA_029261255.1. Classification (GTDB taxonomy): domain Bacteria; phylum Nitrospirota; class Nitrospiria; order Nitrospirales; family UBA8639; genus Nitrospira_E. The sequence goes on from JAJDBQ010000195.1 coordinate 62,846, forward strand.
TGATCTTTCGCAAGAGGCGTTGACTGTATTTGATGTCCGATTGCCATCTTTTTGGTTGTCTGGGTAGTCGATTCTTTTCAAGAAATACATCATACGGCGAAAGATTGAAATTTCCGTTGTCATTCCTTGAGAACGCTAAGTCTTCGGTGTACGCCGCAATGAGCTGAGCGACGGCTTGGAAGATTTCTTTATCCGTCGCATTGGCCACGTCGACTTGAAATTCTGCTGGAAGGACAAAACCCTCTGGAAGAGTTGGATCTGTCCCTGTGAGAAGTCTGGTATAGGATAGTGCTTCGAATTCTGATGCCAAGGCACCTTCCCCGTTGTCCTCTCGTACAACTTTGGCAACATGGGCGATCGCCGCGTCGCGTTCGCCTGGGATCCAACCGTAGTTTCGGCCGGATAATGTGCCTTCAACTAAATCTTCGAGTGTTTTAAATTCTCCATCGAAATGCTGTAGGAAATTTCTCCGTGGAAGCGAGGCATTCACTAGGGCCGGGGAGTTGCGTACGGTGACGGTCTTGCCATCCTCACGCGCCGGCACTGGGCTGCGTCGAGAGAAATCAGAATAGGTGCGCATGCCATATCCCTGAAGTGGATCTTCTACGCCTAATTCATCAACAAAATGGCAACTCCGACAATTCATCGATAGACCGCTGAAGGGATGTTCAGCTGATTGCGCTTGCCAGTTCACAGCTTCATTAAGAACGGAATCTCCCTCAGTTAACGGATCGTTGACAGCTTTTCCGCCATCTAAAAAGACCTTAAAAAATTGCGCAAAACGTGTTTCCAGAAATAAGCGTTCACCGTTGGTGATTTCTGCTGGGTCGGCTTCCTCTTCCGCTTCTTGGGCGAAGACCAATGCTGAAGACCCGACGAGTGTTAATGTCGTTGTTAATAAGAAGACGAGGAATAATCGGGGAAGCAAGGAATAGGACGTGTTGTAAAGCTTCATGGGAAACCTCATAAAAAATAATGAATAACGTATTGAGAGAAACCATCTTCTGCTTCTACAAAATAAATGGACTGTGTCTCGTTGTCTCACTACTCATGTGTGAGTGGGGCGGCGAGGGGTACAGGAGGAGACCCAACCCCTCGCCTTCATGAGGATGGATGGGACAGATCCACCCTCATGCACAACCAATAAAACAGATTATTCAAACGTGTGGGCATAAAAAAAGCCCATGAGCGCTAGATGCGGGCTCATGGGCTCTGGACTCAAAAGTCTCTGGCCTTATTAACGCTGTGGTTTCGTCAAAGATTCTTAGTCGTCATCCTCCGGCATCATGAAGGCAGCTTTTTGCCACCACATTTCATACATGGGCACGACGAACATAATGATGAAGCCAATAACCATCAATAGATCGCCAGTGAGCATAGTTAAGACAAATACGGGCGAGACATAGGTAATAAGCCAAGGCGAAATAAGATCTAAAGTGACTCCCAAAAATGAGATCCAGGTGGTTAGCACTTTCAGGAATGGGCTGATCATCGTCAAATACAGAACATGAACAAGAATCATAAAGACGACAGGCATGGTAAAGAGATGAAAATGCATCGTTTCTGATAGCTGGCCGAATGACATTGGCTCACCGAAATTCGCATCGGATCCTCGGTAATGAGCTGCGAGGCCTTTGGGTGTCAATTGAGTCATGTCGTGTGCCCAGAAAAAAGTAAAGACAAAGCCTGTGAGCATTAAGAGTAAAAACCAGGTATAGACCAATCGGATATGGCGGTCTGTGTCGCGTAGGCGAAATCGAGTATTAAAATTTCGCATTCAGATTCCCGCTTCATTCAAAACCCTAGCAGGGATTCGAGGAGGCCCTTTTCATTGCTTCCAGCCACCAAGGTGTTGGTGCCCAACCCGAGGGGTTTTAAATAAAACTCATTGACCAGGACCAGGACGCGTTTTACGCCGGCACTTGCCGAACGCACTGACATCGTGGCTCCGGAAATGTTGATGATATCACGATTGATTCGAATCGGGTCACGAGCGTCTTTGCCTTGATATTGGTAGTTGAAGCGTTTTTTGGCGATCTCGTTTCCTCGAGCTTCGCGATAGACCAGCACTTCAAAATTGCTCACTTCCCCTTCAGCATCGACGCCCACCATATAGGTAATAGGACGATGTTTGCCAATAGTATTTTGCACGATGGCATAACCATCAACCTTGCCCTGTGTTTCCCCAACATAAACTGGGAACGAAGTTTCAGGGAATTTCCAGCCAATGTGTTGTTCAATGAAATCTTTTTGCTCGGCAGTTAGCGTGAGTGTTTCCTGGCGAATGGTGGCTGAATCGGGAAACATGACTTTCGCCGCCTCATCCTCTGTGAAATAAATTTCGAGATGTCCAAGTTCATCGGGTGTTAGCCAGCGCTTGAGCTCATGGTCCCAAATCTTTTCAGGATGTGGTTCTGCTGCTTGCAATGGCGAAATGGCTGTTCCGAACAGACAAACGATGACGCTTGCTATGAAGAATTTTTGAATGATGGATGAATGAAAAAAAGTTAACATGCTTGCCTCTTCAGCCGGTTTTGGATGCGGGTTGCCAATTGGCGTTCTTGTTCTTCATGTGGCGGTATTTGTCTCCATCTACGGGATTGCACCCCCTGTGGTGACCAAAATTCACGTATTTGTTTGACTGTGATCTGACTGCCATTTTGTTCAGGTTCGATATTGAGGATGAATCGTGCGCGTTCTTGGTTCATCTGCCGTTGAAAGACTCCGCCGGCAGCGGTTTTGGGATTATGGACAGCAATCCACTCGGTTTCGATGGCTCCATTGGCCTTATCGATTCGTCGTAATTCAAATTCTTGTAAACTCGCCAGAGCAATGCCCCACGTATCTTCAGGCGAACACATCGTCGCGACGCGGGGCGCGCTGTACCAGCCAGCGCACCCCGCTAGTGACAACATTAAACAGCAAACAGTGGTAAGACTTTTTTTCATTGTTTAGAAATAGGTCGCCATGCTCAGCTGCCAGCCGTTACGTGACTGGGGATCGTCCTTATGGTCATTAAACGTCCAGGCGAATTTGATGACCGAATCTTCAACAGGTCTGAAGTTTAATCCAAATGTGAGTCGTTGTAGATCGTTCACATTGCCGCTTCTTTGGGTATTCGTATCAGCCTCGCCCCATCTCACCACGGCAGTAAAGGTGGAAGAATCGCCAAAATGGGTTGGTGCCATTCGCCGAAGAGCTTCTGGCATGAAATGGTAATTACCTTGGACAAAATACCCTGCCATTCGCTTAGGAGGTGTGCCGTTTGTGGTCATAGGATTTTTTGATCCGCCTCCAATCCGCGTCCAGGCTGCTTCTCCGAGCAATTCAAACGGACCTCGTTGAATCAAGCCATCAATGGCAAAAATGTTCAGATAGTGGTCACTTTCATCGTCCCAGGTACCATGATGAAAAGACCCAGCGATTTCAACCCCGAGGAAGGGGCTGACCGACACTCGACCAACAACGGCCTTATTTTCATTATTGTCAGTTTTGAAGCTGCCTCGACGTCCTCGATACCCGCCTTCTCCGAACGTGGCTCCACCTGCCGTGCTGCTCCCTCCATCAAATCCATTGACGATATACACTTCGTAATCGACCTTGGAGAGTGCCGTTGGGTAGAACGTTCCGAAAAACCCAATGCCTGATTCGGCAAAGGTTGAAGGAATGATCAATCGGCTGACCATTGGGCGGAGAGGAAGATCATTTAATGGCGAGTCATGAACCAGATTGAACCGACCCACCGGCATTAAAATGATTCCACCTCGGAGGCTCAAGGCATCATCGAAGCGGTAGTCCATGGTAGCGAATTCAATCTTGAGGTCTCCATCCCCTTGGTTGCCTTGTGGCCCGCCATGCTCAATTTCTACTTCTGCGGCGACACTGAGGCGATCCGTAACTTGGGAATAAAAGAACGGGACAAAGCGTTCCTGATCAAACTCTAAGCCTTCTGAACAGTCCCGTGAACCCGCGTTATTACAATCGGAGATCGTAAAGTCCATGTAGCCACCGACGATGGTCTTTGGTGCGCGCACGAAAGGTTTTGCATACACCGTCCGGCCACCTTCCAACACACTGCCACCTGTCACCCAGTCGCCACTACCTTGCTGAATTCTTTTTTGTGATTGAGTGGTTTGCCCCAATCCACGTATAGGTACATTAGAAAAATCCGTTGGTGGAGTGTCTCGAGTCGGCTGACGCATCAGGTCTTCAAATCGTTGATCCACCATGCGTTGAATTTCTTCCTTCGAGACGGCATTAACGGCAATAGGCGTATCTGACATCCCTTCGTCTCTTGCACTTGCCTCACTACTGAAGCCAAATTGTCCGACGAGCAAACTGAAGGCTGCTAAAGCCCCAAACATCAAACGAAACCTCATGATAAGTACTCCCCTGTCTTTGGGGACTCCATGGTCCTCTGATATGAATGAGAAAAAGGAGCTCAGAGGCCCTCATCCAGTTATAGCGAATAAATTAAATGGTTAGGACGATGTTCCTGAGGTGGGTGAGGGCGCGCAGAGAGAGACGGTCACTTCGGAGCGGGAGAGAGTAGAAAAAGGTATAGAAACAAGACGTTTACACCGTTTGCATTTCAATTCAACACTCTGCACTCCTAATTTCGCGACGAGCTGCCCACATTCACACCGAGCCTCAGACAAGTCAGAATTGTCGACTGTGCTAGACGTTTGATACTGACTTGTGTCCATGAAAAAAACAATCCGATCTATGTAATATTGAGAATGATTATGATTTCTAAGCTAATTGATATTGATAACCATTATTAATATAAAAATTGGGGTGAGTTTGTCAATGGCTCTAGAGGTATTTATGCAAGAACAAAGGGCCTAAGTGGTTTTCGCTAGAGATTGGGCTTTGTAAGCCATATGCCGAATTTCTATTGCTGCGACTATGGTTGTCTCTGTTGTGGAAAGGAATTATTCACAGTTATCATGCGTGATGAGAAGAATAGGGAAAGCCATGGGATCAAGAAGTTCTTATAAAACAGGGCTTTGGGAAATTGATTGGGTGGCCGCTGGCCTCTTGATTTCGATGTGTTTGCTGTTGGTGGGGTGCTCGACCTGGGGATTGCCTGATCCGGAAAATTCTGTATCCGACGAGTCGATAGTATTGGGAATTGTTCAGGTAGAGGCACGTGGACCATTTTTCCGCATGCACCAGACAGCGGCCCAGGTTCGATTTTTTGATGTAAGGCATACCAATACTGGGAAACGGTCTAGAGTCGATATGACGGGACACGCAGAGAGGTTTGTGACGAGGTTATCTCCTGGTCATTATGAGTTGTTTCGGATACAAATTGGCGAAGGTCCCTTTCGATCAGAGGCTCAAGTCAATTTGAACTTTGATGTTATGGCAGAAAAAACGAACTACCTGGGAGTTTGGCGTTTGCAGGTTGATCCTCCAAAAACTGTACGGATGCTTCGATGGGAAGTATTGGCTGAAACTCCAAATTTGGATCCTGTAAAGGTGTTGCGTGATGTCCTTGGTGATCATCCGTTAGAGGTTTCTTTGCCGAAACCAGAGTTCAATCAGAATCGCCTTTTTGCGGTAGCGCCCTCACAGCCCAGAGCCAAATACTTTTATCGAAGATAAGAAGTCTATGCGAACACCGCAGCTAACGTTTGTCCTAAAAACCAGATTTCCTTTCCGATTGGTCACAAAGAGTATGTTTAGCAAGGAACAATCATTGTTGTGTAAGTTCAGTCTAGTGATGTTGTTCGCAGTTTCTTTTTTAATGCTGATCCCTGTGGAAAGTCATTCCGAAGACGTCCTCATCAAACGCAGCCAATATTTAATGGGGACTCTGGTTTTTGTGACGGGTGTCGCACCTGAGGAAAAGGTGGCGAAAAAAGCAGTGGCCGCAGGCTTGGCAGAAATTCGACGCATTGAACACTTGATGAGCACGTGGATTCCTGACAGTGAGCTTTCAAAGGTCAATAGTGCGGCAGGCAAACATGCTGTCGAGGTTGGGCCAGAAAATATGGAAGTTCTGAAGGCTTCCTTGCGTATGGCGGCTTTAACAGAAGGCGGATTCAATATTGCGGTGGGTCCTGCTGTGGACGCCTGGAATGTCAGTCAAGAAGGGAGAATTCCCACACAGGAAGAACTTGATGGGGTGCGTCCATTCACCTTAATAGAAAATATTGTTTTAGATGAACAAGCAGGAACTATTTTTCTCAAACAGGCAGGAATGAAGATTGATGTTGGAGGTATAGGAAAAGGCTATGCCGCTGATTTGGTCGTAGGCGTCATGCAAAAAACGGGGGCTACTGCCGGAGTAGTCGCACTGTCAGGGGATATCAAAACATTTGGCCGGATGCCTGATAAGGAACAATTCGTGTTTGGGATTCAGCATCCTCGAAAAGAACAAGGGCTCATCTTGGGTCGGATCGAACTAGAAAACGAAGCGGTGTCGACCGCGGGAGATTATCAACGGTTTATCATGAAAGACGGCATTCGCTATCACCACATCCTCGATCCTGCAACGCTTCAACCTGCCCGAGGATGTCAAAGCGTCACGATCATTGCCAAAGACGGCGTGATGGCTGATGGATTAGATACCGGCATCTTTGTCATGGGCCCGAAAAAGGGAATGGCGTTAATTGAGTCGTTGCCCGATGTTGAAGGGGTTATTGTCGATCAAGAGGGAAGAATCAACATTTCCTCTGGTCTTCAATCGCGCTTGATGCTCGTATCTGAAGCTTTGAGCGGTAGGGGCCATCTGGAGTAAACGATGATTCTTGTTGTCCAGAGGGGACTGTGATATCCTTGATGTGACTATGGTTGTGCCCATGATCATATTGTTTGTTTTAAGGGAGACTCTGCACATGAAAACAATCAAAGCATCAGAATTCAAGGCTCGGTGCCTGCAATTGATGGATGAAGTGGCACAATCAGGTAAACCTTTGGTCATCACCAAGAATGGGAAGCCGGTGAGTCAACTCATGCCCTATCGTCCTAAGCCTGCCACTTTATTTGGAGCGATGAAAGGAAGGCTGACTGTTCAAGGAGATATTCTTTCCCCGCTTAACGAAGACTGGGAAGTCTTGCAGTGATTCTTCTTGATACACATGCTTTGGTTTGGCTGTTGGAAGGGCTTCCTGCACTGGGAAAGAAGGCCCGGAAAATAGCGGATCAGGCGTTAGCCGAAGATGCGTTAGCAGTTTCCGCCATTTCGTTTTGGGAGATTGCCTTGCTTCACCAGAAGGAGCGGATTTCTTTGACTCAGGATGTTGCTGCATGGAGAAAACAATTACTCGAGATGGGCTTACATGAGATTTCCGTCGATGGAGAAATTGGCATTGCGGCGACAAGACTCGTGAACTTCCATGCAGACCCAGCTGACCGATTGATTACGGCGAGTGCCATATTCTTTGGGGCATCATTACTCACGGCTGATAAACGTATTCTCCAATGGATGGGGAATGTTCAATGTATTGACGCGAGTCGATAAAGCATTTGTGAGATGAACGTTGGTCCTTCACTGACTCATGAACAAATCGCCTTGAATTGGAGTCAGATTACTTTCTTAATGACATACGGCATCCCTCGCGAAAGATTCCGCTCCATTCGTTCCGCTTCTTGATTCACCTTTGATTTGGCCTCCCGCTCAGCTTGGCTCACGCCCATTCCCCAATCGTCGCTACCGAATTTTTGGGAACAGCCAGACATATTCTAAAGAAAGCAACGTGACCCCCATTCTGAGCGACTGATCGCAGTATTTCCCCCAAGGAGTTTTGGTGATTGCCGGGTTTCGCCCCGGCGAACGAGCCACTGTTGTTTCGGCAAAAGTAGCCAAAACCATGTTGGCCGTAGCTTGGCCCTTCGGGGCTCCAGCGCGGTTAGCCGACCCCGGCGGCATGCAAACTCGCTACACTCAAACACTGCACGCCTTTTATCCGGTGTCGGCTGCACGGCTCGGCCAGGCCACTAGGCCAGGGAAGCCCACAATATTATTTCGACTTCTCGTTCTTTTTCTTATCTGACGCCTGCTGACAGGCTCCTGGGACGGACGCTCTTATTCAGCAGACCTTGTTTGAGCGTAGCGAGTTGGGCTGCTCTTCTTGGGCTCGCGTCTGACCCATCCAATCAAGCCTGTCTGGGCGTCAATGGTTTTGGCCACTTTGACCGAAACCAAAGTGGCTCGGCAGCCGGGCCGAAACCCGGCAATACAGAAAACCAATAGGATGTATAAGTTGGTGAACCATGTGTTACCTGCTCCGTCGTCCGTCGGTTCTTGCCTCATCGAAACGAGAGACATAGTCAATACGAAACGACTCCGGGGATAGCCCAGCGAAATCCCCCGCTGATATTCCCACACCAACGGTCGTAAGTAGACATGTCTAAATTCGGGCAATAGTGGGCAAGAGTTGCAAGAAAATATGAGAGCATATCTAGAAATTACGGCGGTATATCTCTATATTCGTGCAAGTAGCCTATCATGCTAAACGTGCCATCCACATAATCAAAGCTGAGGGAAACTTTGTGGAGCTTTCTGATACTATTGAAACAATCTAGCCCGCGCGTCGCGTGGAATAACGACAACGGCACGTTCGAAATCTTTAGCTGTAACTAATGGGACAGTATTTTCAGGGAAATTCGAATCATCAAAGGAGTATGTTCAAATGATCAAATTTGTGATGTGTTTACGCCGGCACCCAGAGATGACTCGCGAGCAGTTTCAAGATTATTGGAAGAATAAACATGGCCCTTACTTTATGGAAAATGCTGGCGTAATGAGGGCCAAAAAATATGTGCAATCTCTGACTGTCGATACCCCTTTAAACGAAGGCCTAAGGACTTCGAGAGGTATGTTGCCAGAATACGATGGCGTCGCAGAGGTGTGGTTTGAATCAGAAGCAGATCTGATGGAGGCAATGAGTTCACCAGAGGGGCAGAAATTAAGTGCCGCGCTCCTAGAAGATGAGGGGAATTTTATCGATCACTCGCAATCTTCGGCATTCATCGTTAAGGAGCATGAACTGTAAGTCGTTACGAAGACGGTTCGCCAGATGCTCTAATGATCGCCGTTGTCTTTGCATTGAGTCTCCGCAGTGAGTCGTTTTCAGCCGGTTCGTGCACGAGCCTGTGTGCGTCTGCTTTGAGGAGATCTGACACTATCTGTCAGATCAGATTGGGTTAGTACAGATAGAACTACTCTCAATGATCATCATCTTTTTCAGTTGCTTAGATATTACTGAATAAGAGGTCGTGGGCCCCAAAGAATTAACGCCGCGCCTATCAGACAAATACCTGCACCAATCATATCCCACCGATCAGGAACGATCCGTTCCACTAGATAGAGCCATAGGAGAGAAGCCGCGATGTACACCCCGCCATAGACTGCGTAGGCACGTCCGGCAAACGCGACGTCAGCGCGTGTCAGGAGCAGGCCAAAAATAACTAAGCTCACCGCGCCCACGATGCCCCACAATGGTGATCGTCCTAAACGCAGCCAGGCCCAAAAGGCAAAACATCCACCAATTTCTGCGATGGCTGCAGTAACATAGATGGCTATGATATTCATGGAGAAATACCTTGAGGGTCTTTTGAAAAAAGCCGCCAGCGGCGTTCTCGCCATTTTCCGTGCTCACGTACTGGAAGTACGCTCCGCGCGTAAAACGGGCTGCGGCCTTGCTGGACGAACTTTTTTGAACCGACCCGAAGCTGCTGATGGCCACGTTTTCTGATGAAATATGCCCCTTGATATCCTCATTATTTAACGCTCTCCTTGAGGGATAATGAGGCTGGGGTACAAATAAAAAAGGGGGCGATTTCGCCCCCTTTTTCACTTGGAATTCGATTGCTAAAAAACGAATATTAACTTTTCTGTTCTTTGCCGTGGTGCTTGTAGCCACCGGGATGGCCTTTGCCTCCCATATCAGAACCTTTATAGGCATTGATGCGGTCATGGACGGTTTTCATTCGAGAGCGTTGCTCTTCCGTTAACACGGCCTTAGCATCTCGACTGGCTTTGACTGATGCGAAATACATTCCTGCTCGGGTGTCATAGAGATCTTTCAATTTGGCTTCCACTTCATTGAGTGATCCTTTGTCATCCCGCATGAGTTCATGCAAATCCAAGCTGGCCAGTTGAATGGCTGCCTTCATGGTAATCTTTGTTTTTTCAAAGTCGGTTTTAAGGGCTTGCAGTTTGGCAGCTTGATCATCCGTCACCGCCATGCCTTCTTTAAATTTCAGAATATGGTCAATGAATTTTGAGGCACTTTGGTGCGGACCATGGCTTCCTCCGCCCATCTTCCCTTTCATTCCATGGCCACCGTGCGAGCCTCCACCAGGATAGCCTTTCGCATGGCCACCCTGTGAGCCTCCACCAGAATAGCCCTTCGCATGGCCACCGTGTGTACCTCCACCGGAATAGCCTTTTCCATGTCCCATGCTGCCAGATTCATGCGGTGATGTTTTGTCTGTGGCATGGTGCGCACTCCCACCGTCATGGCCATAACCGCTAGCCAGCGAGAGTAAAGGAAGGCCTAAGGCTAAGCTGAGGACTCCTGCCCAGATCGTAAATAACCGAATACCCTGTCTGCCGTGTTTAGGTGTCATGTGCGAAACCTCCTTTCACTCTACGAAAGAGCGGGTTGTGGAAAGAGAATGGTATGTGAAGTTGTGATATGTACCATGACAGATGTTTCTATATTATACACAGGAATTGGCTTCATGCAGCAGTGAATAAGTTGCCCAGATTGTAAGCGAATGGCATAGAGGGTTTGTGATCCTTGAAATTGCCGACTTTCAATTCGTCCAGGCCCCGTTTCTGATGGGGTAAATTGAATGTCATCTGGACGAACCATGGCTAAGACTCGACTCCCGCTCTCAAAATCAGATTGATGAGGAATTGGGCCAATTTCTGTTTCAACGTGGCCATTTTGAATGATGCCTGGAATCGTATTAGCCTGTCCGATAAATTCTGCCACAAACGAAGATGATGGCTGTTGATAAATAGTCTCAGGCGTATCACATTGCACTAAGACTCCATCGTGCATCACCGCGACTTGATCGGCCATGGCAAAGGCTTCTTCATGGTCATGTGTGACCAAAATAGCCGTGGTCTGCGTTTGTCGGAGAATCCGGTATAATTCCTTCCGCATTTTGATCGTCATGTCCGGATCTAAGTTACTAAATGGTTCATCGAGCAAGAGCATGAGGGGCTTAGGAGCGAGAGCTCGGGCAATGGCGACACGCTGTTGTTGGCCACCAGAGAGTTCATGAGGAAAACGAAGCTCAAGCCCTTGAAGTCCAACGACATCCAACATGACCTGAACTCGGGATTGACGGTCAGCCGCCTGCCAATGATAGAGCCCAAACGCGACATTATCTTTGACATTCATATGGGGAAATAACGCATATTCCTGGAACACCATCCCGACTCGGCGTTGTTCAGGCGGAAGGTGGACCGAGGTCGAAGCTAATACCTCACCCTGCAATCGAATCTCTCCGGCTGAAAGTTGTTCAAATCCCGCGATGGCTCGAAGTGTCGTCGTTTTCCCGCAACCTGAAGGCCCTAACAGACACAAGATATTTCCCGGTTGAAGGCGGAGAGACAGGTCACGAACGGTTGGGGTATTGGGCTCGTATCCGCACGTGATATTTCGTAATTCCAACATCGATGTTTCAGAAGTTGGAGAAGAGGTGTCAGAGGATGAAGACATGGGATTTTTTGGCAATGTTTCCGAATAAGGACGTATCACAGACCTATCAGAGCCTATTGTACTGAGGCTTAGCCTGCCTGCCAATTCTTTTTAGATAAGAGGAAGACCGCAGGAATAGACAGAATGACAATCAGTAAGGCAGGCGGGGCTGCCAGTTGATACAGCTCTTCGCTCGCTTCTAACCAAATGCGAACGGCTAATGTATCAAATCCAATCGGACGTAAGAGTAATGTCGCAGGCAGTTCTTTCATACAAAGGAGAAACATGAGCAGCCAGGCGGCCGAAAATCCTTTTCGGACCAGAGGAAAGGTGATCTGTCTAAACGTTCGAATCCCTTTCGCTCCGAGATTACGTGCGGCTTCTTCTAAATTGGGGTTCACCTGCTGAAGGGCCGATTCCATGGCCTGAAGTCCAGCTGGTAAATAATGAATGAGATACGCCAATATCAGGACGAATACTGTGCCATACAGAAGAGGAATCATATCAGTAAACAACATCAGTAGGGCTAACGCCGCGACGGGACCTGGGAGCACATAGCCTATATAGGCTCCTTGCAGACAGGCGATGTGAAGTTTGGAGGGAAAGCGAGAAGCGAGATAGGCGAGGGGAGTCCCCAATGCCAGGGCAACTGTTGCGGCGGTGGCAGAAAGGAAGACGCTATTACCGATATAGGTTCCAAAGGACGTGCCGACTTCACCCTCGGCCAAGGCGGTCAACGTCCATTGGATAAGCAAAATGACCGGCACGCCAAACGCTGCAGAAAAAATCACAAAGAAGAAGAGGTTAATGGCGAGCCCACGGGCCAACGAACACGATTTTGGCGTCGCGGTCCGAACTCGGCCGGATGTCTGGTAAAAGCGGCTTTGTTTGCGAAACCATCGTTCGGCGAATAAAAATACGAGGGCAAAACTTACTAAAAGCAGGCTCAGAAGAGCGGCAGATTGGTAATCAAAACGTCCGGTGATTTGTTGATAAATCGCGTAGGTGAAGGTTTGAAATCGCAGCAAGGAGACGGCTCCAAAATCTGATACGACATAGAGTACGACCAAAAACATACTGGCCACTAGGGCAGGTCTGATAAGAGGTAGCGAGACGCGATAGAATGTTTCCCAGCGAGTGGCGCCTGTGGCTTGCGAGGCTTCTTCAAAGGACAGATTGAAATTTTGAAACGCCGCGCGGGCTAATAGGTACACATATGGAAACGTATTCAAGGTCATGACCACGAGAGCCCCAGTAAAGCTATAGGGGGAGGGGATGTGGGCATCTGAACCTGTGAGCCATTGCCAGGTTTGTTCGACTGGCCCGCCACGGTCTAATAAGAATGTGTAGACATAGGCCAACACAAAAGAAGGGATGGCCAAAGGCAAGACAAAGCCCCAGTCCCAAAAGGCGCGTCCCCAAAATTGGTAGCGCGTGATAATCCATGCGGTGGAAACCCCAAGCGTGAGGGTGGCGATGGAAACCCCAAGAGCGAGGGAAATGGTATTGGTTATTAATTCAGGAAGGCGGGTATTCCAAAGATTGCTAGCTTGGGAAAGATCTCCTGTCACTGCGGAAAATGCCACATAGAAAAGAGGAAATGTGAGGAGTAAGGCGATGCTCACACCCAAAAGAGAAAGTGGAGTCAGCTGGATGTGGCGAACCATTCAGGAGCGCCCCAAGATTTAACGAAGACCCAGGTCTTGGATCATGTGAATGATCGGCTCACGTAGTTCGGCTAAACGGGTGAGAGGAATCGTGGAGGCCCGAAAGGATGAAGCCGGCGGGACGGCGGGATCAGCGTTCACTGCAGGATTCACGGGATATTCTTTATTGATTTGCGCAAACATTTCTTGTCCCGTTGGAGAGATCAAAAAGGCAATCAATTCCTTGGCGGGAGACAGGTGTTTTGTATGGGCGGTGAGGCCGATCCCAGCCACATTCATGATGCTACCCATGCCATCCTTGTCTTGATCCGTGATTAAGGGCGCAATCGGAGCTTCGGGATCTTTCGCTAAGTGGCGAAATATATAATAGTGATTCACGATCCCGACACTGACTTTGCCTTTTGCCACAGCATCGACAATTTGACGATTCTTTCCATAGACTTCGTTCCCTGCGTTATCACGTATGCCTTCTAAGAAATTCTTTGCCGTTTTTTCACCTTTGGCCGCTAACACCATGGATGCCCCAGCTTGGAGGTATTCACTATTGGCTGTCGGAATGGCCAATTTCCCTTTCCATGAAGGTGCGGCTAAATCGAGGAGGGAATGAATGCTTGAAGGGTCAACCGTCTTCGTGTTGTAGACGATGACCCACATACGTCCCGAAAGCCCGATCCAGCTGTTATCAGGAGCTCGAAAGTGTTCAGGAATAGCCATGGCGACTTCGGGAAGGGTAATCGGTTGGAGTAAATGAAGACTTCTTGCTAATTCCAATGCTCCGGCTTCATTCGTGATAAACACATCGGCAGGTGTGCGAGCTTTTTCCGCACGTAGCCGATTCACCAGTTCCGTGCTGCCAGCTGTGAGTAGTTGAACGGTCGTCCCAGTGGTCTGTTCAAAATGATCCAAGACGGGTTTAATTAATCGTTCCGCCCTTCCAGAATACACGACCACTGACTCGGCAGCAGACAATTCTGGACTGCTCAAGTCCGAAAAACTCAACAGTCCAAATGCCAAAAGCATTGAAACTAAAGGTTGAATGCTTACTATTCTAACGATTTGAATAATCATTTTCATAATGGACATATTACTATGGATGTCATCCACGGAGCAAGATTGAAGGATGTATCGAAAGAGAGCACTGTGGTTGAAGAGAGGCTAGGCGGGTTGGCAATCAGCGCAGAGGCCGTATAGCTCTAATTTGTGGGTCTGAATCGTAAAGCCGTTCTTTTTGGCCACAGCTTCTTGCAGGTCTTCGATTTGGCAGTTGTTAAATTCCACGATTTTCCCACATCCCGTACAAATCAGATGGTCATGATGGCCCTTGTGGGCGACATTGTCGAACTGCGTTTGTGTCCCGAAATGGCGTTCTTGCGCCAAGCCAGTGTCACAGAAGAGTTTGAGCGTTCGGTAGATCGTCGCGAGCCCAATATGAGGGTCTTTTTTGGCTAAAATATGATATAACTGCTCGGCTGTGACATGCTCCATTTTCAGGAACGTAGTCAGAATGAGCTCTCGCTGGCGCGTGAGCTTAAGGCTGTGCTTTGCGAGATGATGTTTAAGAAGTTCGAGTTCTTTGACGGGTTTGGGCATGGCCGGTTCATCCAACAAAAATTGAGGGGGTATTAAACCCCAAGAGGGTAATTGGGTCAAGGCATTTTTTTGAGCTGACGGAAATGAAACTATATATGGAGTCTGTATGCGAAAACCCGTAGAAGTATCCAGTGACCGCGCATTTCTCATTTATACCTTGCATTTGATGGAATCGATAGAAGATTCAGGCGGCTTGATGAGTGATGTGAAACTCCAACAGCTATTATTTCTGGC